>VHBP01000004.1 GCA_016871915.1 Gemmatimonadota bacterium
CGCGAGATACGGGACGAAGGCGCTCTGGTACACCACCGACTGCACGGAGGCCATCTTCCCCGCAACCTCGATCTTCCAGAGCGAGCCCATGACCTTGGCCATGAGCCCTGAGCCGAGGAAGGCGAGCAGCGGATTCACACCGAAGGCGAGCGCCGGCGTGGTGAGGCGTGTCATCAATGGTCCTTCGCCGAGCCAGGTGATCGTCGCGATCGCCATCGCGGCGAGCCCAGCGGTGAGGAGCACGTAGCTCGAGGTCCAGAGTGACTTGTTGATCGGGAAGGACCACCCCCACATCGCCCCCGCCATCGCACAGAGCGCGCCGACGGCGAAGAGTCCGTTCAGCCGTTCACGCAACGGGCGATCGCTCGCGATCCATCGCCCGGCGAAGGTGCCGAGGATCGCGGTGCCGATCGCGGGGAGGGTGGAGAGGACCCCTTCGGGATCCCACGTCTTCGATTGGCGCCAGAGATGTCCATCCAGCAGCGCGCGATCGATCCAGGCGGCGAGGGTGTGCGGCGCGGAATCGAGGAAGAGGATCCCTGGCCCGCCCTGCCCTGGCACGGGGAGCAGGGTCATCGCGAACCAGTATCCGTAGAGGAGCACGACGAGGGTGATGACCTGCTGCTTGAGCGTCGTGCGCTGCGTGAGCAATGCGGCGCAGATGTAGACGAGGCCGATGCGCGGGAGGACGCCAGGGATGCGGAGCCCGGTGATCCGCTCGAGCGGATAGAACGGAAAGGCGGCGAGCGCCCACCCACAGAGGATGATGATCGCGCCGCGCTTCACCGCCTGCCCGACGAGGGCCGATTCCGCATCGCCACGCGCGCGCCGCGTCTCACGCGAGAGATGCGTGGTGACGCCGACGATGAAGAGGAAGAAGGGGAAGATCAGATCGGTGGGGGTCCACCCATGCCAACTCGCATGCGCGAGCGGGGGGTAGATGTTCCCCCAGCTCCCGGGATTGTTGACCAGGAGCATCCCCGCGACGGTGAGGCCGCGGAAGACATCGAGGGAGCGGAGTCGGACGGTCGGCGTACTCATGGGCGTCGCTCGGCGCGGGGAGCCGCCTCACGCGGCCCGTCGCGGACGATCATAACCGCATTCCCGACGGTCCGCTCACCGGTGGGATCGCTCGGGCGATTGCGCACGGTGCCCGCGACCCAGAGCGCGGTGGAGCCGCCGCCATCGAGATTGAGCCCTTCGGTGATCCCGAGTTCCCGCATGAGATCGGCGAGCTCGACCAGCGTCATCCCTGCGCTCGCGGTCTGACGGCCATCGACGGCGATCAACCAGAGAATCCGTCCGCCCTCCGAGGTGCCGATCGCACTGCGCGGGTGGCGGGCGGCCGAGAACGAGGGCGCGGTACGCTCGAGCGAATCGGCCTGTGCGGCGAGACTCACGCTGTCGCGCACGAGCACCGGCCATCCGCCGCCGACGGCGCGCGGAGTGAGCATACGCTCGGCGCGCGATGGGGCCGAGGCTGACGCGGGGATCGCCGGGGCGACGAAGTGCTGTTCGAATGAGAGGCGCGGCGCGCGCCCCCACCAGCGACGGCGACTCGCCATCGCGATCGAGTCGAGCCGTGCGCGCGCCGATGCACCATAGGCCACGAGTCGGATCCCACGGATCGTGGTGTCACCGGTGACGCGCTTGGTGGAATCATCGACCGGGGTGGTCCCCCATCGGGCATCAAAACGGACGAGGGCCGAGGCCTGGGTGGGACGCGCATTCACGGCGTCGAAGACGAAGGTTTGGCCTCCGACGCGCAGGCGGCCCGCGAACGCGAGACCCCCGATCACCGGGGTCCCATCGGTCTCGATGGCGAACTGCCCGCGCTGGAGACGGCGGCGTTCGCGGGGGACATCGAAGCCGAGGATCGCCTTCCAGACCTCGCCCTCGATGACCTGGTTGTTGGTGACCTCACCGGTGCGGAGGTCGAAGAAGTCGGCGTTGAGGGCGACGGGGACCTCGCCTACGGCGGCGCCTGAGGTGGCAAGGCGGGTGGCCATCGACGAGGTGGTCTCGCGGCCCCAGAAGGAATCCCCGGCGTGGCGGACGGTGAGGGTCCAGGGCCCCTGGGTGCGGTCGACCCGGGCGAGGTGGATCTCCCAGGGGCCGGCGGGCCGGGTGAAGTGTAAGTACGTGATACCCGGCGCGACGGTATCGACCGTCATCGCCCCCTGCGCCCCGAGCGGAAGCCCGACAAGAATACTTAGGACACGACAGTAGTAATTGACACGGTTTACCATAGACCGTAACGTACCCCGGTGTTCTCACCTCCGTTAGAGTGCGGTCACCCCAACCCCGGAACAGCTCTCATGCAGAGACGATTCCTCGCGGTGATGATAGGCTCACTGCTCCTGGCCTCGCCGATCCTGGCGCAGGAGCGATCGGTCACCGGCAAGGTAACTAGCGAGCAGGGAGCCCCCTTGCAGGCTGTGACCGTCGTCATCAAGGGCACCTCCACTGCCACGCAGACCACTCGCGACGGCGACTATTCTATCCGCGTTGCCGTCGGTCAGGTGCTCCAGTACCGTCTCATCGGCCATGCCCCGCAGGAGCGGATCGTGGGCTCCGAGGCACGCTTCGACGTCCAGCTCAAGCGCGTGGCGACGAACCTCGACGAGGTCGTCATCACAGCGCTGGGGCAGACGGCGCAACAGCGCAGCCTCGGCTATTCGCAGCAGGCAGTCGCGGGACCAGAGATCGCGCAAACAACGCGTCAGAACTTCATCAACTCGCTGCAGGGACGCGTAGCGGGGGTGGAGGTGACGAGCTCGTCGGGGGTGCCGGGGGCCTCGTCCTCGATCACCATCCGTGGCGTGAGCTCGATCAGCTCGAGCAACCAGCCGCTGATCATCGTCGACGGGTTGCCGATCGACAACAAGACCCTGAACACGGGGGTGCTCGCCTCCGACGCCCCGGGGTCGACGACGGCGTTCAGCAACCGCCGTCTGGACTTCACGAACCGCGCCGCGGACATCAATCCCGAGGACATCGAGACCCTCGTGGTCCTCAAGGGCCCCGAGGCCTCCGCGCTGTACGGGATCGACGCAGCGAACGGTGCCATCGTGATCACCACCAAGCGTGGCACAGCGGGAACGGGCGGGCTCGAGTACAGCAACAACTTCCGTATAGAGAGCGTGCGGGCGCAGCCGAAGATCCAGCGGACCTTCGGGCCGACCTCGACCGACGGGACGGGGCTCCTCTCCTCGTTCTTCTACTTCGGCGCGCCGTACGCGGACACGACGACCTTCTACAACAACATCGACGGCTTCTTCCAGCCGGCGCTGACGCAGCGCCACGCCCTCGCGTTCAGCGGCGGGGCCCCCGACAACCGCGTGAACTATCGCGTGGCGGTGGCAGGGGACGATCAGCGCGGTGTGATCCCGAACTCGCTTTACCGGCGGATCAATCTCACCGGCGCCACGCAGGCGCAGGTGACGCGGTGGCTCAAGGCTGACCTCTCGATGCAATACACCTTCGCGAACAACGAGCAGTCGTACAAGGGCGACAATGGCCCGCTGATCGGCCTCCTTATCTGGCCGCAGACCGACGATGCGAAAGACTTCGTGACGCCCGCTGGGACGCGGCGTCGGATCACGACCGCCTCGGCAGGGTCGGCGGAGACCGACAACCCCTACTTCAACGTCAACAAGAATCGGGTCCGATCCGACAACACTCGATTGATCGCGAACCTGGGGCTCGTCCTGACGCCGTTCTCGTGGGGGTCGCTCAAGACCAACATCGGCCTTGATACCTACAACAATGACAACCTGGTGCTCCGGCATCCGGAGAGTGTCTACGGCTTCAGCAACGCCGGAATCCTGGATGTCGCGGGGGACAACACCCGCAACCTGAACATCCAGACCCTGCTCAACGCCAACCGCCGTCAACTCACGAAGGATTTCTCGCTGAGCGCCTTTGTCGGGAACCAGATCTCGCAGTTCCGATCGAACACCAGCGCCCTTCGCGGGGAAAGTTTCCTGGATCCGAACTTCGTCTCGGTGAACAACACCGCTACTCGCACCAGTCGGACGACGATCGCGGAGCGGCGGCTTCTGAGCGTCTTTGGGAGCGCGACGCTGAACTTTCGTGACTATCTCTACGTCACGGCGACCGGCCGCAACGACTGGACCTCGACGATCCCGGTGGAGCGGAACTCATTCTTCTACCCCTCGATCTCGACGAGCTTCATCTTCTCGGACGCCTTCCCGGCGATCGGGAAGTTCATGACGGGGCGGCTTCGCGCCGGCTACGCCGAGGTCGGCAAGGACGCGCGGCCCTACGCCTACCGCCCCTCGCTCGAGTTCAAGACGACCTCTTACGGAGGCTACGGCTACGGCTTCACTGGCCCGAACCTCGACCTCCGCCCCGAATTTGCGCGGTCGTACGAGATCGGAACCGAGCTCGGCTTTTTCCAGAATCGGCTCGGCGTCGACATGGCGGTTTACCGAAAACAGACGAAGGACCAGATTGTGAACGACATCCGCGGGAGCTACGGTACCGGCTTCATCTTATTCAATCTGAACGGGGCGGTAACCCGGAACGAGGGGGTCGAGGTCACCGTCCGCGGCACCGCGGTGCAGACGCGGAACTTCTCGTGGGACGTCCTGATGAACTTCGATCGGACGCGCGGTACGGTGCGCGAGCTTCCTAACGCCCTCCCCGAGTCCTACGTCTCCGACACCTGGCTCTACGGGAACATTCGTAACGGGACTCAGCCAGGACTGTCCACTCGGTCACTCACAGGTCGGTACTACCTACGCAACACGAAAGGTGAGCTCCTGATCGATCCGACCACCGGCTTACCACTGCGCCAGCCGTCAGCGTTCGTAGATGCGGGGTATGACCGCCAGCCTGACTTCATCATCGGTCTCACCAACACACTCCGCTACAAGAAAGCCTCCCTCAGCGTTCTCTTTGACATTCGGAAGGGAGGCGACGTCTTCAACGCCACGGAGCACTTCCTGACGACCCGCGGGCTCTCACCGCGGACGCTGGACCGTGAGACTCCGCGCGTGATCCCAGGCGTGCTGCGCGATGGGCGCGAGAACACCGCGACCCCAACCCGCAACACGATCGTCGTGATCCCGGCGGTGCAGACGGGCTTCTACACTGGGATGAGCGAGGAGCTCTTCATCGAGAAGGACATCAACTGGGTCCGACTCCGCGACGTGACTTTCCGCTACGAACTCCCGTCGGCGCTCTTCCGGTCGCGTGAGGCGAGCGTCTTCATCACCGGCAATGACCTCCTCCTCCTCACCAACTACTCGGGGATGGATCCCGTGGTGAACGGGAACACCGCTGCGGTGGGCGGCTCCGGCGCCGCCGGTGTCGACTACGGGAACTTCCCAATTCCGCGCGGGGTGAACTTCGGCCTCAAGGTGGCCTTCTGATGCCGACCACTCCAATCACCCATCCGACGCGCCGCGCCGCGGCGCGCCCCTCCACGCTCACCGGACTTCGTATGCCTCGGATCCGTGCGCTCGTCGTCGCTGGCCTACTCGCCCTCACGGCATCGGCCTGCGACGACTTCCTTGATGTGAACGACAACCCGAACGCTCCACAAACGGTCTCGGCGAATCTCTATCTCTCGCCGATGCTGCACTGGCTCGTTAGCTCCCCCCAGTGGGACGGGCGGTTCGTTTCCCGCTACACCCAGATGTGGACCCTCCCCAGCGGGTCGACGACCCCGAGCACCTGGGACCGCATGGGGTACGACCCAGGCTCTGACAACGGCGGCCAGCAGTGGCGCGACGTGTATTGGAACCATGGTCAAAATCTCGTCGATATGATGAACAAGGCGCGGGCCGAAGAGCGCTGGGACCTTCTTGGCATCGGATACATCTTGAAGGCGTGGGGATGGCAGGTCCTCGCTGACCTGCATGGCGAGATCATCGTGAAGGAGGCGATCAACTCTCGCACCTTCACCTTCAACTACGATTCGCAGGAGTACGCCTACAACGAGGCTCGGATTCTCCTTGACTCTGCCATTACCCTGCTTCGTCGCACCGACGGTGCAGTCAACCAAGCGTACATTGCTCGAACTGACTTCATCTATGGCGGTGATCGGAATAAGTGGCGCAAGTTCGCCTTTGGACTCCGCGCGCTCCATCTAAACCATTACTCGAAGAAGGGGTCTTATAGCCCAGCGGCAGTGATCGCCGCGGTCGACTCCTCATTCTCGGGCAACGCGGATGATGCGCTCCTCCTCTTCCCCAATACGGTCAACGAAGACCGAAACTTCTTTGGGCCGACGCGCAACAACATGGCGAGCTATCGGCAGACGCAGTTCGCGGTGGGCCTCGTGAACGGGACGGTCTTCTCGGGGGTGGTCGACCCCCGGCTGAACCGGATGTTCGTCCCATCGCCAGACTCGGTCTATCGGGGGCTCGACATCAACACCGGGGTCCTCCCGACAGCCACCCAGATCCCCCTGACGATCTGGCGAACGACCTCCCAATTGACGGCGGTCGGGCGGCCGGCGCTCTACCTCTTCGACGACAAGTCGAAGTTTCCGGCAATGACCTACGCCCAGCTCCAGTTTGTGAAAGCAGAAGCAGCGTTCAAGGCGGGAAACACGGCGATGGCCCGGGCGGCGTACCTGAATGGGATCGGCGCACACATTGACTTCGTCAATGCACGCAACGCCGAGATTGGGGCCTCGGTCCCGACGATCACGGCAGCGGAGCGGTCGGCCTTTCTTGCCAGCCCAGCGGTCGCGCCGGCAGCTGCGGACCTCAGGTTATGGCAGATCATGAGCCAAAAATATATCGCCCAGTGGGGGTGGGGGTTCAACGAGGCTTGGATGGATCTACGCCGTTACAACTACACTGAGCTTGACCCGAGCGGTTCAAGACAGGTCTTCCCGGGCTTTGCGACCCCAACAAATCTCTACGCCGACAATGGCGGAAAGCTTGTTCACCGCATTCGGCCGCGATTCAACTCCGAATATGTGTGGAACCAGGCTGGGCTCGACAAAATCGGCGGACTCGCGCTCGATTACCACACAAAGCCGCTCTGGATCACCCAACCATGACCCTACCCATGACCACGCGGACCCTCACGGCATTTAGCGCCGCCCTCGTCCTCTCGGCCTGCGGGATCGACCTTGAGACCACGGCCGTGCAAGATATCACCGCCCCTGCTGACGGGGCGTTCGTGCGCTTCTTCAACTTTGGCGTGGGTGCCCCCAGCGTAAATTTTTACGCTGGGGACACGAAAGTGACTGCGATCTCCTCCGCGACAGGGGTCGAGGCCGCCTCCGGCGTCGCCTATGGCGGGGTGGGAAACGCCGGGCTCTACTCGAACCTCAAGCCAGGCCCTTACACCTTCGCGGGCCGGATCATCGGGGCAGCGGTCGACAATGGGCTTCCGATCTCGGCGATCACCGGATCACTCACGGCCGGTAAGTACTACTCGGTCTATCAGAGCGGCCCGTACGACGCGGTCAACAAGACGGTCGGGGGATTCGTGGTCGAGGACCCGATCCCGGCAGCCTTCGATTACTCGCAGGCCTTCGTCCGATTCGTCCACGCGTCGGAGAACACGAACCCGATGACGCTGACGGTGACCAACACCGTCTCGACCGTGGCGTTCACCGTGGGCACGGCGATCGCCTACAAGGGGGCGAGCGGGTTCTCCACCGTGCCGGCGGGGACGTACAACATCGCCGGGGGCTGCGGGGCGACCTGCAATTCGACGGGGGCCGGGAACGCCACGACCGCCGTCACCCGCACAGGGATCACCCTCTCTGCAGGGCGATACTACACGATCGCGCTCCGCGGCAACGTGACACTCAACCCAGCGACCACCACGCTGGCGAACCGCCTCCAGTTCGATTTTTCGACGAATCGCTGAGCGGCAACATGGCTGGCACGGCGACGGGGGGCGGTCCAAATGGACCGCCCCCCGTCTCGCATCAGCTCCTTGGGGGGGGCGTTTCTGTCTCGGGAGCGGAGTGCAACCTCCGCGACAGCGAGGCGTGCAGTGCATCACTCGCTCCGGCGATCAGGGTCGCAGCCTCACGCCGGATCTGCACAAGCCGCGCGCTAGTCGTCGCGCGCACCGTCGCGGTCCGCCGGACCCGCTGGAAGACCGCGACCTCGCCGAACTGCTGGCCCGGACCCAGCGTGGCAACTTGTGTTTCGGTTCCACCCTCCCCCCGCTTGATCACCTCCACCTCACCCTCCTGGATCAGGAAGAGGCTCGTGCCGACATCTCCTTCGCGCACGATGTCCTGCCCGGCATCGAAGAAGACTCGGGTGACGTTCATCGGGGCATCGGCACGCAGATTCAGGAAGTCGCGTCCGACGATCGCGGTCATAAGCCAGGAGTAGAGGACTCTGCACTTCTTCTCCCAGAGCGGGAGGTAAAGGAGCATGAAGGCGCGCCAGACGAGCCAGGCAGCCGTGCCCGTCAACCGGATCGGCACTCCGTTCAGCTTCGCGATCGCACGCCGATGACCGACAGCGCAAGCATCACCCAACCCGGTGAAGCGGTACGGCGCCAGCCTAGCTTGGTCGAGCGTCCGACCGATGTTCCGACCGATGAGCTGGCCCACCGTCATCGCCCAGATGGCCAGTCCCGGTGCGGTCCCACCACCGGCGAGTGGCACCGCGGCGCAGTCACCGCCCGCCCAGACGTTCGTCCGCCCGTCGACGCGAGCGAATTGATCGGTGATAATCCGCTGCTGTGCGTCCCGTGGTACCTCAAGCCCCGCGATCACCGGCACCGCAGACATGCCAGCGCAGGACACAACCGTACGCGTCGGGATGCGCGTCCCGTCCGAAAGAATCGCCTCTTCTGACGACGCGGAGGCGAGCTTGGTATGGAGTCTCACCTCGATCAGGGGATCTCGCGCGAAGGCCGACTCGACATACTGCGAGGTCCAGGGTTCCCGACTGCCAAGTTCTGGGAGTAGCTTAGGCGTCGCCGCTACCAAGACGATCCGGATCTCCCGTATCTCAATATTGGGGAAGTGCGCTCGTGCGACGAGCGGGAGGAACTCGCTCAGCTCCCCTGCCACCTCGCACCCCGCGAAGCTCCCGCCGACCACCACGAAGGTGAGGAGGCGGCGACGCTCGACGGGATCGGGCTCCATGTCCGCGAGCTCGAGCATCTCGACGAATTGGTTCCGCGCCGCAAAGCAAGCGGCATAGGATTTGAGGCGCAGCGCGTGCTCCGCGAGGCCCGGGAAGCGCCCAAGGTGTTCCGTCATACCGAGGGACAAGACGAGGTGATCATATGTCAACTCGAGCGTGCGGCCATCCAGTTGCCGGGCCACCGTGACGCGACGGCCATCGAGATCGATCGATTGCACCTCCGCATTGATGAAGTCTCCGGGGGCGAAGAGCCGGCGTGCCGGACTCAGCATATCGGTCGGCTGCAGGGTGCCCGTAAGCATCTCCGGCACGAGCCCGTGGAAGCACTGAAAGTTCTCATTACTCACTACGGTGAGCCGCACACGGCCAGCACGGAGGCGGGATCGCAGTACGCGCGCGAGGTTGATGGCGACATAGCCACCGCCGAGGCACAAGACATGCGGCACCGTAGGCGACACGGTTCGCATCACCCGGCCGCGTAATGCCACGCCGCCACGTGATTCGCAACGTGCATGCTATGTGCCCGCTCGTAGGCCGCCTTGGAGAGTCGCCCGTAGGCAAAGTGCGGCTGCAATGGCCCAGTCCACCGGTCGAAGGCCTCGATACGATCCCGGATCAAAGCGAGCGCTTCATCCCAGGTGCGGGGGGGCGGCTCGGGGTCGCCGGGAATCTCTTGGCGCAGGTCATGGCGCATCTGTCCCATGGCATCGAAAAGTCCGAAGACGAGCGGCCCGATCGTCATCCGGAAGAGCCGCGGCTTAAGCGCAGGGAAGCCCTGCAGGGAGTGCGCGATGCTCCGCGCGCAATGGTCCAGTGTATGCGGCACATCCCACCCCGGCGTGAGGACCGCGTCGCGCGCGGCATCGAGGCGCTCAAGTTCTCGCCGCACCTCGTCAAATGAATGGAGGCGCAGCGGTCGAGGAGCCAAATGGTGATGATGCAGGTCGCCCATCAGCTCGCTCTCGCTGTGTTCCGCGACATCGCGCCTCGACCCTCTCCGACCTTCCCCCAGGGTGCGAAGGCGTTGGCGACGCCGCGCAACGACGCGCGGAGATCGGGGTAGTGTCGGATGAGGACGTCGGTCATCGTGTTGTTCTGGATCCAGTCGAGCCCGGCCTGCGTGTAGACCTCGCGGGTGAAGTCCCCTGACAGGAAACGGTCAGCGTTGAGCCGGCGCGAGGCCATCAGGACGAAGACTCGGAACGCCGTATCACTGAAGCCGAAGCCCTCAGGCAACAGTTCACAGAGATTACCGACGAGGAGATCGACCTCCTCGACGTCGCGGTAGATCACCGCGAGCTCGGCCGCCAGCGTGGCGTCACCGCCAGTCAGATCGAGGAACGTCGTGACGGGGCGCATGTGAAACGCCCGACGAAAGGCGTTGTAGCGGGGGATTCCGCGCTCCCGGTCCCGCAGGATGTCCACCGTCCCCATATCGAGGTGCTTGCCGTCTGGGAGCACGATATTGCGAAGGAAATCGGGATAGTTGTGGATGGTGATGGCACCCGGGTGCGCGATGCCGAAGGAATAGAAGAGGTCTTGGAACGAGAGCCCATGGGCCATAGGCTGACGCGCCCGCTCGAAGACGATCTCGTCCATCGTGAGCGTGGTGGCAAGTCGTCCGGTGTCCAAGGACCGGAATTCCACCGTGTCAGGGAGCAGCGAGTGCAGGCGATAGACCGCGACGAACTCTTCCGTCAAGGAGTAGGGCGCCCCATGCATCTCCGTCGGCGACCCCGGGATCCCGGCGATCGCCTCATTCTCTGAGATGCGGCCCCAGTAGCGCCGAAGCGTTTCACCGGCGACCCCCCACCAATTCGTCTTCATTCCGAGCTGCACCGCCGGATGCGCCAGGATCCCGGGCGTCCACTCGAGGGTGTGGATCTTCGCGGTGAGCGCACAATTCACGAGACGCGCAGTGTCGAAGAGCTGGTCGCTGGTCCAGTCGGGATAATGCCGTCGGAGGTGATCGCAGATCGCGTTGTGTTCAAGGGCGAAGAGGGTATGCAGCAATTCCAGGCCGGTCCACCAATTATCGCTGAAGCCGGTGATTGGGATGCCACGATGGTCGCGCGGCAGGAAGTGATCGACGTACCCGTCCTCGACAAAGAGCTTGCCGTCACGCGCCTTATTGCGAAGGGCCGCGGTCTCTACCTCAGAGGACCCGTAGATCTGCGATCCATCCCACCATGGGGTGCTTTTGTTCTGATAGGCCGGGTGGGTGCGATCGATCTCCCCGAGGGGGGCGTCGGGCAGGGTCCGGTGGACGTGCATCCGACCGTCCGACCAGCCATCGCCCTCGCGCAGGGGGACCTCGATGTGCCGATCATCGTCATCATAGTGCCCGAACCAGTCGTGCACCATGAACTGGATCCAGGCGGCCGCAAGCAAGTTGAGCGAGGTCGCCGGCTTGAATTCCTGCCGCCGCAGCAGGCGCTCGCTGATCAGGCGCGGGTTCGGCGTGAGCAACGCCTCAGAGCTGGGGGCCTCGGTGAGATGCCGCGGGACATTGCGACCGAAGCGCATGCCGGCACACCCCATGAGCGGCCGCTCGAGATCATTGAACTTGCCGTCGGAGTGCCGCACGGCGAGGTACTTCGAGTGATCCATCGGACACCGGGCGGCGTCCCCGTATGGCTCGAGCGACGGATAGGTGTCGATCAGATTGTACGCCCGCAGCTGATCCCGGAGGGCCACCAGATTGAGGAGGCCCATCCACTTCGGGAGTCGGTGCCAGGGAACGACCCGATTGAGCGCTGAGAACCCACCGATGAGGAGTCACTTGCCGAGTGAGAGCCGATAGGTCATTGGACCCCTGAGTGAGTGGAGAGCCGCTGCGACCACCACGGACCGAGCGTCGCCATGGCATGCTCGAAACCGATCGCTTCGGCCTCTGACAGGCGCGCGAAGTCAAAGAGCCCAATCGCCCCGACGGGCGGTGCGAGTACGACGTCAGCCACGGCGTGCGCTCGCTCCGCCTGCTGTGCCCCGCCAAGCAGGACGGAGCCGAGGATGGTATCGACAAGTGTGGGAAAGTACGGTGCTGCGCGCCCAGGGCGCAAACGATCGCGGAGGACCTGCCATCCCGTCGGCGTCTCGGGATAGCCCGAGGAGCGCATCGCATGGGCAGAGACATCCGCCGCGATAACCACGCCCGAGCGGAGGCCGTCGGCGGGGAGATTGTTGACCACCGCCCCATCGACGTGGAGCGATCCATCAGGATGGGCGAAGGCCGGTTCGATGCCGGGGATCGCCATGCTCGCCATGCACCCGTGGCGCACCAGTCCCTGTCGATGCAGATGCATCCGCGCCGCCGTGAGGTTTGCGCTGCAAGTGAAGGCGTCGATCCAACAGTCCTCGAATTCGAGATCCCCAAAATTAGCGCGGAGCATCTCATCGGCTTCCCTGGCACGCACCAACCCGATGGTCGGGATCGTGTACGCCCGATGCGGGGCGATGCGTTGCCAACCATCCCGGTGGCGCTCTGCCATCTCATCCAAGGTCATCCCGGCGGCCCACTGAGCGGCAATGAGGGAGCCCATGCTGGTGCCCCCGACCTCATCGATCGGGATGCCTAGAGTCTGCATCGCTCGCAACAAACCGAGGTGCGCGAGCCCCCGCGCGCCACCACCGCTGAAGGCCACACCTATGCTGATGCCGAGGAGCTGACGAGCGACTCGCGCCCAATCCGAAGCGCGCCCCCCCCGGATATGGTGGCGTCGGTCGTAGGGTCGTCGCGCCATCCAGCGTGCCGTCCCCCGGACCGGGGACCGCACCTCTTCATGGAGCATGAGGAGCTCCTGACGGCAGCCGCCGAAGGACGTCGTCACGCGATCCGGAATCTCAGCGAGCCGTGCCGAAGGGAGTACTTCCAATATGAGATCGGCTTGCCGGAGGCAGGCGGCGTCCCAGCTCGGATGGATGGAAGACGCGAGGCAGAGCACGACCGTATGTCGCTCTTCGACCTCATGGAGCCATCGGGCGAGGGCGAGCGCCTGGCCGGTGTCCGCTTGACCCTCACCCAACAAATCGCCGAGTGCCGCCACGGCCCGCGCGTGATCGACCACAGCGACATCGCCAGTGGCGCGGAGCGCATTCGTGAGCCCCGTCGCCGCCGGCATCAGGTCGACCCCCGGCACCGCCCCACGGAGCACGACGACCGAAGGCCGACGCATCCCGGTCCGAGGTGGGGGCGGCGAGGCCGAGAGCAGAGTGGCGAGATGTCGGCTAATCCCGATGGCGAGGGCCGGTTGCCCCAGCAGGAGCGCATCAAAGCGCGCGCGCCGGATTCGCCCCAACTCCGAGTCGCGGATCGCGGTCACAGTTGCCGCGCGGCGCTGCCCGGTGAGGAGCGCGAATTCACCAACCAGATCCCCACGGGCGAGTTCGCGCACGAGGACGGGACCGTCCGGACCCTCACGCTCGACGCGGAGTCGACCACTCAAGACGACGAAGCAATCGTCGCCCTCGGTACCCTGTCCAAAGAGCACGTGGCCGCCCTTGAGCAATTCAGGTTCGACGCTCTCCGCCACGCGATCGATTACGTCGGCGGTCAATCCGGCGAAGACACGACTGCGGCTTAGGGCGTCTGCTATGTCGCGCATAATATCTCTTGGAGAGACAGATTCTTACGATGCACCCCTTGAAACAGCAAGGGAGCCCCGCCCCGGGTAAGACCGGCGCGCGATAGAAGGGGCGGGACGATCAGCGTGCCGCGACCCGCAGGGGCAACGCGCGGAGGCGCTGGCCCGTGAGGACAAAGAGCGCATTCGCCACCGCTGGAGCCACCGGAGGCAACGCGGTCTCTCCCATCCCCGTCGGGACCTCGGTGCTGGGCACAATGTGCACGTCAACCACAGGCGCCTCCGTGATCCGCAGCAACGGGTAGGTATCGAAGTCCGAGGTGGTCACGCGCCCGTCGGCGATCCGAATCTCGCCATGGAGCGCGGCGGAGAGCCCATCGAGCACCGCCCCCTCCACCTGCTGCCGGATCCCGCGGGGGTGCACCGCGAGGCCGCAGTCCACCGCACAGGTCACGCGATGCACACGGATCCCCTGCCGCGCGTCGAGGGAGACCTCGGCGACCTGCGCCACGAGGGAGCCGAAGCTCCAGTGCAGCGCAACCCCACGCGCCCGCGGCCGACCGTCAGGGCCTGCCGCTAGTGCGGTGCCCCACCCCGCGCGTTCCGCCGCCAGTGAGAGCACCCGCGCCGCGCGGGGATGTTCGCGCAGATGCGACAAACGGAAGGCCAGGGGATCCTGCTGCGCGGCATGCGCTAACTCATCGATGAACGACTCGAAGAAGAAGGCCTGATGCGAATGCCCCACCGAACGCCATGACCCCACGGGGACGGGGAGCTCGACGTCGGCATGAGCCGAGCGGAGCGCGGGGATCTCGTAGGGCTGATCCCAGATCCCCTCGGCGGTGGTGCGATCCGGGCCGAAGGAGGTGATCCCGATCCCTACACGCTTGCTGAGTGCACGGAAGGCGGACTGGCTGGCCGAATGCGCGGTGAGGGCGACGATACGCCCCTTCGCGTCGAGGCCCCCCTCGAGGCGGGAGGCGGCGGCAGGGCGATACATGTCGAAGCGGAGATCGTCCTCACGCGACCAGATCACCTGTACCGGGGTGCCGGGGAGCGCCTTCGCGACCGCCGCGGCCTGCGCCACATAATCGACCTCGAGACGGCGCCCGAAGCCGCCGCCCAGGAGCGATTGATGCAGCGTCACCTGATGGGGATCGAGATCGAGGACGCGCGCCACGGCGTCGCGGGCAAAGCGGGGGACCTGCGAGCCGCACCAGAGCTCGGCCGAGTCGCCCTCGGTGCGCACGGTGGCGTTCATCGGTTCCATCGTGGCGTGCGCGAGGTAGGGGGCCTCGTAGCGCGCCTCGATCACCTTCGCGGCGGTCTGGAGCACCTCGACCGGGTTCCCGACCTTCCGGAAGGGGAGCCCGTCATTCGTCTCGGCGACTTCACGCAGCGTGCGCTGAATCGCCGCGGAGTCGAGCGCGGCGTGCGGCGAGGGGGACCACTCGATCTTCAGCGCGGCGAGCGCCTGCTTCGCCTGCCACCAGGTCGCCGCGACGACCGCGACCCCTGGGGGATCGCCATGCGTGCTCCCCTCGAGCGGGACGACCGCCTTCACCCCGGGGAGGGCGAGCGCCGCATTCTTCTCGAACTTCACCGGCCGACTCCCGAGCGCCGGCGGCATCGCGACCGCGGCCTGCAGCATCCCCGGCAGGGCGAGATCGATCCCGAAGAGCGGCGCGCCGACCGACTTGGCGCGCGAATCGAGACGGGGCACGTCGCGACCGATGATCGTGAAGCCCGCGGGATCCTTGAGCGCGACCTTGGCCGGCTGCTGCGCCGCCGCCTCCTCGATGATCTCGCCATAGCCGATGCTGCGATCGCCGAAGATCACACGCCCCCGTTCGGCGCGGCACTGATCAGGAGGCACCCCGAAGCGCGCCGCCGCGGCCGCGATGAGCGCCATGCGCGCCGTCGCCCCCGCCTCGCGCGCGATCGCCCAGACATCGCGCACGCTCGAGGAGCCCCCCGTCATCAGGACGCCGATCTCGCGCGCCGTCTTCGCGGTGAACCAGTGCAGCGTGCGACCGAGCGCCGAGGTCGCCTGATCGGGGTGGAGCGGAAGCCCGTCGGCAAGCGCGGCGATGTTCCCGTAGATCGTGTCGATCGGGGCGTGCACCACCTGCACCGACGCGAAGGGGACCTCGAGCTCCTCGGCCACCAACATCGCGAGCGCGGTGTGGATCCCCTGCCCCATCTCCGCCTTGGGGGAGATCACCGTCACCGTGCCATCGGGGGCGATCGCGAGCCACCCGTTCAGCTGGACGGTGCCGTCAGGGAGATCGGCGGCGTGCTTGGCGCGCAGGCGCTGCCGCGGCGGGACGAGGGACCATCCGACGACGAGGGCGCCAGTGGCCCCGAGGCCCAAGAGGAGGAAGGTGCGGCGCCGCATCAGGTAGAAGATGCCACGCCGACGCCGTCAGCGCACGCCCGTCGCGATCCCGTCCTCCAACCGCCGCGTCGTCGCGATCAACCGATCGCTCAGCGTCCGCAGCAACCCGATCGCGAGGCGCGGGTGCTGCGTCAGCAGCTCGAGGAGCACCTCGCCGGGGAGGAGGAGGGTTCGCACCGGGGTGACCGCGACCACATCGGCGGTCGCGGCGGTGGCATTGAGGGTGGAGAGCTCGCCGATCGCAGCGGGGCGCGTGAGGCGCGCGACCACCGCCTGCCCTGCCGCACGATCCTGACGGACCTCGACCTCTCCCTCCATCAGGAAACGGATCCCATCGGCCGGCGCGCCCTGCGCGACGAGCCGCGTCCCGGCCGGAAGGGACTCCTCGCGCACGCGCTCGGCGACATGCACCAGCACGGCGGGATCGACTTCGAGGAAGGCCTGCGTCTCCTTGAGGAAGAGGACGCGATCGATGAGTGAGGTCATGTGCGAGTCGAGAGGGGGAAGATGGCCGGCGTCGGCGCCGAGCTGATGGGCGGTGAGGCGGACCCAGCGATCGTCGTGGCGTGTGAGGCGATCGACGAGGGCGCGACCCGCGCCGACCGTGGCGGGACGCATCGGCCGGTCGTCACCAAGGGCGCGACGCCACGCCTGCACGGTGTGCAGGTCGTGTTCGAGCGCGGCGCGCAGGTGCGCCGCGGCGGGTAGCGAAGCCGATGCGAGCGCGGCGCGGTCCAGTGCCTCACGACGCCGCCAGCGGCGGCGGACGCGTGACACGGGCCACCGGCGATCGAGGGTGAGGGTGGGGCCGCGCCGGTGCACGAGCTGCTCGAGCACCTGCTCGCGGCGTGCATCACGCCCGCGGAGCCATCGCGCGAGCGTGGTCGTTTCGCGGGCCGGTGCCTGCGTGGCCACCTGCGCGGCGAGCGCCGCCGCCTCGGCGATCTGCCTCGCCTCGGTCCAGGCGCGCACCGTCGGTACCAGCGAGGCGCCCCCTTCGGCAAGTT
This sequence comes from Gemmatimonadota bacterium, assembly GCA_016871915.1. Taxonomy (GTDB): domain Bacteria; phylum Gemmatimonadota; class Gemmatimonadetes; order Gemmatimonadales; family Gemmatimonadaceae; genus Pseudogemmatithrix. The sequence continues at coordinate 17,096 of VHBP01000004.1, forward strand.
GGCGCATCGCGAGCTCCGCGATCGCGGGATCGCGGGCGGCCATCGCGAGGATGATCTCCGTCGTCGCTCCGTCGATGTTCCCGCCGCGAGTGCGCCACCCCTGCATGGCGTGCCACATGCGCAGCGGGCGCAGACTCAACACCTCGACGAGCCCGGCGATCGAGGTGGCCGTGGCATCGATGAGGCGCTCGACTGCGGCGCGCTCGCGATCGTCCTGCGCATGCAACAGGAGCGCGGTCTGGAACCAGGAGGCCTCGCGCGCGTGGAGGAGGATCCGCTGCCCCATCGCCATCGTGAGACGCCGCGCGAGCTTGTTCCCCAGATAGAAGACGGGGTGGAATGCCGCGAGCACGGTGTCCTGGATGTGCGGGAGACTCTCCCAGGCGATCGCGTTGATGCGCAGGAAGTCGCGATAGCGCACCACGGGCACCCCCGCCTGGCTCCCGCGCAGGACGCTCGTGCGCTCGAGATGCGCAAGGTCGCCGGCGTAGCGAGAGGCGCCCAAGGTGACGAAGGCGAGGTCGTAGTTGATGTGCGCATTCATCCCGAGGAGCATCGCCTCGAGCACCGAGGCGCGCCCCGACTCGCTCGCCGCGAAGGCGTGACGCCAGGCGCCGCACTGCGCGGGATCGCGACGCTCCCACCGTGCCTTCTGCTCGAGATAGACCTCGACGAAGCGACAGCACATGTCGATCGCCCAGGCGGGATCCTCGAAGCGATCGGCGCGCACGCCGGCGAGGACCTCACGCGAGAAGGTGAGGTAGGTGAGCTGGAAGACGGCGCGGCGATCGCCGCTGGCCTGCATCGCGGCCAGGTCGCGCGCCATCGTCACGATGTGGCCTTCGAAGATCCCGATGTCGTAGCCCCCCGCCGGTGGGGCCTGTTGCCCGATGAGCGTCATGCGCGCGGGATCAGGTGGTGAGGGCGCGCGCGGCGTCGGCGATCACCTGTAGCGCGTGCTCGACCCCTTGGACGGTGTGCTCCCCCATGTGACCGACGCGAAGCGTGGTCGGCGCGAGCGGTCCATACCCCGTGCCGAGCGTCACGCCGCGCTCGCGCACCGCGGCCCAGAGTCGCTCGACGCCGATCCCGGTGGGGATGGTGAGCACACTCACGGTGGGGGCGCGGATCCCCTTGGGGGCGAGGATCCCGATGCCGAGTGCGCCGCCCTCGCCTGACTCGACCCAACGCTCGACAGCGTGCTGCATCGCGTGATGGCGAGCCCAGCGGACATCCATCGTCTCGTCGACGATCCGATCGAGGGCGACGTCGAGGGCGTAGAAGAGGGAGACCGCGGGAGTGGCGGGCGTATTGTGCTGCGCCGCGAAGGTGTCGAGCTCGATGAGATCGAGGTAGCGACCGCGCGCGGGTTGTGCGGCGGCCTGCGCGAGGAAGGACTCACTCGCGACGGCGAAGCTCAGCCCTGGGGGGGCGGCGATCGCCTTCTGCGAGCCACTCAGGACATAGTCGAGCGCCCAGGCATCGGTCTCGAGCGCGGCGCCACCCAGTCCGGTGACCGAATCGATGAGTGCGACGGCGCCAAAGCGGTGCGCGAGGGCGGTGATCGCCTGCGGGTCCTGCAGCACACCGGTGGTGGTCTCAGAGTGCGCACCGGTGACGACGGCGAAGCGGCCGGTGCGGAGCGCGTCCTCCACCTGCTCGAGGGGGACGGCCTCACCCCAAGGGACGCTGATCTCCTCGACCTCACGGCCACAACCCCGCGCGATGGCGGAGTAGCGCCCGGAGAAGGCGCCGTTCACGAGCGAGAGGACGCGGCCCGCCGGCGCGGCGCGCATCCCGGCTTCCATCATCCCTGTCGCACTCGCGGTGTGGATGTAGACGGGGCGCGTGGTGCGGAAGACCGTCTGCAGCCGCGCCGCGCACCGCGCATAGAGCGCCTCGAAGGCCGCGCTCCGATGCGGGATCATCGGCTGGGTCATCGCCGCGAGGACCTCGGGGCGGACTTCGGTGGGGCCGGGGACAAGGAACATATCGAAAGCTTAAGGCTGAAGGCTGAAAGCTGAAAGCCAACGGCCCGGTTTCTAGCCTTCAGCTTCTAGCCTCCAGCTTCTAGCCTCCAGCTTCTAGCCTCCAGCTTCCCGAGCGCGCCGCCTGTCACCTGCCCCCTGTCACCTGCCCCCTGTCACCTGCCCCCTGCTACTGTGGTATCGGCTCGAGGAACTCGCCACTGACCCATCCCTCTTGGTCACCCACCGTCACCCGGATCCACCCAAATCGCCGGCTGGTGGATCGCACGATCTGGTTGGGCTTCACCACCAAGAGGCGTTCGGACCGATTGTTCGGACCCGCACGCAACCAGACCCAGTCGACCGCCCGATAGCGCGTGCCAGCCGGCTGCGCCGGAGTCGGCCGTCCCTCGGGCGCCCCCTCGCGCGATTCCGCACCCTTGGGCCGTTGATCTTGCGCTGGTTCCACCGGCGGCGGCGCTCGATCAGGGTCAGAGGTGGGTGCAACCTTCGTCGCCGCCCCAAGGGGAGACTTACCGTCCCCGTCCGGCACCATAGGCGCCGGCACCTCGGGCGCCGGCACCTCGGACATCGGCCGCTCGAACGGTGACCGGAAGACCGCCCACATCGTGATCGCGACGGTCACCAGCAGACCGCCCGCTGCTGGACCGACCCAGCGGCGCGATGTCGTCGAGACGGGGGTCTCCTCTTCCGCAAGGATCATCCCACTCATCGGCCCCTCCGCGGCGAAGGGCGCCAGGCACTTGGGACAGCGCGAGGCGCCGAGCACCGAGGGGGCGCCGCAGGAGGCGCAGTGCACGCGAGGCATCGTAATTTGACGGATGGAGTCTCTCGGGCGTCACAGCGCGGATCCCAAGACGCCCCTACCCTACCTTACCATGTCCCCTGTCTCTCTCTCGGAGCGATGCCGATAACGACCGAGGTCCTCGTGGTCGGTTTGGGCGCGATGGGGAGCTGCACCCTGGCGGCCCTCGCGCGCCGCGGCATCAAGGCCATAGGGATCGACCGCTTCACACCGCCGCACACCGAGGGATCGAGCCATGGGGCGTCGCGGATCATCCGTGAGGCGTATTACGAGGACCCGATCTATGTACCACTGGTGCGCGACGCCTACGCCGAATGGGCGCGACTCGCCGCGGAGAGTGGCCGCACGCTCTTCCACCAGACGGGAGGGCTCTGCTACGGCTCGCCGGAGGGCGCCCTCGTGCACGGGGCCCTCGCGAGCGCCCGCGTTCACGACGTGGCGCATGAGCTCTTGGACGCGCGCGAGATCCAGCGGCGATTCCCAGCGCATCGACTCCCTGATGGGTTCGTCGGGGTGCTCGAGACGCGTGCGGGGTGGCTTGACCCCGAGCAGTGCCTCACGGCGGCATTGGAGGTCGCGACCCGACACGGTGCGACGGTGCGCACTCGCGAGACCATGCTCGCGTGGGAGCCGAACGCCAACGGCGTGCGCGTGACCACCGACGGGGCGACGTACGAGGCGGCGCATGTGATCATCAGCGCCGGGATGTGGATGGGCGATCTGGTACCCTCCCTCGCGGCCCATCTCACGGTGCACCGCAACGTGCTCTACTGGTTGGCAGGAGTCCGGCCCCTGTTCGATGCCGCGCGGTTCCCCGTCTTCTTGGGTGAACTCGCGCCCGATCTGCTCTGGTACGGCTTCCCCGATGTCGGCGCAGGGGTGAAGGTCGCGATGCACCACCATGGGCCCACCTGCACACCGGCGACGGTCGATCGCACCGTGCACGAGGCGGAGCTCGCCGCGATGCGCGCGCGACTCATGCAGTGGCTCCCGACGGCGAATGGCCCGTTGCAGCGCACGGTGGTGTGCACGTACACCAACACGCCGGACGGCCACTTCGTGATCGACACCCACCCGGCGAGCGATCGCTGTTGGATCGTCTCGCCCTGCTCGGGCCATGGCTTCAAGTTCGCGAGTGCGATCGGGGCGCGGATCGCCGCGCGGGTGTCGGGGGACGCCTCGGCGTCGCTGCCCGGTCGCTTTCGCCTGAGCCGGCTAGAGCGTATCTGAGGGGGCCGTGTGCGTCCCCGTGAACTCAGGGGGCGTCGCCTCGCGCACCCGGTTCCGGCCCGCGCGCTTCGCATCGTAGAGCGCGGTATCGGCACGAGCGATGAGTTCGACCAAGGCATCTCCCGGACGTGATTCGGCGACACCGAAACTTGCCGTGCAGGCCCCGATTCCCTCGAAGAGTTGGCGCGCGATACGCCCGCGGAGCGCCTCGGCGAGCTCAAGGGCGCCCGTCGCCGGCGTATCGGGGAGCACCATCGGGAACTCCTCTCCACCCCAACGGCCGACGGTGTCGTTGAGGCGGCTGCGCTGCTGCAGGAGACGCGCTACCCCGCGTAGCACCTCGTCGCCGGCGTTGTGGCCGTGCGTGTCGTTCACGCGCTTGAAGTCGTCGAGATCGAGCAAGATGATCGAGAGGGGCCGATCGGGAGCCGATATCGCGAGCTCCCCTTCCGCGACCTCCTCCACCCGACGACGGCTCGCGACGCCGGTGAGTCCATCGACCAGGGCGAGCGAAGAGAGGCGCTGCTCGACGATGATCGAGCGAATCCGCTGTCGCCGTACGAGATTCCCCGCGAGCACGGAGAGGACGAGGGCCACGGCGACCTCGGTGAAGCGGAGCATCGTGACGGCCGCCACGCCGGTGTCCCCCGCCCGCACCGCGTAGACCGCGATCAGGGCAGCGAGCGAATTGAAGACGACGCGGGTGGGGCGCGGCAGATGATAGAGGAGGTTCCCGATGGTCACCGCGACGGCGAAGCCGAAGGTCGATGCATGCACCCTCAGCGCGAGGGGCGCCATGAGGAGCAGCCCGACCACGAACATGGTCATGTGCCACGTGACCCCGAAGCGCACCTGCGCGGAGGGGTCGTGCCGCCGATGCTCGGCGATCCAGAAGGAGCAGAGGGTTCCCGCCCCGATGCAGAGGTGGCTGATGACGAGCCAGGTATAGAGCCGAGCCTCGGTCCCACTCCCATCCATCACCCCCTAACGCCAACGGAGCCAGTCGAGGGACAAGAGGACGAGGAAGATCGGGAAGGCGACCCAGCGCAGGGTCACGATCCCCGCGATCATCTCATCCCGGAGGCGGCGTTCGACGAGGTTGCGATCGCCAGGTTCGAGTTCGTCCAGCAGCCCACGCTCATCGAATTCCGATGAGACGGCGAGGAAGCGGGACCACAGGCTCTGCTCGTCGTCCATCCGCCGGGTCGGCGTCGGGAAGATGGGAGCTGGCCGATAGACTCGGCTCGCCCGAACCGACTCGGAGTGCCTAGGATCGCTCACGCGGGAAATGTACGGGGCTGGGACACGGGATGAGACGTCTCCGACCCGCCCCACGCAACGTCGGCCGATGGACCGTGGCCTACACGTTGTATCGGAGGATGCACCAGATCGCTCGCATCCCATCGCGCCAGCCGATCTTCTTCCCTTCGGCGTACGTACGCCCGAAATAGGAGATCGAGACCTCATAGATGGGGACGCCCATCTTCGCGACCCGCGCCGTGACCTCGGGCTCGACGCCGAACCGATTCTCGCGGATCTCGAGCCGCTCTACCACGTCCTTTCGGAACGCCTTGAAGCAGGTCTCCATGTCCGTGAGGTTCAGGTCCGTCATCATGTTTGAAAGCAGGGTGAGGAACCGATTCCCCTGCGAGTGCCAGAAGTAGAGGACGCGGTGGGGTCCCGCCCCCGTGAAGCGCGAGCCGAAGACGACGGCGGCATGGCCGTCCAGGATCGGCTGGATCATCTGCGGGTAATCCGAGGGGTCGTACTCGAGATCGGCGTCCTGGACGATCGCGATCGGCGCGGTGATCTGAGCAAAGCCGGTGCGGAGTGCGGCCCCCTTGCCCTGATTCCGTTCGTGTGTGAATGGGCGGATCCGGGAATCCCGAGTGGCCATGGCCTGCACGGCTTCGCCGGTCCCATCGGAGGAGCCGTCGTCGACAACGATGACCTCCAGGACTTCAGGGCGGTCGAGGACGCGTTGGAGGACCCGGCCGACGGTCGCCGCTTCATTGAAGACTGGCATCACGACGGCCAGATAGGGGGTCGGGGGGTTCGCCATCCCGGGAAATATCCGCTAGCTTTCGGGGTTCGCGCGAGTAGCTCAGCTGGATAGAGCGTCGGCCTCCGGAGCCGAAGGTCGTGGGTTCGAATCCCGCCTCGCGCATGTTCCCTCCTCCCCCGGGCCCGCTCCCTCATCGCCCCGCCGTGGACACCGTCGCCCTTCGACGCCTCCCACTCCCCGACCTCGAACACCTCGCCGCCACCCACGGGGTCTTCCTCCCGCCGACCGCCACGCACGCCGAGGTGGTCAGCCGGGTCCAGCGAGCGCTGCTCGCCAAGGGAGAGCCGCTGGTGGCGGAAGGGACCCTCGAGTTGGAGAAGGCCGGCCACGGCTTCCTCCGGAACCGGGCGAGCTCCTACCTCCCCCACCCCGCCGATCTCTATGTCCCGGTGGGGATGATCGCGCGGTTCGGGCTCCGCACCGGGGATGAGATCCATGGCACGGTGCGGCCGCCGCGTGGATGGCAGAAGTTCCTCGCGCTCGCGCAGATCGACGCGGTGAATGGGCTCCCCCCCGAGCAGATGATCGGGCGCGCGAACTTCGACACCCTCCGCCCGAAGTATCCCGATCAGCGGATCCGTCTGGAGTCGACGGCGGGCGGGATGTCGATGCGCCTCGCCGACCTCATCGCGCCGCTCGGGAAGGGGCAGCGCGGGTTGATCGTCGCGCCGCCGCGCGCGGGGAAGACGATGCTCCTCCACCGGATGGCGAATGCCATCGCGGAGAACCACCCCGAGGTGGTGCTCTTCGTGCTCTTGATCGACGAGCGACCCGAGGAGGTCACCGACTTCATCGCGAACTGTCCGACCGCCGAGGTGGTGGCGTCGACCTTCGATGAGAAGCCGACGCGCCATGTGCAGGTGGCGGACATGGTGATCGAGAAGGCGAAGCGGTTGGTGGAGTCGGGGCGGGATGTGGTGATCCTGTTGGATTCGATCACGCGCTTGGCGCGCGCACACAACGCGGTGACGCCGATGTCGGGGAAGATCCTCTCGGGTGGTGTGGATGCGAAGGCGCTCGAGAAGCCGAAGCGCTTCTTCGGCGCGGCACGGCGGATCGACGGCGGGGGGTCGCTGACGATCGTCGCGACGGCGCTCGTCAGCACCGGATCGCGGATGGACGAGGTGATCTTCGAGGAGTTCAAGGGGACGGGGAACATGGAGATCGTCCTCGATCGTGACATCGCGAACCGTCGCGTCTATCCCGCGTTCGAGGTCAACAAGAGCGGGACGCGCAAAGAGGAGCTCTTGCTCACCGACACGGAGCGGAACCGGATCTTCCTCCTCCGGCACTTCGTGGGGAGCATGATGCCTGAGGATGCGACGCAGTTCATCCTCCGGCGGCTCGCACAGACCGATACGAACGAGGAGTTCTTCCAGCGGATGGCGGAGGGTCAGTGAGCGCGGCGGACGCGACGGTCCCGCCGCCGAACGCCGCCTACGACTGGCGACGGCGCTGGCTCGCGATCGATCTCGGCGACAAGCGCATCGGGCTCGCGACGACCGATGCGGCGGGGATGATCGCCTCGCCGGCGGGGTACATCGCGCGGCGGGAGGGGAAGCGGCCGCCGTTGATGGCGATGCTCGCGCGCGCGGAGGAGCTGGGCGCCGAGGGGTTCGTGGTGGGATTGCCACTTGATCAACAGGGGGAGGATCTCCCGCGGGCGGCGGAGGCGCGGCGACTCGCGCATGAGTTAGCGACGCGCACGGGGAAGCCGACCGAGTTGGTGGACGAGCGCTTCACGACGGCGGCGGCGCATCGCGCGATCCAGGCGATGGAGGGGACGACGCGGGGACGCAAAGGGGATGTCGATGCGCTCGCGGCGACGATCCTCCTGCAGCATGCGCTCCGACTCTTCGAGCAGCGGACGACGCACCCGGAGCGCCTCGATGCGTGAGCGTCGGCGCGGGATGCGCCGGTGGCTCGTGCTCAGCGCCCTGCTGATCGGCGCGGCGGGGTGCGCGACGATGGACGACACGACGGTGGAGCTCACCATTCGTCCGGGGTCGCCCTTCCGTGAGATCGCCGACTCGCTGCACGCCCATGGAGTGGTGACCTTCCCGCGGCTCTTCGGCGCGTTCGCTGCGCGGCGTGGCCGGGATCGCAGCACGCGCTACGGGACCTACGTGATCCGCCGCGGCGCGAGCTGGGAAGGGATCCTCCATGCGTTGCAGACGGGCGAAGGGATCATCAATCGCGTGACGATCCCGGAGGGGCTTCCGCTCTGGGAGTCGTTGCCGATCATCAGCGAGAAGCTCGCGATCCCCCTCGACTCGCTCGAGGTCGCGGTGCGGGACCCGGGGCTGCTCACGCGGCTGGGGGTCCCGAAGGGGACGTCGACGGTGGAAGGGTATCTCTTTCCCGCGACCTACGACTTCCCCTCCCAGGTGACGGCGCGCTATGTGGTGGAGCAGATGGTCACGCGCTTCGAGCAGCGGTGGGATCCGGCGTGGGATGCGCGACTCACCGAGGTGAAGATGACGCGGCATCAGGTGGTGACGCTGGCGTCGATCGTGGAGAAGGAGGTGCGCAAGGGCTCCGAGCGCCCGACGGTCGCGGCGGTCTATCTTAATCGACTCAAGGTGCGGATGGCGTTGCAGGCCGATCCGACGGTACAGTATGCGATGAAGGTGCGACCGGGGCGGGTGTTGTATCGGCATCTGACGATCGACTCGCCGTACAACACGTACAAGTATCCGGGGCTCCCGCCGGGCCCGATCGCGGCGCCGGGGAAGGCGAGTCTCGAGGCGACGCTCTTTCCGGCGAAGGTGCCGTATCGGTTCTTCGTCGCGCACCCGGACGGGCATCACGAGTTCCGCACGACCTACGAGGAGCACCTCGAGGCGATCACGTTTGTGCGGGAGGTGGCGCGGCTGGATTCACTGGCGCGGCTCGATTCGATCGCGCGCGCGGACTCGCTCCCTTAGTCGGCGAGGAGATCGGCGCGGAGCAGGACGGAGTCGCGCAGGTACTGATGCTTGATCTCGCCGCGCTGTCGCGCGGTCTCCACATGGAGCATCACCCGCAAGCAGCGCGGGAGGGCCCCCGGCACCGCGAGCTCCTGCGCACAGATCAACGGGATATCGGTCCACCCGAACATCCGCGCGGCGTGCGCGGGGAACTCGCTCGTCAGATCCGGGGTGGAGGTGAAGAGCGCCGAGATGACATCGGCCGGCGCGACGTCGTTCTCATCCATGATCGCCGTGAGGAGCTCGAAGACCGCGGTGCGGATCTGGCCCGGCTCGTCGGCGGGGACGGTGATGGCGCCACGGATGGCGCGGACGGGGCGCGGATGGTTGGGCACTGGGGGAAAGATAGTTGTGAAAGCTGAAGGCTGGAGGCTGAAGGCTGGAGGCTGAAAGCTGAAAGCAACGACTCGTAGTTCTCTTTCAGCTTTTAGCCTCCAGCTTTCAGCCCTCTACATTTCCCCCATGACCCGCACACATGCCGTGATATCCGCCCGCGGTGCCCGCCGCTGGCATCAAGGCCATCCCTGGATCTTCGCCTCCGATCTGATCACGCGCCCCGATGGTGGTGAGGCGCCAGCGGGTGCGGTGGACGTGCGCGATCCACAGGGGCGCGCGCTCGGGACGGCGCTCTGGAGTCCGCAGTCGGAGATCGCGCTGCGCTTCGTGGAGCGCCGCGCAGGCGTGGTGCTCGATACGGCGTGGTGGCGTGCGCGCATCGAGACCGCGGTCGCGCGGCGTGCGGGGATCTTGGGTGCGGAGACCACCGCCTGCCGGCTCGTGCATGGCGAAGGGGACGGGCTACCGTCGCTCGTGGTCGATCGGTTCGATCGCTGGCTCGTGGTGCAGCTCCTCTCGGCTGGCGTCGAAGCGTATCGCGCAGCGGTCGTCGAGGCCCTGCGTGGGATCACGGGCATCGAAGGGATCCTCGCGCGGAACGATGCGAGTGTGCGGGCCCGTGAGGGGCTCGCGCGGGTGGTGGAGCCGCTCTGGGGCACCGTGCCGGAGACGATCGAGGTGCGGGAGCATGGGGTGCGCTACCTCGCGGCACCGCACACGGGGCAGAAGACGGGGGCCTTCCTCGATCAGCGCGAGGCGCGACGGCTCGTGGCCGGCGTGGCGCGTGGGCGGGCGCTCGATCTCTTCAGCTACCACGGGAGCTTCGCGCTCCATCTCGCGGCGCAGGCGACCTCAGTGATCGCTGTGGATAGCTCGGCCCCAGCGCTCGAGCGGGCGGCGGAGAACGCCGCATTGAATGGGCGGACGAACATCCGCCGAGAGGTGGCGGATGTCTTCGACTTCGTGCGCGAGGCGGAGCAGCGCGGGGATCGCTTCGAGACGATCGTCTTGGATCCGCCGGCCTTCGCGAAGAATCGGGCGTCGATCGCGGGGGCGTTGCGTGGCTACAAGGATCTCAACCTGCGGTGCATGCGGTTGCTGGCGCCCGGGGGGCAGCTCTATACGGCGAGCTGCAGCTACCATGTGCGAAAGCCGGAGTTCCTCGGAATGCTCGAGGAGGCGGCGAAGGACGCCGGGCGGCGGATGATCCTCCGGGCGATCACAGGGCAGCCGGGGGATCATCCTGAGGTGCTGACGATCCCTGAGACGGGGTATCTCAAGGGCGCGTTGGTCGAAGCCGGGGATTAGCGCCGCTGGCACCCCGGGCACCAATACGTGGTGCGACCGCCCTGTGTGAGCGCAGCGATGGCGGTGCCGCAGCGGGTGCAGGTCGCCCCGGCGCGGTCGTAGACCTTGAAGGGGGCGGTGCGGGTGCCGGTGCGATAGCGACCCGCCCGGCGCTCGCCGTCGCGGAGGGCGGCGCGGATGCCGCGCAGGAGATGGGTGGCCTGCGGACGCGTGAGATCCTTGGCTGGGGTGCGCGGATCGATCCCGGCGCGCCAGAGCGCCTCGGCGGCGTAGATGTTGCCCAGGCCGGCGAGGCGGCGCTGATCGAGTAGGGCGAGCTTGATCGCAGTGCGGGTGCTGGCGAGACGCGCGAGGAGGGCGTCGGGGGTGAGATTGGCGGCATCGGCTTCAGGGCCGATGTCAGGGATCAGGTCCCAGGTGACAGTGGCGAGGGCGCGAGGATCGGTGAGGATCAACGAATTCGAGCCGCGCGAGGTACGGCCAGCGGCAGCGCGCGGCGCCAGCTCGATCACGAGCCGCGCATGCGTGGGGAGCGGCGCCCCACTCCCCTGCACCACCCAGTCGCCATCCAGCCGGAAATGGGCGACGAGTTGGGTGCCGTCATCCAAGACGAGGAGCTGATATTTGCCGCGCCGAGTGACGTCGGTGATGGTGCGGCCGACGAGGCGGCGGCGCGCAGCGAGCGAGAGCGCACGACGGGTCGCGGCGTGGAGGGGCTCGACGGCGACGATCCGGCGGCCGCGTACGCGGGGGCGGATGCGGCGGACGGCGTCAGCGACCTCGGGGAGCTCAGGCATGAGCTGAAGGCTTAAGGCTGGAAGCTGAAAGCTCAAGCGGCGCACGATCCGCTTTCAGCCTTCAGCCTCCAGCATTCAGCCTCTTCGGAAGGGCTTGTCGCTCTGCTTAAACCCCATAGCTTGGAGGGCAACCATCCTTCCCCCGCCCCGAATGCCTCGCCTTTCACCGCGCTCGCTGCGACAAGAGTATCAGCAGTACGTCGAGCGCGAGGTGGAGGATTACAAGAATTCGGTGTCGACGACCTTCATGTACGGGATCGCCCAGGAGGCGGCGAAGGCGCTCGAAGAGGCCCCCCAGCTCGGCATTCGCGAGGTCATGCTCGCGGATGAGGTCGACCGGATCATCGCGAAGCGGCTACGCCTCCCGCGCTACGAGACGTGGCGGCGGCGGCGCGAGAAGAACGCGAACGAACTCAAGAAGCCAGAGCGGTGGGGACTACGGTCGAACACGCCGCTGCGCGCTGCGATCCCTGTGGGGTCGGCGATGTCGTCGTCGGTGGTGGTCGCAGGCGCGCGGGTCACCGAATCGGCGCTCTACCTCGCGGCCAACGGGTGCGAGGTGACGGCGATCGAGCCCGAGGTGGCGATTGTGAACCAGGTGCTGCGCGCGGCGTCGGAGGCGGGGCTCACCGAGCGCCTGCGCGGTTTCGCGGCGGACCTGATCTCCTACACACCCGACGGCCCACTCGGCGCGGTCATCTGTACGCCGGCGGCGTTCGCGGGCCTCTCGCCGGTGGAGCGGGAGCGGGTCTTCCGACTGCTACAGGAGGCGACGACCGATGGCGGGGTACACCTGATCGAGACGCTCGTTGCGGGGCAAGCCGTCTTGAGTGAGGCGGAGCTTCGATCGCGCTACTCGGGGTGGACCATCACGGTCGTGCCGGAACCAGGGGCGTCGAGCACCTTCATGGCGAAGAAGCTGGTCGCCTGAAGGCGACGGCATAGGTCTCGCCTGACTCCCCGTCTCACTTCGCGACGCCAGTCGCGGTTCTAGGGTGTGTCGCTTTGCGACACACCCTTTTTTCTGGGCCTCAAGATTGGCCATAAACCGCTGTTGCACAATGACTTAAGCAGACCAGGTGACTGGCATGCGCCCTGCGTAGTTCTTTCTATATACATCTGGGGCACGAACGCCCCGCCCAGCCAGTCCCTGAGGAGCCAGCCATGATCCAGACCGCTATCCCCGCCCTCCATGACGAGTCGCTCGACGCGCTCGTGGCGGAATACTTTGACGAGCCGATCGGGATCGTCATCTCGAGCGGATCGCGGACGGAGCCGACACCGCGGGTCGCGGAGTATGTCTGGGGGCCAGTGCCGGATGAGACGAGGGGATAACCAGCGTCATCGATTCGATCCGACGACCGCTTCGCGCCGCACTTCACAGAAAACACAAAGGGATCGGCTTTCGCCGATCCCTTTGTCTATGCAGCAGACCGCTTACTTCTTCTTCGCGGCCTTCTTCTTGGTCGCCTTCTTGGCGGCCTTCTTCTTCTTCGCAGCCATTGCTAGCTCCTTGAAGGAGTGATCATCTCCCGGCCGATTCCCCGGTGAATCGGTGGGTTCCACGAAACGCGAACGTCCCGCGGCACCTCTTGAATACGACATTCTTCGGAATCTGTCAAGAGATTCCGAACAAGTGACGACCGGCCCGTCACGCCGTCACAGGGAACGCGCCCCAAAAATCGGATCACGCGACCTCCCCGATCAGCGCGCGCGAGGCGCACCACATACAGTTGCGCACCCCACGCGCGCACGCGATCATTGCTTCACCCCGGACATGCCACCGCTTCCGCGATGACCCAGCTCACGATCGATGGCCGGTCGTGCACCGCGCCCGACGGCGCGACGATCCTCGACGCCGCACGCACACTCGGCGTCGATATCCCGACCCTCTGCTGGTATCCGAAACTCCCGACCGCCGGCAACTGCCGCATCTGCCTGGTCTCGGTCGAGGGCACGAACAAACTCCTCCCGGCCTGCGCGACGCCGGTCACCGACGGGATGGTCGTCACCACGGAGTCGCAGGCAGCGGTGAAGAACCGCCAGGCGGTCCTGGCGATGCTGCTGGAGCGCTACCCGGTGGAGGAGATCCCGGCGGACCAGGCGCGGAATGAGTTCGAGGCGCTGGTGCACCGCTACGAGGTGCCGCTGACGCGATCCGGGGAGCTCCCGCTCCGCACAGGGGACGAGCGCCCCACAGACCCGATCATCACTCACGACATGTCGACCTGCATCCTCTGCACCCGCTGCGTGCGGGCGTGCGAGGAGATCCAGGTGGTCGGGGTGCTGGAGGTGGCGGCGCGCGGGGAGCATGCGGAGATCATCGTCGGGGCCGATGGGAACCCGGAACACGCGGGGTGCACCTGGTGCGGGGAGTGCGTGCGGGTCTGCCCCACGGGGGCGATCCACGACATCCTCCCGCTCGCGAAGCTCCGCGCGGGGACGCTGGAGGCGCCGGCCACGAAGGTGCGCTCGGTCTGCCCCTACTGCGCGGTGGGATGCCAGCTCGATCTCGAGGTCCGCGACAATCAGGTGACGCGGGTGACCTCGCCGTGGATCGAAGAGGCGACGCCGAACCAGGGCTCCACCTGCGTGAAAGGGCGATTCGGGACGGACTTCGTCCTGCACCGCGATCGGCTGACGCGCCCGCTCATCCGCCGCGGGTGGATGCGCGACGCGAACGGCACCTGGCATTTTGAGGCGGATCCAAATTGGGGACGCCGCGGCGGACCGTGGACTTCGGTAGAAGCTGAGGGGCGCTCCCCAAAGGACCACCGGCCTCGGACGAATCGGACTGACGGCGGCGCCGACGCCGCCCTCGGCGACCCGCGCGACCGGATCGCCACACCCCCCTCCTGGTTCGCCCCCTTCCGCGAAGCCACCTGGGAGGAAGCCCTCGACCTCACCGCGCAACAACTCCTCCGGCTCCGCGACACCCACGGCGGCGGCTCGCTCGCGGTCTTCCAGAGTGCCAAGTGCGCCAACGAGGAGAACTACGTCCTCCAGAAGCTCTTCCGCGCAGGACTCGGCACCAACAACGTCGACCACTGCACCCGGCTCTGCCACGCCTCCTCGGTGAGCGCGATGCAGCGCGCCCTCGCCACCAGCGCGGCCTCGGGGTCGATGCGCGAGGTGGAGGAGGAGTCCGAGGTGATCTTCCTCCTCGGGGCGAACACCACGGAGAGCCACCCGGTCTTCGGGGCGGCGATCAAGCGGGCCCTGAAGCGCGGCGCAAAGCTCATCGTCGCCGACCCGCGGCGGATCGAGCTCGCGGCCCGCGCCGACATCCTCCTGCAGATGGTCCCGGGGACCGATGTCGCCCTCCTCAACGCGATGCTGCACCATGTGCTCGCTGAGGGGCTCGAGAACCGTGAGTTCATCGCGGCGCGGACCCACGACTTCGACGCCGTCCGCGAGGCGGTGCGCCCCTACACCCCGGAGCTCGCGGCGCAGATCACGGGGATCCCGGCCGACCTGATCCGCCGCGCCGCCGTCTGCTATGCGCGCGGGCCGCGCTCGGCGACGCTCTGGGCGATGGGGCTCACGCAGCACCATACGGGGACGGACATCGTCACCTCTCTCCTCAACCTGATGCTCGCCTGCGGGATGATCGGGCGGTGGGGAGCGCCGATGATCCCGATCCGCGGGCAGAACAATGTGCAGGGGTCGAGCGACATGGGGGCGATCCCCTTCGCCTTCACCGATTACCGGCGGGTGGACGATCCGGCGGTGCGCGCGGAGATGGCGGCGGCGTGGGGGGTGCCGGTGGAGCGGCTCGACCCCAAGGTCGGGCGGAAGGTGACGGAGATCGTGGGGCAGGACTCCCCCGTGCGCGGGCTCTACATCATGGGGGAGAACCCGATCATCTCCGATCCCGATGTCGCGCATGCGGAGGCATGGTTCTTGGGGCTCGAGTTCATGGCGGTGCAGGATCTCTTCCTCACCGAGTCCGCGCGGTCAGCCGACGTGGTGCTTCCGGGGTCGAGCTTCGCCGAGAAGGATGGGACCTTCGTGAACACCGAGCGCCGGATCCAGCTCTCACGGAAGGCGGTGGAGCCGCCGGGGGAGGCGCGGGCCGATCTGGAGATCGTGCTCGATCTCTCGCGGCAGATCGGGGTGCCGACGCCCTATGCGACGGCGGCGGAGGTGTTCGAGGAGATCGCGCGGGTGACGCCGAGTTGGCGTGGGGTGAGCCATGCGCGGTTAGCCGAGCGGGTGGGAGGGCTGCAGTACCCGGTGCCCGACGCGGCGCATGAGGGGACGGCGTTCCTCTTTGATGACCATTTCCCGACGGCGGATGGGCGGGCGCGGTTCCATCCAGTGACGTATCTCCCGCCGGCGGAGCTCCCGGACGCCGCGTATCCATTCTTCCTGAACACCGGCCGGCAGATGTATCACTGGCATACTGGGACCATGACGCGGCGGAGCACGGCGTTGGATGCGCGGGAGAGCACGCCGACATTAGAGCTCAACCCCGCCGATGCGGCGGCGTTGGGCGTGGCGGATGGGGATGAGGTGGAGGTGACCTCGCGCCGCAACAGTGTGCGGGTGCATGTGCGCTGCTCGGGGCGCGTGGCGCGCGGGCAGGTGTTCCTGCCGATGCACTACCGGGAGGCGGCGGCGAACCTGCTCACGAATCCGGCGTTGGACGGGCCGTCGGGGATCCCAGAGTTCAAGGTGTGTGCGGTGCGGATCACGTCACTCGCTCCGACCAAGTGACGCGCTAGCGAATCACCCCGGTCTTCACCCCGATACGCCTAATCGCCTCCACCGCGAACGCGAGATCCTCGCGGGTGTGTGCCGCGGAGATCTGACAGCGGAGCCGCGCGGTGCCCTGCGGGACCACCGGGAAGCCGAATCCGGTGACGAAGATCCCCTCGGCCAGGAGCAACTCGCTCATCCGGATCGCATCGGCGGTCTCGCCGATGATGATCGGGACGATCGGGGTCTCGCCGGGGAGCGGATTGAACCCCGCCTCCGTGATCGCCTGCCGGAACCACTGGGCGTTCTCTCGGAGGGTGCGGACCCGCTCGGGGTGCTGCTCGATGTACTCGATGCTGGCGAGCGCGCTCGCCGCGACGGTGGGCGGGAGGGCGTTGGAGAAAAGCTGCGGGCGGGAGCGCTGCGTGAGCGTGTCGCAGAGCGCCGCGGGGCCGGCGACGAAGCCACCGGCGGCGCCGCCGAGTGCCTTGCCGAGGGTGGAGGTGATGATGTCGACCTCACCCAAGACGCCGAAGTGTTCGGCGGTGCCGCGACCGGTCTCGCCGAGGACGCCGGTGGCGTGCGAGTCATCCATCACGAGGATGGCGTCGTGGTCCTTGGCGATCTGCAGGAGCTGCGGGAGCTTGGCGACGCTCCCTTCCATGGAGAAGACGCCATCGGTCCAGATGATGCGGCGGCGCGCGCTGGCGTTGGCCTTGAGCTTGGCGACGAGGTCATCGAGATCGCTGTGCGCGTAGACGGCGGTGGTGCATTTGGTGATCGCCTTCGCCAAGCGGATCGAGTCGATGATCGAGGCGTGGTTGAGCGCATCGGAGATGACGAAGTCGCCGGCCTCGACGATGGAGGCGGTGAGCCCTTCGTTGGCGTTCCAGGCGGAGACGAAGCTCATCGACGCTGCCGTGCCGACGAAGCGGGCGATGGCGGTCTCGAGTTCGCGGTGCACGGTGAAGGTGCCGCAGATGAAGCGGACGCTCCCGGTGCCGGCGCCGAACTTCTTGAGGCCATCGATCCCCGCCTGCACGACGGCGGGTTCATCGCAGAGGCCGAGGTAGTTGTTGGAGGAGAGGATGAGGACCTCGCCCCGTCCTTCCATCTGGACGCGCGCCGCCTGGGGCGAGTCGAGATGATTGAGCTTCTTGTAGGTGCCGGCGGCCTTGAGGGCGTCGATGCCGGTCTGGAGGTCGTGCACGAAGGTGGTGTTCATGAGATCGTCGTGTTTCGTAATTCCTGTGCCGTGCTACCTCTCACCTGACACCTCAAAGACGACCTTTCCGGCCTCGCCCGACTGAATGGCCGCGATCGCCTCCGCGTGCGCTTCCAAAGGGAATCGATGCGTGATCACCGGGCGCGGATCGAACTGCCCCGCGCGCAGGAACTGCTGCATCGCGATCCAGGTGTTGTACATGCGGCGACCGACTACCCCGTACACCGTGATCCCCTTGAAGATCACCTCGGTGGCGAAGTCGACTTCCATGGGCTTGGCGGGGATCCCGAGCATCTGCACGCGGCCGCCGACGCGGACCAAGGCGAAGGCCTGATGGATTGCGGCGGGGACGCCGCTCATCTCGAGGACGACATCGACGCCGAGTCCGTTGGTGGCGGCGCGGACCGCCTCGGCGGCTTGGTCGGGGGTGACGGCGCTGTGCGCCCCCAACTGCTTGGCCAGCGCGAGGCGCTTCGGGTTCACATCGCTCGCGACGATATGCGAGGCGCCGGCCGCCTTGGCGATCCCGACGGCGAAGATGCCGATGGGGCCGCAGCCGGTGACGAGGACGGTGGCTCCGGGGAGTTCGGTGCCGTGGAGTGCGGTGTGGAAAGCGTTCCCCATCGGGTCGTGGATCCCGCCGACATCGAAGCCGATGTCATCATCCAGATGCCAGACGTTGCTGGCGGGCATCGCGATGTAGTCGGCGAAGCAACCGTCGCGGTCGACGCCGATGATCTTGGTGTTGGGGCAGACGTGGGCGTTGCCGGTGCGGCAGAGGTGGCAGGTGCCGCAGACGATGTGGCCTTCGGCGGTGACGCGGTCGCCGACCTTCACGTTGGTGACGAGGGAGCCGACTTTCTCGACGACGCCGGCGAATTCGTGGCCGACGGTGAACGGGGGCTTGCAGCGCCCTTGGGCCCAGGCGTCCCAGGTGTGGATATGGACGTCGGTGCCGCAGACGCCGGCGGCGCGGACGCGGATCAGGACCTCGTCCTCTCTATAGGAAGGGACGGGGACGTCTTGGAGAACGAAACCGGGGGCGGCAGAGGCTTTGACGAGAGCGCGCACGCGGGTGGGGGCGAGGGGTACGCCCGAAAGATAAACGGGGCGCCGCGGAGTGATCCGCGGCGCCCCGTTTTCCCTCGAACTGGTCTGACTTACGGCTTCTTGGCCGCCTTCTTGGCCGGCGCCTTCTTGGCGGCGGCCTTCTTCGCGGGGGGCTTCTTGGCCGCGGACTTCTTGGCGGCGGCCTTGGCAGGCACCTTCTCGGTTGCGGCCCTCGGGGCCTCGATCACCGGCTCCTCGACGAGACCGACAAGGAGGTTGGCCGGCATCGCGGGCTTGGCGCCGGGACGACCACCGCGGCCCGGGGCGGAACGGACCCCCATCCCACGCGGCACCGGCGCAGAGGCGACGGGCTTCGGTGTCGCGGCGGCCTCGGCCACGGCGAGCTGATCGGCGATGCTCGGCGCGCCACTGCCGATCATGACCTCGAAGGAATCGCCGCGCTTACGGAGATCGACGATGCCGGCGTCGTGCGCGTCCTTAAGAATGCGCTCGAAGAAGCGCGGGGCGAGGGACTCGGAGTCGCGGCCCAGGAGCTCACGCGCCTTGGCGCGGACGCGCTCGGCGCCGACGGGTGAATCCTCGGAGCCCACGGCGTTGATCGCCTGGCGAACGATATCGAAGGCCTCGTCACGCGTGAGACGGATCCCTTCCGAGCCGATAGAGGCATCGACCTTGGGGGCGCCGCCACGCGGGGGACGCGACGAGCCGCGCGCGGCGGGCTCGGCCATCGTCGCGACGCTTGTGGCGGTCGACGACTCGGCGCCTTCCCCACCCGTACGCTCCTCACGATCGCCACCACGGCCGCGACCACCACGGCCACGACGACCACGACGACCACGCCCGTCACGCTCACCCTCGGCGCGCGGCGGACGCTCGCCGGTGGAGTTGGTCGCGGCAGGCGCCGGTGCCCCGCCCTGCACCGGCCCGACCTCGAGCTGGCCGTTCTCGAGCTTGGTGACCTGGAGACGCCCCTTGCTCGCAGCCTCGAGACAGAAGCGCGAGAACTTGGACATGCCAAGATCCTTCTCGTCGAACGAGGGATCGATCTCGACCATGACCTGCTTGAGGCGATCGGAGCGCATCACATCGCCATTGCGCTGCATGCGGCCGATGGCCTCGGTCACGAGCTCCCATGGATCCCACTTCTTGGCCGGCTGCTCGTCGCCCGCCTTCATGAGGCCGGCGAGGGCGTTGTACGAGTAGTACTCGTCACAGTTCTGGACGAGGAGATCGCTCGAGCTCTCGCGGATCCCCACGCCGATCACGTACTTGCCGTACTCTTTGAGCTTAAGGACGAGCGAGGAGAAGTCGGAGTCGCCGGAGAGGAGGATAAAGGTCCCGATCTCGGGGCGGGTGAAGACGAGCTCGATCGCATCGACGGCGAGTCGGATATCCGTCGCATTCTTTTTGGCTGACCCGTAGGCGGGGGCGAAGATGAGATCGATCGACGACTCGCTGAGGGGGACGATGTACTGCGGATAGCGGCGCCAATCGGCGTAGGCGCGCTGGACGGCGACCTTCCCGGAGATGATGGCGCTACTGAGGAGATTCCGGAGCTCCGTCTGCAGATCGGAGCGGATCCCCATCGTGACGTTGTCGAAGTCGATGAGGAGGGCGGCGTTGGGCGCGTGGGGGTGACCCGCGGTCTCGGCCTGGGGGCCCCGATGGATAGGGGCGACCGCCGGGCGCGTGGCACGCGCCGGCGAGTGGGACGAACGTGGTGACATGCTCTTCCTGGCGCGGTGCGCCGATGAAGTCGCACCCCACGCCGCACCCATCTGGGCGCTGCACGCATGGGGGCTCTCGCGGGGCGACACCGTGATCTCGTCAGCGACTCGTCCGGACCCGTGGGTACCGGAAGACGCCGCTGGCCTAGACCCACCGCGCGTCCTGCGCCCGGAAAGATAACCTGCTAGAGGGCGCAAATGGCAGTGGGAGAGGGACTTCCGTAGACTTGGAGGGGTGAGACACCCCCCCTTTCGCACCCGCCTCTTCGTCCTCCTCGCGCTCTTGGCCCTGGTACCGTCGATCGTGCTGACGGCGGCCTGGAGCGGGATGGCGGCGCGCTTGCTCCCGCTCGTCGGGGGCGTGGGGGCGTGGGAGCAGGTGGTGGTGAGCGGGGATTCGGCGATCACGCTCGCGCGCGCACAGCCGGGCTCAGCGGCGGCGGACTCGGCGCTCGCGGCGCATGCAGAGTTACTCGCGGAGTCACGGGTGCAGGCGCGCCGTGTGGGGTTCCTGGCGCAGCGATCGGTGCAGGCGGTGGTGATCGTCGGGCTCGTGTTGCTCCTGATGCTGACGGGGATCGCGTCACGGATCGCAGGCCATCTGAGTCGCCAGCTCTCGCGCCCGGTGGATGAGTTGGTGCGCTGGACGACGCGGATCGCGCAGGGGGAGCCGCTGCCTGCCCCTGGTGAGGAAGAGGGGCGTGGCGCACCGGAGTTCGGGGTGCTGCGCGACGAGATGCGGCGGATGGCACAGGAGATCGAGGCGGGGCGTCACGCGGCGATCGAGGCGGAGCGCCTCGCGGCGTTCCGCGAGTCGGCGCGGCAGGTGGCGCATGAGATCAAGAACCCGCTCACGCCGATCCGCTTCGCGATCGCGAGTCTCCGGCAGTCGACGACGCTGACGGCGAAGGAGCGCGACGCGCTCGAGGTGCTCGATGTGGAGTCGGCGCGACTCGATGCGATGGCGAAGAGCTTCGCGCAGTTCGGGCGGCTTCCCGAGGGACCGATCGCCCCGGTGGATCTCACGGCCTTGGTGCGGACGACGGCGCCGATGACGGTCCCGAGTGAGATCACGCTCGAGCTCGAGACCGATGCGGAGCTCGTGGTGCATGGGCGGCACGATGCGCTGCACCGAGCGCTCACCAACCTGCTGCTCAATGCGATCGATGCGGTGCGGGCGCGTGAGGGGGCGGGGGAACGGCGGATCACGGTGCGCGCGGCGCGCGCGGATGGGATGCCACTCCTCGCGGTGCGCGACACCGGGTGCGGGGTGAGTCCGGAGGCGTTGCCGAGGATCTTCGAGCCCTATGTGACGGCCAAGACCGGGGGCACCGGATTGGGCTTGGCGATCGTGAAACAGACGATGCTCGCGCACGGGGGACGGGTGGAGGCGAGCAGTGTGCTGGGTACTGGCACCGAGATCCGGCTCTGGTTCCCGAGTGCTGCCCGTGAGATCGAGTCCCCTGCCCCGCGAGCGAGTTAAACGATGCCGTCGATCCTGATCGTCGATGACGAGCCGAACCTCCGCCGGATGGTGGGGGCGCTCCTCGATGCGGAGTCGTTCGAGGTGCATGAGGCGAAGGATGTGGCGAGCGGGCTGAAGCTCGCGCTCGAAGTGGAGCCCGACCTCGCGCTCCTCGACCTCATGATGCCCGGCGCGACCGATGGGCTCGAGCTCCTGGAACGGTTGCGCTCGTACTTCCCCGATCTCCCGGTGATCATGATGTCGGGGCGTGCCGGGCTCACCGATGCGGTGCAGGCGGCGAAGCTCGGCGCGGTGAACTTCCTCGAGAAGCCGCTCAGCCCCGAGGGGCTCCTCCTCGCGCTCACGAACGCCCTCGAACTGCGCCAGGCGCGTCGTGAGCGGTCGGCGCTGCGCTTGGAAGCGGGGCTGGGGGGTGATCTCGTCGGCGAGAGCTCGGCGATGCAGCGCGTACGCGAACAGATCGCGCGGGTGGCGCCGACCGATGCGCGGGTACTGGTCACCGGGGAATCGGGTACAGGGAAGGAGCTCGTCGCGGCGGCGATCCATGCCCAGAGCTCGCGACGCGACAAGCCGTTCGTGCGGGTGAACTGCGCGGCGATACCGCGCGATCTCGTCGAAAGCGAGATGTTCGGGCATGAGCGCGGGGCCTTCACTGGCGCGACGGAGCGCCGGATCGGCCGGTTCGAGCTCGCGCACACTGGGACGTTGCTGCTCGACGAAGTCGGCGAGCTCTCCCTCGAGGCGCAGGCCAAGCTCCTCCGCGCGATCGAGGCGCGGGAGATCGAGCGCGTGGGCGGGGGACGCACGATTCGCGTGGATGTGCGGGTGATCGCGGCGACGAATCGCGACCTCGTGCGCGAGGTGCGCGAGGGACGGTTCCGCGAGGATCTCTACTTCCGGCTGAATGTCATCCCGATCCATGTGCCGCCGCTCCGCGAGCATCCGGGGGACATCCCCGCCCTCGCGGCGCACTTCGCGACGCAGCTCCGGCGGCGCTCGGGGCAACCGGCGCCGCAGTGGCAGGCCGATGGGATCGCGGCGCTCGCACGCCATGGATGGCCGGGCAACGTGCGCGAGCTCGTGAACATCATCGAGCGATTGAACATCCTGCACGCGGGGCAGCCGGTGGGGGAGGCCGAGGTGCGCGGGGTGCTCCCGAACACGGCCGGGGCGACGCGGGGGGAGGGGCTGGTGCTCCCGCCGGAGCTCCCCGACCGCGAGGGGCTCGATGTGAAACTCAGCGAGGCACTCGACGCGTATGAGCGGGTACTGATCGTACGGGCCCTCTCCGCCGCCAATGGGGTGGTGGCGGAGGCGGCGCGCCGATTGCAGACCGATCGTCCGAACCTCTACCGCCGCATGAAGCGGCTGGGCATCGCGGAGCCGTAATGCACGTGGGTCGTTTGCTGCTCTCCCTTCTCCTCTGTGTGGCGCCCCTCGCGGCGCAGGACCGGCCCGCCAGCACGATCTGGACCGCGGTCAACCTCTACAACGCCAGCTCGACCACGCGCGCGACGGGGGCGTACCGCCTCGAGTCGGGCGCGCGCGTAAGCGGTGACGTGGCGGTGTTGATCGGCCCGGTGGAGATCGCCGGCGAGATCGCCGGCACCCTCGTCGCGATAAACGCGAATGTGCAGCTCGCCCCCACGGCTGTGATCCGCGGGGACCTCCTGATCCTCGGCGGGACGCTGACGCGCGCCGAGGGCGCTGCGGTGGGCGGGGAGATCCGCGCGCAGTCGGAGGTGGTGCGCTATGAGATCGACGATGGCCGACTCGTCCCTGATGAGGGGCGCTGGAGCGATTGGGGCCCGAAGCGTATGCGGGAGCGGAGCGAGCGGCTCTCGCGCGCGACGACCTCGTACACCGATCTCGTCCACTTCTCGGCTGGGAGCTATAACCGCGTGGAGGGGCTCCCCATCACGGTGGGGCCGCGCCTGCGACGTACGACGAACTGGGGGCGCGTCGACCTCGACGCCTTCGGCGTGGTGCGTACCGCGGGGCCGGTGGAGTGGGATCGCGGGACGCTCGGGCATGATGCGCACCTCGCGGTGCGACTCGGCCGCGAGGCGGGCCTCACCCTCGGCCTCCGCGCCTTCGATCTGATCGCGCCGGTGGAAGTGTGGCAGGTGAGCGATCAGGAGAATGGGCTCGGGACGTTCGTGGCGCACCGCGACCTGCGCGACTACTACGGGCGGCACGGCATGGCGGGGTCGATCGGGGGACGGATCGGCGAAGAGGTCTCGCTCGACCTGCTCGTGGGGAGCGAGCGGTGGGGACGCGTCGAGGCGCGTGACCCGATCACGCTCAATCGGGCGCGCGAGCCGTGGCGGCCGAACCCGTTCATGCATACGGGGATCGTGGACCTCACGACGCTCCGGCTTCGGATCGACACGCGTGAGCGCATGAAGGCGCCCTGGCTCGGTGGGTGGTATGTGCAGGGGGAGATCGAGTCGGGACGTGGGGATCTGATCGGGCCGCCCCCGCCCTGGCCGACGATCGCGGAGCAGGATGGCGCGAGACTTTCACCGTTGATCGCCCCACAACCGATCCCGACGCGCTATCAACGCGCCTTCATCGATGCGCGGCGTCGCACGCGACTCTCGCCAGAGACGGAGCTCTCGGTGCGACTCGTCGCGGGGGGATGGATCGGCGGCGACCCCCTGCCGATGCAGCGGCGCCTCTCGATCGGTGGGCCGGGGGCGGTCGAGGGATATGACTTCCGTCGCGTGCCGACGGGGGAAGCCGATGTCTTCACCTGCGGTGGCGTGACCGATGAGTGGTTCGGCGGGCCCGCGATGTGCGAGCGGATGGCGTTGGCGCAGGTGGAGCTGCGACAGCCGATCGGGTTCGATTGGAAGTTCGCGGGGGACGATTGGCGGATCGGGGTGAATGACCGCCCGAGCTGGGTGCTCTTCGCCGACGCGGGGCGCGGGTGGAACCGCTCGGTGGAGGTCCCTTTTCTCTCGCCCGCCACGAACGCCGCCACCTACGCGGGATCGTGGCTCCCACCGATCTCCTCGTTCCGCACCACGCTCGGGGCGGGGATCGACTTCGGGTCGTTCGGGCTCTACGCCGCGAAGGCGGTCTCGTCGGGTGACGAGCCGATGAACCTCCTGCTCCGCGCGGGACGTCGCTTCTGAGCGTGCGCCGGGTCGGCTGGGTATCGCGCGTCGCTTTGGTCGCGCTCCTCCTCGTAGGGGGCGCTCGCGCGGGGCGTGCGCAGTCGATCGAGATCCAGCTCCCAGCGGCCGCGCGGCTAAGCGAGGAGGGGCCGCTCGTCTCCGCGCGTGGGATCCTCGGCGATCGGTACCTGAGCGAGCTCGTGCGGAGTGGCTTCCCTGCCCGCCTCCGCTTCCGTGTGGAGCTCTGGGCGGAAGGACGGATCGTCGATGCGTTGCAGCGCGCGGTGGAGTGGGAGGTGTTGGTGCGGCCGCGCGGGTCGGACGATCGCTACGAGGTGCTGCAGATCGTGGGCGGGCGTCCCCTCTCGCTGGGCGCCTTCGCGCGGCTCGAGGAGGCCGATGCGACGGTGGCGCGTCCGGTGCGCGCACCGATCCCGCCGGGGCTCGACGGTCGTCGGCTCTACTACCTCGCGCGCGTCGACGTCGCCGCGCTCTCGGTGACCGACCTCGATGAGGTGAACCGGTGGCTCCGCGGCGAACTCCAACCCGCGGTGCGTGGCGAACGGAATCCGGGGACCGCGCTCACGCGCGGGATCCGCACGGTGGCGACGCGCCTCCTCGGCGGCGAGCGCCGGAGCTACGAAGCACGCAGCGCGGGGTTCCGCGCCAACTCGCGCACGACCCCTTCGCCGTAGAAGAGCTTGATGTAGCGGGCCTGTGTCGGCGTGAGGCGCCGCACCGCCCAGGCGAGATGCACGAAGTGCGGCTCGGTCGGCTCCTGCAAGAGATGCATCCCACACTCCGCGAGGAGGTGGTTCGACTTGCGCGTGTTGCAGGGGGAGCAGGCGGTGACGACGTTGGTCCAGACGTTGAGGCCGCCGCGCGAGATGGGGATCACATGGTCGCGCGTCAGGGCCTCGCGCGGGCGCAGCTCATACTGCGTGCGGCCGCAGTACATGCACTTGTAGCCGTCGCGCGCGAAGAGGAAGGTGTTGGTCACCTGCCGACGGAAGCGGCGCGGCACATGGATGAACTTGCGGAGCCGGATGACGAGGGGACGCGGGACGGCGAGGCGTTCGGCGCGGACCGCGCGGTCGGCATCGGCCTCGACGATCTCGGCTTTGCCGTCGATGACGAGGCGGAGGGCCCGCTTGAGCGGGACCATCGTGAGGGGTTCGTACGACGCATTCAGGGCGAGACACCCTACCGTCACTCGAGCCTCCGGGGTTCCCGGAAGTCTAGTGGTCGGGTGTGGGGAGACGCTAGCACCCGTTCGCGGGTCAGCTGGGTGGGACCGAGTCGGCGAGCGCGCGTGGGCCGGGCCAATCGCGGGGGGCGGGCTTCCGCGCGTAGACCTCGCGCATAAAGGCGGTCCAGGCGGGCGCGGCGAGGGTCCCGCCCTGCGCGTTGTCCTTGATCCGCTTCGGTTGATCGAACCCCATCCAGACGCCGGCGACGAGATCGGTGGTGAAGCCGATGAACCAGACGTCGGAGTACTCGTTGGTGGTCCCCGTCTTCCCCGCCGTGGGCGAGGTGAAGCCCCCGCGGCGCACCGCGGTGCCGGAGCCGTAGTTCACGACCCCCTTGAGGAGATCGACCATCACCCCCGCCTCCTCACGCGAGAGGACCTGCACCCGCGCGGGGTCGCCCTCATAGAGGCGGCGGCCATCGAGGGTCTCGACGCGGAGGATCGGCGTCGGGGGGACGCGCCACCCGAGGTTCGCGAAGACGCTGTACGACGCGATCATCTCGAGGGGGTAAACGTCGGCGGAGCCGAGGGCGATGGAGGGATAGGGGGGGACCGGGGTGGTGATCCCGAACCGCTTCGCCATCTCGACGACCGATCCTTCGCCGAGCTCCATCGCGAGCCGGACGGCGGGGACGTTACGCGAGACGGCGAGGGCCTGCCGCATCGACATCGGCCCTTCGTAGGTGTTGTCGAAGTTCTTGGGCGACCACATCGAGCCATCGAGCTGTGGGACCTCGATGGGGGCATCGTCGAGCATGTAATCCGCCCCGCGACCGGCCTGCACCGCGGTGGCGTAGACGATCGGCTTGAAGGTCGAGCCGGGCTGGCGGAGCGCGCTCGTGGCGCGATCGAACTTGGAGTCGTCGAAGTCGCGGCCCCCGACGAGGGCGCGCACACCCCCCGTGCGGGGATCGAGGGCGACGAAGGCCCCTTGGAGATAGGGCGAATCGGCGCGATCGGTCTCCGCCTCGCCGATGGCGGCGCGCGCGAGGTACTGCTCGTAGGTCGGGTGTGGGAAGGTGCCGAAGGTCCCGGCCTCGATCGCGCGGAGCTGCTTCTCGAGGGCGCGTTCGGCGGCGCCCTGCAGATCGAGATCGAGCGTCGTGATCACCCGCAGCCCCTGCTCATAGGTGCGACGCCCGAAGCGCTGCGTCAGCTCACGACGCACCCACTCGACGAAGTAGGGGGCCACATCGCCTGAGGTACGTGAGGCGCGGGCGAGCCGGAGGGGGAAGGCCTTGGCGACGGAGGCATCGGCGTCGGAGAGGAGGTCCTGCCGGCGCATCAGCTCGAGCACCGCGTTGCGGCGCTGGATGGCCCGATCGGGGAAGCGACGTGGGTTGTAGCGCGAGGGGGCCTTCGGCAGCGCGGCCAGCATCGCCGCCTCGGCCACATTGAGCTCCTTCACCGAGCGTCCGAAGTAGCGCTGCGCCGCCGCCTCGACGCCGTAGGCACCGGAGCCGAAGGCGATCTGATTGAGATAGAGCTCGAGGATGCGCTTCTTGGGGAAGCGCTGCTCGATCTCGCGTGCGACCTTCGCCTCGCGGAGCTTGCGGAGGACGGTCTTCTCTCGGGAGAGCCGCTCGGGGAAGATGTTCCGCGCGAGCTGCATGGTGATGGTCGAGAACCCTTCGGCGAAGCCGCGCGCCTTGACGTTGGCCCAGACGGCGCCGACGATGCGGGGGTAGTCGATCCCCCTATGGCGGTAGAAACGCTTATCCTCGGTGGCAATGAAGGCTTGCACCACATGCGCCGGGATGGCCGTGAGGGGGACGACGGAGCGGCGCTCGAGCCCGACCTCGGTCAGGAAGCGACCATCGGCGGTGTAGAGACGCGCGGGCTGGGCGGGGCGGAACTCGTCGAACTGTGCGACAGAGGGACAGGCATCGTCCGCGCAGAGGAACCAGGTCCAGTAGACCCCACCGACGATCACGCCGAGGAGGCCGAGCCCGGCGGACCCCAGGGCGAGGATGAGGAGAAAGCGGCGCATCGCGATGGAGGGAAGGTAGGGCGCTCCCGAGAGGGGGGCAACGCACGTAGCTTCCCCGCATGGCCGTGACCCCGATGCCCGGATCGCTGGCGCTGCTCGAGGAGCTCGAGTGGCGCGGATTGCTCTTCCAACAGACGGAGGGATGCGCGGCGGCGCTCGCCAAGGAGCGGGTGCATGGCTACTGCGGGTTCGATCCGACCGCCGACTCACTCCATGTGGGGAACCTCGTCTCGATCCTCGGGCTCGTGCGGCTGGTGCGCGCGGGGCATGAGGGGGTGGCGCTGATAGGCGGAGGGACGGCGATGATCGGCGACCCGAGCGGGAAGAGCGAGGAGCGCCCGCTCCGCGACGCAGAGGAGATCGCCGCGAACGCGCGGGCGATCGAGGGGCAGATCCGCCGCGTGGTGACGCAGGCGCTGGGGGAGAGTGCGGGGGCGCGGATCCACTTCCGCGACAACGCGAGTTGGTTGGGCTCGCAGGGGTTGATCCCCTTCCTGCGCGACACGGGGAAGCACTTCACCGTGAACCTGATGCTGCAGAAGGACTCGGTGCAGTCGCGGATGGCGACGGGGATCTCCTTCACCGAGTTCACCTACATGCTCCTGCAGGCGCACGACTTCCTGCATCTCTACCAGCACGATGGGGTGACGCTGCAGGTGGGCGGGAGCGATCAGTGGGGGAACATCACCGCCGGCACGGAGCTGATCCGCAAGGCGGCGCGGGGCGAGGCGCATGGGCTGACCTTCCCGCTGCTGACCGATGCCGCGGGGAAGAAGTTCGGGAAGACGGAAGCGGGCGCGGTCTGGCTCGATGCCGCGCGCACGAGCCAGTACCAGTTCTACCAGTTCTGGATCAACACCGAAGATGCTGATGTCGGGCGGCTCCTACGGACCTTCACGCTCTTGGACCGTGCGACGATCGAGGGGATCGAGGCGGAGCATGCCGCGGCGCCGCATCTGCGTATGGCCCAGCGTCGGCTCGCCGCCGAGGTGACGACGTTGATTCATGGGGCCGCGGCCACAGCGACAGCGGCGCAGGTCTCGCAGACGGTGTTCGACAAGAAGGCCGACGCACACGCGCTGTCCGATGACGTCTTCGCAATGCTCGCGGCGGAGATGCCCTCGGTACAGGTGTCGGCCCTTGATGGGACGATCGACCTCGTGGCGCTCCTCGAGCAGGGATTCGGGTTGAGCAAGACCGCGGCGCGGAAGCTGATCCAGCAGGGCGCGGTGTCGGTGAATGGCGCGAAGGTCGGCGCCGAGGCGCAGGAGGTGCCGGCGAGCGAGGCGGTGCGTGGACGGTGGGTGTTGGTGCGGAAGGGGGCGCGGGAGATCGCGATCGCGGAGCTCGTCGCGGGGTGATGCCGGGGCGGCCTCAGGGCCGTGCGTACGTCAGCCGTGTCCGCAGTTGTCGCACCCCGGTCCACCGGCGCGCTTGGTGCGCGCGGCCCGCATCTGCGTCATCAGCCGACGGATCACCGCGGCCAAGGCGACGGCGACGATCGCCAGCGTGATCACCGTATCGAGGCGCATCAGCTGAACCCCAGCGCGCGGCCGATCACCAACACCAGCCACGCCGCAGCATACGCCAGCGCAAGCATGTAGACGAACTGGATCGTCGCCCAGCGCCACCCGATGCGCCCGCCCCCCGCCTCGCGCACGGTGACGGCGATCGTGCTCATGCACATCAGGGCGTATACGTAGAAGACCATCAGCCCCACCGCGATGAGCGGGGTGTAGACCGGAGCACCAGAGCTATCCGTCTCGGTGCGCAGACGATCAGCGAGCGCGGCGTCATCCTCCCCGCCCACCCCGTAGATGGTCCCCATCGTGGAGACGAAGACCTCGCGCGCGGCGAAGCTCGCGACGATCGAGACGCCGATCTTCCAGTCGTAGCCGAGTGGCGCGACGGCCGGTTCGATCGCCTTACCGAAGCGCCCGAGGGCGGAGTGCACGAGCTGCGCCTCCTGCTGTTGCTCCGCGGTGCGCGTGGCGTCTGCTGGGGCGCGCGGATAGGTGGCGAGGGCCCAGAGGACGATGCTGAGCGAGAGGATCACCGTGCCGGCACGGCGGAGGAAGACCTGACAGCGCTGCCAGACGGAGACCAGGAGCGACTGGGGCGCAGGCCAGCGATAGGGCGGGAGCTCCAAGATCATCGGGCGCACCGGGCCGCGCAGCAGCGTCTTGCGGAAGAGCGCGGCGATCGCGAGCGCGGTGACGGTCCCCAAGAGATACATCAGGAGCATCGTCGCGCCTTGGAGATCGAGCCCGGGGATGAGCGGGAGCGCGGGAATGAAGGTCCCGATGAGGAGCGTATAGACCGGGAGTCGCGCCGAACAGCTCATGAGGGGGACGACCAGGATCGTCGCGAGGCGATCCTTGGGATCCTCGATGGTACGCGTCGCCATGATCCCCGGCACGGCGCAGGCGTAGCCCGAGAGCATCGGGATGAAACTCTTGCCGTGCAGCCCGACGCGGCGCATGAGGCCGTCCATCAGGAAGGCGGCGCGCGCCATATAGCCCGATTGCTCTAATAGCCCGATGAAGCCGAAGAGGATGGCGATCTGCGGGAGGAAGACGAGTACCGAGCCGACGCCGGCGAAGACGCCGTCGACGACGAGGGAGCGAAGGTCCCCTTCGGGGAGGACCTCACCCACACGATGTCCGATGGCGAGCACCAGTGATTCGATCGCATCCTGCAGCGGGGCCGCCCAGCTGAATACCGCCTGGAAGACGAGCGCCATGATCACCAAGAAGAGGAGCGGCCCCCCGACGCGATGCAACGCGATGGCATCGACCCGATCGCTCGGCGTGTCGAGGGAGCGGGCGCGCCGCGTGACGGTGCGCTCGACGACCTCACCGATCCACTTATGCCGTGCGAGTGAGGTCTCCGCACTCGCGTCGATCGCGAAGCGCGACGTGGGGGCCGGCAGCGCTGCCGCGGTGAAGAGGGCATTGCGGAGGGGGGCGAGTCCCTCGCCGCGCGAGGCGACGGTGGGGATCACCGGGACGCCGAGCTCGTGGATCAGCTCGGGGATGTCGATGGTGATCCCCTGCGACTTGGCGACGTCGATCTGATTGAGCGCGATGACGACGGGGAGGCCGAGCTCACAGACCTGACTCGCGAAGAAGAGGTTGCGATCGAGGTGGACCGCATCGACGACGACGAGGACGACGTCGGGATCCCAGTGGGAGGCGTCGCGCTTGAGCAGGACTTCGAGGGCGATCTGTTCGTCGGGGGAGCCGACGGTGAGGGAATACGAGCCGGGGAGATCGAGGATCGTGACACGGCGGCCGTCGCCGAGGGTGAAAGCGCCCTCGACACGCTCGACGGTGACGCCGGCGAAGTTCCCGACGCGCTGCCGAAGTCCGGTGAGCGCGTTGAAGAGGGTGGTCTTGCCGGTGTTCGGATTGCCGATGATGGCGACGCGCAGGGGCCGATCGTGGCCGAGGCGCGCCGGCGCTGCCGGTGCGTTCACGTCAGGGGGCGGTGGCGGCCCGCGGCTGGACGGTGATGCCGGTGGCGAGATCGCTGCCCAAGGCGAGGCGGGTACCGCTCACGTCGACCAAAAGACAATGGCGCTTGCCGATGACGGAGATGGTGGCGCCCTCGTAGAGGCCGAGCGCGCGGAGGCGGCACGCCTCAGAATCGCCGCAGGCGATCGCGACGACGGTCGACTCGCTGCCCTGCTTGGTGTCGAGCAGGGGGCAGTGGCAGCTGGGGTCGTTCGAGGCGACGGGGAGGGTCATCCGGGTGGGCGAAACGGCGAGTTGAGAATGATTCTCAGGGGATACCTACGGATGGTACGGTGGCGCTTCAGGGGATGCAAGGGATTGGGACAGATTTGGTCGGAAAAGGGAGAAGGGACCAGATATCAGGTGTCAGAAGCGGGGCGGCCGGCAACGCCGGCGCCCCGCTCTGGTCCCTGAAACCTGACCCCTGCCTTACTTCAGACTGACCCTCTCCAAGAAGGTCTTCCCCGCCGTATCGCGCACGGCCAGGTAGAGCGTCCCGCCCGGCCCGAAGCCCGAGAGGATCCGCCCCGGGGGGAGCTGGACGCGGTCGATGATCTGGTCCTTGGCGTCGATCACGTAATAGATGGGGCCGAGGTCACCGGCGACGGCGGTCGTGCGGACCCAGAGGTTGCCATCGAGGTCACCGATCGCGGCGCTCGGGGTGAACGGGGGGCGATAGTCGGGGATGTCGGCGGGATCGACGAGCTGGACGGCGGGGAGCTGGAAGCCACCGGCACCGCCGGGCCCTCCACCCTGACCACCACCCTGACCACCACGGCCTCGCTCACCCCCGCCCTGCCCACCTCCACCGCCCTGGCCGCCGCGCTGCGGCGGACCGCCGCCGCCACCGTCGGGGCCTCCGCCCATCACGATCCTCACACCGCCGCCCATCCCACCCCCCATACCGCCCCCCATCCCGCCACCCATGATCATCTCAGCGCCACCGCTGGAGAAGAAGGCGCCAGCGCCGTTGGTAGCGATGAGTCGCTGGGCCTCCTCGCGCTGCTTCTCGAGTGCGGTGCGCGCACTATCGAGGATGAAGGCCTTGGTGTCCTCATCGAGCCGCTGCCACTCGAAGGGGAGCTTGCCCGACGAGGTCACGCGGCCATCGGGGTGGATGCGCTCGATATGGAAGTCGTACCCACGGATGACGGCGATGGTCCCATCGCTGAGCAGCGCCCACTCATCGATCATCGGGAAGGGATTCGTGCGCGTCTGGACGCTGATGCGCCCATCGTTGCCCTGGGAGACCTTCACATCGGGGCGATTGAATTTGACGGCCGAGGCGGTGTCGATAGTGCGCGCGCTCATGTTGAGTCGGACGATTGGCGCCGAATCGGGGATCTCGGGCATGACGAAATTGCCGACGGCGGGGCGCGCATTGGCACCGCCGAAGCGCGGACGCGGGACGCCGCGATAGACGAGTCGACCCTTGTCGTCGAAGCCCGGGCGCCCCTGGGCGCCGGTGAAGGCATTGACCTCCTGCGCGCGCGGCACCGCGCGGACGGTGGTGAGCTCGCCCTTGCCGTTGACCGTCATCATCGAGAGGGAGACGGGATCGATGAAGAGGGCGGAGTCGCCGCGGAAGCCGATGAGGCCACCGCCGCGTGCGCCATACGCATTCCCCGTCGCCATGGTGGTGTCGGCGACGACGGTGACCTGCGTGAGCGAGGAGTCGAACATCACGACGCGCCGCTGCAGGATGTCGTTCACGAGGACGCGGCCGCCAGGAAGCGGGACCGCGGCGGCGATGGAGCCGAGGTCCTCCGTCGAGCGAGAGAGGACCTTGGTGAGGGGACGGAGCTCGGGGAGCTTGGCACTTTGCGCTCCCACGGCGAAGGAGCTGGCCGAGAGGGCAAGGGCGATCAACAGAGTCGGGCGGATCATAAGGATGGCTGAAGAATGATTATCGGCGAATCTCGATCCCGCGCATCCCCCCCCCGCCCATCGCCCCGACATCGAAGCCACCCGGGAGACCGAACCCGGTCCCCGCGGTCCCGTTGCGGATTGAGTTCAGGTAGCGCTTATCGAGGTATACCGCGATGAACGGCGGAAGTTTCCGCTTCTGTTCCTTGGTGAGGAGGGCGTTCATCCGCGGCTCAAGTCGGAGGAGGAGATCGACCGAGCCCTGCCGCGCCTTGGTGTACTGCTCGAAGGCGGTCTGGCGGTCATAGGTCTCTGGGAGCGCGGCGAAGCGCTTGATCACCGGCGACCAGATGGAATCCAACCGGATGAGATACCAACGGTTCATCGACGCGAGACTGTCGGCCTGCGGCCCGGTGAGCTTGAGCGTATCGGCCTGTCGGATGATGGTCGCCATCGGATTCGGCAACCCAGCATTCGCGTACTGCGCGCGGAGCGAGGCCTCGGTGGCCTTGTTCCCATCGAGCGAGCGGCCGCGATCCAAGGTCTGCGTGAGGACCTGCTTCTCACGCGTCGGCCCCAAGTCGAAGCGGAGCTGCACGGTGAGGGCGACCGGCGCACGGATGGCGGAGAGCTGCGGGCTCACGTTCCCGAAGCGCTGGTTCACATCGTACTTGAAGCGCTGATTGACCGGATCGAAGCCGCGCACATAGAGCAGCGTGGGATCGGGGATCCGCGCCTGGCCCCACCCCTTGATCCCATCCTCACCGTGGAGCAGGAGATCAGCGGCGCCGAGTGGGTTGCTCACGTTGAACGAGAGCGTGGCACGCTGCGAGAGCCCGATCTTGAGCGGATTGATCGAGAGGCTCAGGTTGGCGGTCTGGATCCAGGGGCCGCGACAGCTATTGCGCCCCGCGATCCGGCCGGCCTGCGCCTCGAGACAGCGGCGTGCCTCGGGGCTCGTGCTCGCCAACAGCGCCTGCATCGCGCTCCCGACCGCGGGGTCATAGGCCGTGGCCTCATCGAAGATGAAGGCGCGATCGTTGGAGTAGCCGTCGCCGTTCACGTCACCCGAGACGAGCGGGGTGAAGGGATTCCCCGCACGGAAGCTCCCGAACCAGTTGACGCGTACGGCATCAGAGAAGTTGTAGCCGAGGTTATAGCTGAACTGATGCGGCGTGTTGAACTGCGCCTGGGCCCACTCGACGATGCGCGGGTCGCCGGCGGTGTTCTGGAAGCCGCGCACCTGGTCTCGCACATCCGAGAAGACATAGGCGACGCTCCAGGTGAGCCCGGTGCTGAAGCGCGTTGGCTGGAGGCGGAGCGTGAACTGCTTGCTCTCCCCCTCGAGGTCCGAGAGCTGCTGCGAGACGCGATTGAACTGCGAGGAGATGCGGTTCGCCCCCGGGGCGATCGCGCCGTTGAGCGGGACGATGCTCGTGGGCTCGACGAAGACGGGACGGCTCCCTTCGGCGCCGTTGGCGAAGCGCTCGGTCGCGTTGAAGTTGAGGTCGACGAAGCTCTGCTGGAAGCGATTCCGCGAGTAGGTGACCTCGGCGGTCGCCGTGAAGCGGTTGTCGAGGACGGGACCGTTCCACTGGATGTTGCCGCGGATGGACTGCTGCGGGCGGAAGTCGTCGGCGAAGAGGGTGACGTTGGGGCGCGCGTTGGAGAAGACGCTCCCGAGCGAGCCATCGGCGCAGGTGGTGGGGATGTTCGCGGGATCGAGCCCGAAGGTGGCCCAATCGGGGATCGGGGCGGCACCGCCGGCGCACGAGAGATTCTGGATCCCGGTGGCGAGCCCGGTGTTGTTGAGCGCGCCCTGCGTGAGGCGCACCTGCGGGGTGTTCTGGAAGACGCCGACGCCACCGCGGACCACCGCGCGCGGGCCGCGGAACGCCCCCTCGAAGCCCGGGATCTGAGGGGCCTGGCCGTAGCTCCAAGAGAAGCCGATGCGTGGGGAGACGCCGACGAAGCTCGGGGCGCGATCGTTGCGCACACCGAAGGTCTCTTCGACGACAACGTTGCGGTTCGGGAGATCGCTGAAGCGGTTGGCGTCGACGCGCACGCCGTACTGGAGCTGGACGTCGCGATTGATGCGGAAGGCATCGCCGAGGGAGGCACCAGCGACCCACTGCCCCGTGCTCAGGGTCTGCGGCTCGAGGAGGCGCGTGAATGACGCGGGCCGCCCCGTCTCGAACTCCGTGAGGGAGTTGTAGCGGAAGGTGCCGAACATGTTCTGCGTCTGTTCAGCCGTGTAGTCGTCGCGCCGCAGCTCGGTGGTCATCTTGAGCCGGTGCTTGTTGTCGAGACTGAACCAGGAGAGCTGGTTGTTGAAGGCGAAGCCCGTCGACGACTGCGTGTTGTTGAGCGAGGGACTGCCACCGAAATTGATGACGTTTACCCCGTTCGTACCGTCGGCGAAGGTGGAGTTGATGAGGACCGAGCCGTTGGGGAGGACGAGATAGGGCTCGGCCACGTTGCGCGACCCATTGAGTCCGAGGTTCGTCTCGGAGAGGAAGATCCCGTAGAAGTTCGTGTGGCGGAGCTGGACGCCCCCACTGGCGTTGGTGCGATCGCCGGAGTTCGCCGGTGTGGCGGTGGTGAGCCCGCTCGCCGGTGACTGCTGGGAGACGCTGCCATTGAAGGAGATGTTCAGCGCCTGCCCGGTGAGAGAGCCCGGTGGGGCCCAGTCGAGCGCGCCGAAGACGGAGAGCTGATCGTTGGCGCGCTGATTGGGGATCCCGGCGACGGTGGCGGGGATGCCGTTCGTGGAGAGGATCGAGAGGAGACGCGCGACCGAGTCCGGCGCGACGCCGGCGGCCTGCAATCCGACGGGGCTCGTGTTGAGCAGCGTCTGCAGATCGTTGGCGCGACGCCCGACCTGGTAGGCGAGGTTGTAGAAGGCCTTGTCGAAGGTGATCGGGCCGCTGACCGCGCCGCCGAAGGAGGCGTTGGAGAATTCCTGATTCAGCGCACGACCGGCGGGGTCGGTCCACTGGAGGGCGGGCGCATCGAGGTTGAGGCTCGTGGAGCGCACCTTGAAGTTGGAGCCGGGGCGGCTCCGCACGTTGAACTGTCCCCCCGAGAAGCCGCCGCGCGAGACATCGTAGGGCGAGGTGACGAGGGAGCTCGAGATCCCGGCATCGCGGGGGAGATTCGAAGCCCCGGTGTTGAGCCCGTTCAGCGTGGTCGAATTCTGATCGGAGGTAAGGCCGAGGACGGAGAAACCGGAGGGATCGCCATCAGCGCCGGGGAGGAACTGCACGCCGGGGATTGAGGCGGCCATCGCGGCGAGGTCGCCCTGCTGATCGGCCGAGAGATTGGAGGCGGAGACGCCCCGCTCGGTACCGGAGAGATCCTCGGTGCCGGAGTTGCGGTTCACGCGATTGCGCTCGCCCGCGATCTGCACGGTGTCGAGGTTCTGCGCGGCGTAGGAGAGTTTGGCATCGGCGATGAGGATCTCCTCATCGGCCACGCGCTTCACCTGGAAGCGGCGCGGGGTGTAGCCGATCGACTGGACGAGAACGAAGTAGTCACCATCCCCTCCCTGGAAGATCACGGTGTAGGAGCCGTTGCGCGCGGTGCGCGCCTGCCGGCTGACGTTGCCGCTCACCGAGGTGACCGTGATGATGGCACCGGAGATGGCCTCGCCCCCCTGGTTGGTGACGCGCCCACGGATAACATCGGCGCCCCCCTGGGCGCGGAGGTCACCGGCGGCGACGAGGATCAGGGCGAGGGACCAGCGAAGCAACGATCGGAACAAACGCACAAGCGAGCTCGGATGTCGGAAAGTGAAAGAAGCGAGGTCCTGCACCCATACCTACGCAGGACGTCGCTCCTTCGTTAACTACGGAATCGCGAGGGGGATTGTTCCCTTGCACCCACCCGTCTGGGTGGGGTCGAATCCGAGCCCTTACTGCCTCAGGGCGCCGCCTCGTGGAAGGTCAGCCCGGTCGTCTCCGTACGCTCCAGCGCCCAGCGGAGCCGCCACTCATCGCGGAAGAGGATCACGGGATGCTGCTTGGCATCATACAGCAGCTGGAGATCCTGTGCCTCGGCGAGCCGCTCGATCGCGGCGTTGGGACCGGTCACCCACCGCGGATACCGGAAGGGGAGCTTCTCCAGCGTGCAGGGGGCGCCGTATTCGTGCTCCAAGCGATGCACCATCACGTCGAACTGGAGCAAGCCGACCGCACCGACGATCGGGATGGGACCCATCATCGACTCGGCGAAGAAGACCTGCGCCGCGCCCTCCTCGGTGAGCTCGCGCAGCCCCTGATCGAGCGCTTTGCGACGTAGCGGATCCTTGGAGATGATGCGCGCGAAGTGTTCTGGCGCAAAGCGCGGGATCCCCACGTACTCGGGGAGCTTGCCCTCGGGGGTCCGTGGGGCCTCCTCTGCCGCGAGGGTGTCCCCGATACGAAGTGACCCACGATCATGCACGCCGACCACATCGCCGGGGAGCGCCTCCTCGGCGAAGGCCCGCTCGCGACCGAGGAACTGTT
This sequence comes from Gemmatimonadota bacterium, assembly GCA_016871915.1. Lineage (GTDB taxonomy): Bacteria > Gemmatimonadota > Gemmatimonadetes > Gemmatimonadales > Gemmatimonadaceae > Pseudogemmatithrix. The sequence continues at coordinate 55,051 of VHBP01000004.1, forward strand.
GCGGCGGGGCCAGTTTGAAGCGCTTCCCCGTGCGGACATGGGTGACCTCGAGTCCGGCGACGTAGCGCCCCGAGCAGACGCGCACGAAGGCGATGCGATCGCGATGTCGCGGGTCCATGTTCGCCTGCACCTTGAAGACGAAGCCGGTGAAGGCGGGGTGGTCGGGGGCGACGGGGCCCGCCGAGCTCTCGCGCGCGACGGGGGCGGGCGCGAGCGGGAGGAAGTCCTGCAGGAACGGCTCGACGCCGAAGTTGGTGATCGCGGAGGCGAAGTAGACGGGGGTCTGCTCGCCGGCGAGGATCGCGTCGGCGTCGAACTCGTGGCCAGCGAGTTCCAAGAGCTCGATCGCCTGCGCGAGGTTGTGCGCGGCGCGCTCGGCGTATTCATCGCCGCCCAGCGCGGAGATGAGTGCGGGATCGTCGGGGCCAGCGAGCTCGACGACATCGGTCTCAACGCGCTGCGCACCGTGGTGCGTACCGCGCTCGAAGAGATGCGCGCGGCGATGACGGCGATCGTAGACCCCGACGAAGATCGTCCCTTGGTCGTCGGTATTCATATGGATGGGCCAGTGCGCGGCGACGGCGGTGATCCCGAGCTCCGCCTCGAGGTCGCTCACGAGCTTCAACGGATCCTCGCCGACGCGATCGCACTTGTTGACGACGGTGAGGATCGGCATGCGACGTCGGCGGCAGACGTCGAAGAGCTGGCGCGTGCGTTCCTCCACGCCCTTGCGATTGTCGAGGAGCATCACCGCGCTGTCGGCGGCGACGAGGGTGCGATAGGTGTCCTCACCGAAGTCTTGGTGACCCGGGGTGTCGAGGAGGTTCACCTGATAGCCCAGGTACTCGAACTGCAGTACGGACGAGGTGACGGAGATCCCACGCTCCTGTTCGAGGGCCATCCAGTCGGAGGTGGCGTGGCGCTGCGACTTGCGTGCCTTCACCGCGCCGGCCTGATGGATGGCGCCCCCGTAAAGGAGGAGCTTCTCGGTGAGGGTGGTCTTGCCGGCGTCGGGGTGCGAGATGATCGCGAAGGTGCGACGGCGCGCGATGAGCGCGTCGAGGGAAGCGGTCATACGAGGAGTGCGAGGGCGCGGTCGATGTCATCCGCGGTGTTGTGGAAGTGCGGAGCGAGGCGAATGGCGCCCTCGCGCACGGCGTGTACGATGTTCGCTGCACGAAGGCGCTGCGAGTCGGCGGCCACGCCCGGCGTACGCACGGCGACGATCCCGGCACGACGCGCGGGATCACGGGGGGTGTAGAGGTCGAGGTCGGGACGCGCGCTGAGCCCGCTGATGAGCCGCTCGACGAGCGCGGCGACGTGGCGCTCGATGTTCGAGGGCCCGAGCTCGAGGAAGAGCTCGAGGGTGGCGTTCATCCCGACGAAGTCCTGGATGGGAAGCGAGCCGACCTCGAAGCGCTGCGCATCCGCGCGCCAGGTGGGGTCGTAGTCGAGCAGATGCCCGAAGTCCGCCGTGCTCGGCTGCGCGAGCCACCCAGCCGCAGGAGGCTCGAGCTGCGTGATCAAGCCACGACGCACGTAGGCGAAGGCCGCACCCCAAGGGGAGCAGAGCCACTTCTGGGCTCCGAACGACACGATGTCGGCCGGGATGCGCGCGCAATCGAGGGTGAGGGGGCCGAGCCCCTGGATGGCATCGACGGCGAACCAGATCCCTCGCGCGCGGCAGGCCGTGCCGATGGCGTCGATATCGATCCGCTCCCCAGACCAGAAGGCCACCCAGCTCAACGCGACCCCCTTGACGCGGGGATCGGTGGCGATGCGGTGGAGGATCGTGGCCTGATCCACCGTGCGGCCGATCAGCGGGACGCGCTCATAGGTGAAGCCGCGTGCCTTGGCGGCCGCCATCCAGGGAAAGACGTTCCCCGGGAACTCCCCGTCGCTCCCCAAGACGACGTCACCTGGACCGACGGGCAGCGCGTAGGCGGCGAGGTTGATCCCCCAGCTCGTGCTGGTGGTGAGGGCGATCTCCTCGGCGGAGGCACCGATCAGCTGCGCGATAAGCGCCCGCGCATGATCGAGTCGCGCGAAGAAGTCCTCGGCACGCATCGCGTGCATCTCGGCGCGCTTGTCGTTGTACGCGGCGAGGGCGTCGCGGGAACGCTGCGGGATCACCCCGATGCTCGCGTGATCGAGATGGATGGCATCGCCCCGCGCCTCCCAGGGATATTCGCGCGCACGAAGCGCCTGCACGTCGTAGCCCGTGGTCATCTCAGGGCTCCCGGAGATGGGCCGGGGTATCGGCCGGTTGTCCCTTCCATCGACGATGCTGCCAGAAGTACTGCTCGGGGTGCGCACGGACGAGGCGCTCCAAGACCTGCGTATAGGCGACCACGGTGGCCTCCACATCGGCATCGCGATCGCCGGTGCGTACCACCGGGACCGACTCGAAGTGCGCCAGGTAGCGCCCGTCGGGCTGGCGGAGCGCGGCGACGAAGATCATCGGAAGATCATCTCGGAGCGCGAAGACGGCGGCGCCACGCGGCGTACGCGCGGGGCGACCGAAGAAGGGGATGATCGTGCTCGCGAGCCCCTTCGCGCTCTGATCGGAGAGGAAACCGACGCCGCGACCGGCCCGCAGGGCGCGCGGCACGGCGCGCACCGCCTGATCGTCGAAGATCACCCCAACACCCAACCGTTCGCGCGTGCGCTGAAAGAAGCGGTCGGAGAGAGGGTTCGCCATATGCATCGCGATCCCATCGACCGGGTGCCCGCGCGCGGCGATGTAGGCCGCACTCAGCTCCCAGTTCCCGAGATGCCCACCGACGAGGATCACCCCGCGCCCCTGCGCATAGGCGGCGGCGAGCGCGTCGTCCCCGTGCACCCCAGCGAAGGCGGTGAGGACCTCCTCACGTCCGGCGCGGGAGAGGTAGATCGACTCGAATGAGGTGCGCCCCAACCCACGATAGCTCGCGCGCGCGGTGGCGCGGACCTGCGCTTCACTCATCTGGGGAAAGCAGGCGTGCAGGGTGCGCATCACGCGCGCGGCGCGCATCCGCAGCGGCCACCAGGCGAGTCCACCGACCGCGGCACCGACGCGCGAGGCCATCCGCCACCCGAAGGGTCGGAGGAGCGCCGCCACACCGCGCAGCGCGCCGAACTCGATCCGTTGCGCGAAGGTGGGCGGCGCGCGACGGGCCGCCGGCTCAGCCGACGACATCGTCCGCTGCGTCGAGGCGCCCCGTGGGGCGCTGCTGCATCGCGTGGAGCCGCGCATAGGCGCCGCCGCGCGCCAAGAGCTCCGCGTGCGTCCCGCGCTCGACGATCCGTCCCTGCTCCATCACGAGGATCTGCGCCGCATGCACCACGGTGGAGAGGCGATGCGCGATCACGAAGACGGTGCGTCCCGCTAGGAGTCGATCGATCGCCTCCTGTACAAGCCGCTCGCTCTCGGTATCGAGCGCCGAGGTAGCCTCGTCGAGGATGAGGATCGGGGGATCGGTGAGCAACGCGCGCGCGATCGCGAGACGCTGGCGCTGGCCACCGGAGAGGCGCGTGCCCCGCTCGCCCAAGACCGTGTCGTACCCCTGCGGGAGGGCGACGATGAAGTCATGCGCATTCGCCGCGCGCGCCGCCGCCTCGACCTGCGCCTGCGTGTACCGCGACTCGGCGCCATACGCGATGTTCGCGCGCACCGTGTCGTGAAAGAGCACCATGTCCTGACTCACGATCCCAGTGAGGGCACGGAGCGATTCCAACCGGAGCTCGCGCGTGTCGACGCCATCGATGGTGATCCGCCCCGCGGTGGGCTCGATGAAACGGGGGATGAGATCGACGAGGGTGCTCTTCCCCGCCCCGCTCGCGCCCACCAGCGCGACGACCGAGCCACGCGGCGCGGTGAAGGAGATGTCGTGCAACACCGGCTCGGCGCCATAGGAAAAATCGACCGACTCGAACGCGACGCCGTCGCGCACGCCGTCGAGCGCGCGAGTCCCACGATCGGTGGCGGTCTCCGTGCGTTGATCGAGCACCTCGAACAACCGCTCCGCCGCGGCGAGTGACTGCTGTGCGGTGGTCGGTGCCTGCGAGAGCTGTTTGATCGGCTGCAGGAGGCGCATCACCAGCACCATGAAGGTGATGAGGATCCCGCCATCCATGGTCTGCGTCTGCAAGACCTCGCGCGCACCGATCCAGAGGACGCCGAGCGCGATGATCGTCCCGAGCACCTCGGTGAGCGGACCCGCCAGCAGGGCCAGGCGCTGCATGCGGGTCATCCCGCGCGAGTAGTGCGCGGAGGCGCCGAGGAAGCGCGCATCCTCGTAGGGCTCGCCGCGGAACGACTTCACGAGACGGATGCCGCTCACGACCTCTTGGAGCACGCTCGTCATCTCGCCGTACTCCTGGCGGAGGCGACGATGCCCCTTCCGCAGCTTCCGCAGCACCGGCTGGAGCACCGCCATCACCGCCGGGGCGATGACGAGTGCGACGAGGGTGAGGCGCGGCGACATCCGGAAGAGGATCACGACGGTGACGAGGATCGTCGCGAGGTTCTGGATCGACCGGGTGGCGACCTCGGCGAGGACCGCCTTCGTCTGCTCGGTGTCGGTGAGGACGCGCGCGATCACCTGCCCCGTGCGGGTGCGGCTGAACCAGGTGAGGGGGAGGCGCTGCAGATGGGAGAAGACCGCGTGCCGTAGGTCGCGGGTGATGTATTCCTGCAGGGAGGCGCCGAACTGGCCCCCACCCCAGAGGGCGAGGTTCTTGAGGGCCACCATCCCGAGGATCACGAGGATCACGGCCCGGAGCGATCCCATGGGATCGGCCGGGTCGAGGAAGGGGCCGATGAGGGCCTGTTGGAGTGCGGTGAGCCACCCCATCCCCGAGGCGATCCGTGCCTCGAGCCCGAAGAGGGTGTTGAGGAAGGGGATCAGCAAGGTGAAGGCGACGCCGTCGAGGGCGGCCGCCAGGACGTTGAGGACGACGTTGCCGCCGAGCCGCCACGCATGCGGTCGCAGGAACCGCAGGAGCCGCCGGTACACGCGCATCCGCCAAAGATACGCGCCCCTTCCGCCGTGCCCCACTCCTGCAGCACTTTGGCGAGGTGGTGCCCGCCCTTCCCTCCTTCTCCCCGGTGCGATCCGGGTTCGCCTGTCCGGCGCTGCTGCTTGCGGCGGCGCGCGCCCCAATCGGGGGAGAGCGCGAGACCCTGCTCGGGGTGTTGATGGCCGCACGGCTCGCGTCGGGGCTCTCGCCGGACCAGCCCCTTCCCTCGGTCGCCCGGGTGGTCCGAGCGGAGGCGGCGCGGAGTTGGCTCGCCTCGGTGACCTTGGCGGCGAAGACGCGCACGGCGGTGCTTCGGTGTATCGCGAGCTCCGAGGCACCAAGCCCGCAGGGAGCCGCCGAGTCACTGCTGGCGCTCCTGGAGCTGGTACCGACCCCACTCGACCGGGGGGCGCGCCGCGAGGTGAGCCGATTGATCGAGGCACTCCAATCAGCCCCGAGCGCCTTGCTGGCGCCCCCGCGCGACCGGTAAGATTGGGCAGCCGTCCCTCCCCTTTATAGTTGGTCGGTGCCGAGACTCTGTGCGCCCCATCGACATCTCCCCGATATCGCAGGTCATGCGGCGTATCGATCTCGCCGCGGAGGGAACGGCGCCTCAGCCAACGCCTCGCGATGCATTCGTGACCGGATTCCCCAGCTTGGATCGCTGGCTCGGGGGCGGGGTGCGCGCCGGGGATCTGGTGGTGCTCGCCGGTGCGATCGGGAGTGGGAAGTCGGCACTGACGCTAGCGATGGCGCTTCGGATGGCCGACGCGGGGACCACGGTCGCGGTGGTGAGCGGGGAGATGACGGTGGAGCGCCAGATGGAGCGGGCGCTCGCGATCGAGGTGCGGGAGATCCTTCTGCAACCCACCGCGGAGCTCCGTCTCTGGCAGGTGGATGGGATCAAGGCGGGGAATCTGGTGAACCTCGGGGTGCGGGCCCGGCTCGGACTCGGGGCCTTCTCGGTGTATCCTTCGGTCGGGCTCAGCACCGGTTCCCTCTTCTCCACCACCGATGGCACCGAGCTGAGCCTCTCCGGATTCCGCGGCAGCCTGACCGTTCGGTTGCGCTGACGACCGGACGACCCACCTCCTCTCCTCGGGCGTTCGATGGCCGGTCATAGCAAATGGAAGCAGATCAAGCACTACAAGGCGGCGGCTGACGCCAAGCGTGGGGCGATCTTCACGAAACTGCTGCGCGAGATCACCGTCGCCGCCAAGGCGGGGGGCGGCGATCCTGATGGCAATCCGCGCCTCCGCACCGCGATCGAGAACGCCAAGGCGCAGTCATGCCCCAAGGAGAACATCGAGCGCGCCATCAAGAAGGGGACGGGCGAGCTCGAGGGCGTCGACTACGTCGAGGTGCTGTACGAGGCGTACGGTCCAGGGGGCGTCGCGCTGATGATCCAGGCGCTCACCGACAACCCGACGCGCACGGTGGCGGAGATCCGCGCCAAGCTCTCGCGCGGCGGGGGGAACCTCGGGACGAGCAACTCGGTTGCGTTCATGTTCGATCGCAAGGGACTCATCATGATCGCCGCGAACGGGCGTGACGAGGACGCGATCATGGAGCCGGTGCTCGAGGCGGGGGCCGAGGATCTCACGCGCGAGGATGACCACTTCGTGGTGACGACGGCCCCCGCCGACCTGCATGCGGTGAAGCAGGGACTCGAGGCCTTGGGACTGATCGCGACCGACGCGACGCTCTCGTGGATCCCGAGGAACACGGTGCGCGTGGAAGGGGCGACAGCGGAGCAGCTGATCAAGCTTCTCGAGGCGATCGAGGATCTGGACGACGTGCAGAAGGTCGATGCGAACTTCGACATGGACGTGTCGGAGCTATCGGCGGGGTGAGCCCTCTCCTACGGCGGCGCCCGTGCTGATCCTCGGCATCGATCCGGGCACCGCCGTCACCGGGTATGGTGTGGTGCGCGCCGATCCGCGTCCGACCCTCGTGGAGTGCGGGGTGATCCGCACGAAGGCGGAGACGCCGCTCCCCGAGCGGTTGCGTGAGATCAGCGAGGGGGTGCGCGAGTTGCTCACGCGGCACCGTCCTGATGTGATGGCGGTGGAGGCGGTGTTCTATGCGCGGAACGTGCGGACCACGATCGTGCTCGGCCATACGCGCGGCGTGATCCTCTTGGCGGGCGCAGAGGCGGGCATCCCGATTCACGAGTATCCTCCAGCGGATATCAAGAAGGCGGTGGCCGGCACCGGCGCCGCGACCAAGACCCAGGTCCAGTTCATGCTCACCAAGTTGCTCCGTCTCACCCGCGCACCCGAACCAAACGACGCCGCTGACGGCGTGGCGGCGGCGCTCACCTGCGCGCTCCGTGCGCCATTGGCGCGTGCGTTGGCCGCGCGTCCCGTGGCGAGTGGGATCGGCGCGAGGAAGGGGCGATGATCTCGCGCCTCCAGGGGACGTTGGTCGCGCAGGGACTCGACCGGATCGAGGTGATGACCTCAGGCGGTGTGGGCTACGAGGTGCTGGTGCCGCTCTCCGTGGTGGAGACGCTCCCGCGTGCCGGTGGCGAGGTGGCGCTGCATATCGCGCAGGTGATCCGCGAGGATGCCTGGTCGCTCTACGGCTTCGCGACGGCGGAGGAGCGTCGGCTCTTCCAGCGGTTGATGGGGACGACCGGCGTGGGGCCGGCGCTCGCGATGAATCTCCTCTCGACGTTGACCGGGGCGCGGCTGATCCGCGCGGTGCGCGAGGGGGATCTTGCGACGCTCACACAGGTCCCACGCGTGGGGAAGAAGCTCGCCGAGCGATTGGTGCTCGAGCTGCGGGACAAGCTCGAGGGGGGCGAGGTCGCCGGTGGGGGCAGCGCGGAGCGCGGTGGGCCGGTGGGGGGCCCGGGCTCCGATGCGGTGCGTGCGCTCCTCGCGCTCGGGTACCAGCAGGGGGATGCGGAGCGCGCGGTGCGCCGGGTGCTGGAGGAGGGGCCGAAGGACGAGTCGATGGCGGAGCTGATCCGGCGGTCGCTGGCGGCCCTCGGGCGGTAACCCCCCGCTCCCTCGTAGATTCCTCGCATGTCCCGCCCCGAGATCACCACCCCGGAATCGCTCGCCGACGAGTCGGTCGTCGAGCTCTCACTCCGTCCGCAGCGGCTGGCGGAGTTCATCGGGCAGGCGAAGGTGAAGGACGCGCTGCGTATCTATCTCGATGCGGCGCTCGCGCGGCGTGAACCGCTCGATCACACCCTGCTCTTCGGCCCGCCAGGGCTCGGGAAGACGACGCTCGCCGAATTGATCGCGCGTGAGCTCGGGGTGAACCTGCACACCACCTCCGGGCCCGCGCTCGAGAAGCCGGGTGATCTGGTCGGCACACTCACGAATCTCCGCACCGGCGACATCCTCTTCATCGATGAGATCCATCGGCTCCGGCCGGTGATCGACGAGTTCCTCTACCCCGCGATGGAGGATGCAAAGATCGATATCCGCCTCTCCGAGGGGCCGAAGGCGCAGACGATCACGATGCCGATCGAGCGCTTCACGCTCATCGGGGCGACGACGCGACTCGGGATGCTCACCGCGCCGCTGCGCGCGCGCTTCGGGATCGAGCTGCGCCTCAACTACTACGAGGCCGCCGAGGTGGAGGAGATCATCCATCGCACCTCTACGGTGCTGGGATCGTCGATCGACGCCGAGGGGGCGCAGGAGTTAGCGCGACGGGCACGCGGGACCCCGCGCGTGGCGAACCGGTTGCTCCGGCGCGTGCGCGACTTCGCCGAGGTGAAGGCGGGGGGACATATCACCAAGGCGGTGGCGCGCGAGGCGCTCGCGATGCTCGACGTGGACGAGTTCGGGCTCGACGAGATGGATACGCGGTTGCTGCGCGCGATCATCGAGAAGTTCGAGGGGGGCCCCGTCGGCGTGGGGACGATCGCCGCCGCGGTGGGCGAGGAGGCCGACACGCTCGAGGAGGTGTACGAGCCCTTCCTCGTACAGCATGGCTTCCTGCAGCGGACGCCGCGCGGGCGGATGGCGACGGCGCAGGCGTATCGGCATCTGGGGTATCCCCCGCCGAGCGCTGCGAGCGGGGCGCAGCCCGAGCTCTTCTGAGTTCGCGACGCGTGTTCGTTCGCGCGGCACACTCGATGATCCGATGATGGCCCGCCGCCAAGACGGGACCCGCACCTCCGACTACGACTTCCCCCTCCCGACTGAGCTGATCGCGCAGACGCCGGAGGCGCAGCGCGATGCGAGTCGGTTGATGGTGGTGGATCGCGCGACGGGGACGATCACCCATCGGATCTTCCGTGATCTGCCCGAGTATCTACGCGCGGGCGATGCGTTGGTGCTCAACACCACGCGCGTCTTCCGTGCGCGGCTGCTCGGGACGCGCGTCTCGGGGGCGCCGGCGGAGGTGTTGTTGCTGCGCCCCGTGGAGGGGGCCTCGCTCGATGCCACGCGCTGGGAGGCGATGGTGCAACCTGGCGCCAAGCTGAAGCCCGGGCGGATCGTCACGATCGCTCCCGACTTCACCGTCGAGATCGGGGAGGCGACCGAGCGCGGGACGCGGATCGTGCGGCTCCTGGTCGAGGATCCCGCGGCGGCGATCGCCGTGCACGGACATGTCCCACTCCCCCCGTACATCGAGCGCGCCGACTCGGCGAGCGATGTGGAACGCTATCAGACCGTCTTCGCCAAGCAGGAAGGATCGGTGGCGGCGCCGACGGCGGGGCTCCACTTCACCCCGCAGCTCTTGGCCACGCTCGAGTCGCAGGGGGTGCGTCGCGCCGAGGTGTTGTTGCATGTGGGGGCAGGGACCTTCAAGCCGGTCGAGGTCGACGACCCCGCGCAGCACGAGATGCACAGCGAGTGGTACGAGTTCCCCGAGCGGACGGCGGCGGTGCTGAACGCGACGCGCGAGGCAGAAGGAAAGGTCTGCGCGGTGGGGACGACGGCGCTCCGCACCCTGGAGACGGTGGTCGGCGCTGACGGGCGCTACGGGACGGCGACGGGAGAGACGGCGATCTTCATCCGCCCCCCGCATCAGGTGCGTGGGGCCGACCATCTGGTCACCAACTTCCATCTCCCCTGCTCCACCCTGCTCATGCTCGTCGCCGCGATAGCGGGGTATGACCTGATGCGTCACGCGTACGAGGTGGCGGCCCAGGAGCGGTATCGGTTCTACTCGTACGGGGATGCGATGTTGATCCGGTAAGGGGTGTGGGGAGGGGCGTTTCGGGGCCCGTCCAGAGGGGGTCGGACGTTAGATTTGATATTTCAGTCCCCCTCACCACACCCGACCGATGTCCCTCCCCACGCTCTTCCTGCAGGCGACCGCCCCGGCCACCGGTGGCGGCGCCGCGCTCGCGCCCTTCCTGTTCCAGATCGGCGCGATCTTCGCGATCTTCTACTTCCTCATGATTCGCCCGCAGCAGAAGCAGCGGAAGGCGCATGAGGCGGCGATCCTCGCCATCAAGAAGGGGGATCAGATCCTCACCGCCGGCGGGATCGTCGGCGAGGTGGTGCACATCAAGGAGCTCGGCGAGAAGGCCGGCCTCGGTGACCACCTCACGATCAAGAGCGGGGAGTCGAAGCTCGTCGTGACACGCGGCCGCATCGCGTCGGTCGGTGGGAGCCCGGAGGCGCAGCCCTGATGGCTGTCCTTCCGCTCACCGTCCTCGGTCATCCCATCCTCCGCCAGGTGACGACTCCCGTGGCGGCGGTGACAGATGAACTGCGGTGGTTGGCGGACGATATGATCGACACCATGCGCGCCGCCGACGGCGTGGGGCTCGCGGCGCCGCAGGTGGGGCGCACCGAGCGCCTCTGCGTGGTGGAGGTCGGCGAGACACTGCTCACGCTCTTCAATCCCGAGATCATCGCCCGCGAGGGGAAGGTCAAGTGGGAGGAAGGGTGCCTCTCGATCCCCGATGTCTTCGGGTGGGTGGAGCGGAGCGCGCAGGTCACGGTGCGCGCGCTCGATCGCGAGGGGAAGCCGTTCGAGATCACGGGCACCGAACTCCTTGGCGTCTGTCTGCAGCATGAGATCGACCATCTCGATGGGAAGCTCTTCATCGATCACCTGAGCTTCCTCAAGCGGCGCAGCGCGATGAACGAGTGGGACGAGCAGAAGGGGAAGTATCCGAATCAGATCCGCGTGCTCCCCGCGGCGCCTGCCACCACGGTGGCCGACGGCGCCCACGACCACGACCAGCGGCTCTAGATGCGCATCCTCTTCTGGGGCACTCCGGAGTTCGCGACCCCAGCCCTTCGTGCGCTCATCGAGGAGGGACATGATGTCGTCGCGGTGGTGACGCAGCCCGACCGTCCGCAGGGCCGCTCGCGCTCAACCCTCGTCCCCTCCCCCGTGAAGGTGGTGGCGCTCGAGGAAGAGATCCCGGTGCTTCAGCCAGAGCGACCGCGCGGCGAGGAGTTCCTCGCGACACTGCGAGGCTTCGAGCCCGAGCTGAACGTCGTCGTCGCATACGGGCATCTCCTCAAGCAAGAGGTGATCGACCTCCCGACGCGCGGAACGCTCAACATCCACGCCTCGCTCCTCCCGCGGTGGCGCGGCGCCGCGCCGATCCAGGCCGCGATCCTCGCCGGCGACGAGATGACCGGGGTGAGCATCATGCGGATGGTGCTCGCACTCGATGCGGGACCAGTACTCCATGTGGAGCGCGTGCCGATCGAGCCGCTCACCACCGGGGGTGAGCTCACCGAGCGCTTAGCCGAGGTGGGCGCGGAGGGGATCGTCGAGGCGTTGGCGCTGATGGAGCTTGGCGAGGCGACGGAGACGCCGCAGGACGAGTCGCGCGTGACCTATGCCGCGAAGATCGATCGCGCGGCAGCCCGACTCGACTTCCGTGCGCCTGCGGTGGAGGTGGCGCGCGCGATTCGTGCGTATGATCCCAAGCCGGGTGCGTGGGGGGTGCTCCGTGGCGCCGAGGTCCGCTGCTTCGGCGCGCGACCGATCACCGATCGGCGCGGCGATGCAGGCGAGGTGCTCGAGGTCGGGGAGATGGGGATGAACATCGCCTGCGGGAGTGGCGCGGTGGCGATCGAGACGGTGCACCCCGCTGGGAAGCGTCGCCTCGCGGCGCTCGACTGGCATCAGGGACGCGGGGTGCAGGTCGGTGATCGCTGGGACCTCCCCGCGTAAGCGCCGATGCCTGCCGCCCTCGCAACCATCACCCCGAGCCGGATCGCCGCCGCCGAGACATTGGCCGATGTGCGTGGCGGTGCGCTCCTCGATCATGCATTCGACAAGCGCGCGACTCAGCTCGATTCGCGTGACCGCCGCTGGGCGCAGGAGCTGCTCTGGGGGATGCTGCGGAAGCGCGGGTGGATCGATGCGATCCTCACCTCGCGCGCGACCGGCGGACTCACCAAGCTCGATGCGGAGATCGTCGATCTCCTCCGGCTCGGCGTCTATCAGCTCCTCGAGATGGGGAGCGTCCCCCCCTATGCGGCGATCGGTCAGACGGTGGAGTTGGCGAAGCGTCGCCATGGCCTCGGGGCGAGCAAGCTCGTGAACGCGGTGCTGCGACGCGTGGATCGTGAGCGGGACGCGTTGCTCACGGAGACCCCGACCGATCCGATTGATGCGCTCGCCCTCGAGGCCTCGCACCCGCGCTGGCTCGTGGCGCGGTGGGTCGCGCGGTGGGGCGCCGATGAGACGCGCGCGCTGCTTGCGGCGAACAACACCGAGGCGCCGATAATCGTGCGCCCCTGGGGTGTGGTGCGGGAGCAGCTCGAGGCGATGCTCGAGGCCGATGGGGTCAGCGTCGGTGATGCCCCGCTCCTCGCCGATTCGATCCAACTCGGCGCGGGGACGGCCTTGCGTGGCCTCGCAGCGTTCCGTGAAGGGCGCTGCTTCGTGCAGGATCCCGCCGCGACGCTCGTGGTGCGCTATGCGGCGATCCCGGCCGGCGCACGGGTCGCTGATCTCTGTGCGGCACCGGGTGGCAAGGCGGTGGAGTTCGCACGGACCGCTGGCGAGGTGATCGCCGCCGATAGCTCCGAGGCGCGGCTCACCCGCGTGGAGGAGACGGTCGAGCGCCTGGGGCTCGAGACGGTGACACCGATCGTGCTCGACGCGCGCGAGGCGGCCTCGCTCGCCCCCTGTGATGTGGTGCTCATCGATGCCCCCTGCACCGGGACGGGGACCTTCCGTCGCCACCCCGATGCGCGGTGGCGGCTCAAGCCCTCTGATCTCGCGGTGATGGCCGCGACGCAGCGCGCGATCCTTCGCGCCGCCGCTGAGGCCGTCGCCCCCGGTGGGTTGCTGATCTATTCCACCTGTTCGCTCGAATCGGAGGAGAACGACGCGCAGGTGGAGTCGTTCCTCGCCGATCACCCCGACTGGACCCTCGAACCCCCACCCGCCGGCGCGGTGCCGGCGTCGGTGCTCGACGCGGGACGCCTCCGCGTCCTCCCGCAGCGCCACGGGACCGATGGATCGTTCGCCGCTCGCCTCCGCCGAGGACTCGCCTGATATGACCGCTCGTACCGTGCGCATCGCCCCTTC
>VHBP01000005.1 GCA_016871915.1 Gemmatimonadota bacterium
GTGGCCGGAGGCCGTCACCGGGTTCGGCCCGCCGAACGGCGAGCGCATGCAGAGGCCACCGTTGATCGCGGCGTCACAGCTCCGATCATACTTCCACCCCTCCTTCGACGGGTTGCCGAAGATCCGCACCTGGGTGTTCCCGAGGACCGGCCCAAGGTTCACGTTCTGCCCCGAGAACTGATCGAGGAAGAAGGCAAACGAAGCGGGGGAGTTGAAGGCTCGGTTGAAGGTCAGGCGCCAATTCTGCGTCGGCGTCGCCTTCCACACGAAGGCCGCACGCGGCGAGAACTGGGACCCCTCGAGCCTTGAGTTCATGTCGCCGCGGACGGCGCCGGTAAACTCGATGTTCTCGGTGAGGTTGCGGGTGAACTGCAGGTAGCCGCCCATCTCGGTGATGTTGTCATCCTCCTCGTTGCGGCCCATGATTGTCCCCGCCGTCACTGGCGTGGTCGCGATGTAGTCCGCCCCGGCCGTGAGCTTGGTGTCCCCGAGGTTGAAGCCCTGCTGGAGCTGGCCGACGAGGACGGTCGAGTTGTCGACGACCGGGAGCCCCGTGCGGAGGTAGAAGGTGCCGTTGTCATCACTCGCATCGGCGTTGCCGGCGTTCGACCCATTGTAGAAGACCTGCGCGAAGAACTTTTTGTGGCGGAAGCGCTGCTGGACGTTGACGTAGCTCCAGTTCTTGACCTGCGCGGCACCGAAGGTGCCGGTGATCTCGATGGCGCTGGCGACGTTCGAGTAGCCGACCGTTGTGATCGCCTCGGTGTTCTCGCTCGGCCGGTAGTCGATTCGCGCCTCGCCGGAGTACTTCTCGAGCCCGTAGTCACGGAACTTGGCGACGCCGCTGCGCGACGCCGGTACGGCCGGGTTCACCTGGCCCGTCGCCGTCCGCCCCCAGATCGCGTAGTTCGCGCGCGCCTGCGGGGTCGCGTTCGGGCCCGCGTCAATTTCGTTGGGGTCGGTGTACTCCCAGTCCTGCGCGGTGAAGTATTCGCCGGAGAATTTGTAGCCCCACTTCTCGCTGAGCGTGCCGGCGTGGCGGAGCCCGACGCGGGCGAGCGAGCGCTCCCCACCGTCGAGGGTGATCTGGCTCCCCTTTGAGGTGAACGGGGACTTGGTGATTACGTGGAGGACGCCGGCGCCGGAGTTCGGGCCGTAGAGCGCCGAGGCCGGACCCTGAAGGACCTCGATGCGATCGATGTCGTCACCGGTACCGGTGAAGAGGAAGGGGACGTTCACGCGTAGCGACGGGACGCCGGCGAACCGGTAATCCTGCAGCATCAGCATGGCAGTCGAGAAGGCGTTGTTGAAGCCGCGCGAGACGATGTTCGCCTGCACGATCCCGCCGTTCGAGATCGAGACGCCCGGGACCGCCTTGATGTGGTCCACGATCGAGGCGGCGGGCCGCTCGGCGATCCGCTCCGAGGTCACGACCGAGATCGCGTTCGGCGAGTCGAGGATCTTCTCCGGCTCGGCGCCGCGGGTGCCCAAGGTCACGACCTGGTTGAGCTGGGCTGCGAGCTCCGACAACGAGACGTTCACCGTCGTCGTGGCGCTGGCCGCGACGCGGATTCCCTCGACGCGCTTCTGCGAGAACCCTATCCGGGAGACGACGACCGCGTAGGTCCCTGCCGGCACATTGCCGATCCGGTAGTTGCCATCATCGCCGGTCGAGCCCAGCGCCATTCGGGTCGCCCCGGAGACGACCTGGACCTGGGCGCCCGGGATCGGGGTCGTGCCCCCTTCTTGGGTGACCCGGCCGGCAACGGCACCGGACTGCGCTTGGGCGGTGCTGACCGCCGAGACGAGTCCGAGCAGGGCAAGCGCCGAGCTGAGGAGACGAATTCGCATATGGGAGAGACCTCCGTGAGCGTGATGAAGGCCCCCGGGAGGCCCGGGAACCGCGAGTTAACATCCCACGCCGGACGGTCGGCGTCAATGGTAGCAGGATGCCAGTCGAACCCTGACGAGTGGGTCAAAAGGGCGGTAACAGGGGACAGGGACCAGGTATCAGGGACCAGGTACCTGTCCCCTCCTGTCACCTGGTCCCTGCCACTTTGTGCCCCTGAATCGAGAGCCGCCACTTGGGATGCGCCAAGCAGTACGCCACCGCCGCGGCGGTGTTTGCCGCGAGGTCGGGACCGTCCATCGGCTGTAATAGGAAGTGGCGGAACCCGAGCCCCTCGAACCGCTCCGGCATCGCCTCCGCCTGCGGGAAGACGAGTTTGAGCTCGTCCCCGGTGGTCGCCACCAGCGGGGCGTCCGCCTTGGGGCTCACACAGACCCAGTCGATCCCCGCCGGGACCGGCTGCGTCCCGTTGGTCTCGACCGCGACGTCGAACCCCTTGGCCTGGAGCGCGGCGACGGCGGCCGCATCCAATTGGAGGAGGGGCTCCCCCCCGGTGCAGACCACCAGCCGCTTCCCGCTGGCCCCTTCGGATCCCGTCGGCCACCGAGACGCGACCGCCTCGGCCAGCGCCTCGGCCGTCGCGAACTTGCCGCCGTCCGGCCCCACCCCCACGAAATCGGTGTCGCAGAAGCGGCAGGTCGCCGTCGCCCGGTCCGCCTCGCGCCCCGTCCAGAGATTACACCCCGAGAACCGACAGAAGACCGCCGGTCGCCCCGCCTGGATCCCCTCCCCCTGCAGGGTATAGAAGATCTCCTTGACGGTGTACGTCACGCCGGCCGTCCTCGCGCCTCGGCGAACCCCTTCGCCCGAAGGGCGCACGCATCGCACCGACCACAGGGGGTTCCGTCCCCCTCAGGGTCGTAGCAGCTGATCGTCTCGTCGTAGTCCACGCCCAAGGCGAAGCCGGAGCGGATGATGTCGGCCTTGGAGCAGTCGATCAGTGGGGTGAGGATTCGCGTGCGGCTCGTCCCCTCCACCCCGGCCTTGGTCGCGAGGTTCGCCATCTGCTCGTACGCGGCGATGTACGCCGGTCGGCAGTCGGGGTAGCCGCTGTAGTCGAGGGCGTTCACGCCGATCAGCAGGTCCGTGGCCCCGAGCACCTCCGCCCAGGCGAGCGCGAAGGAGAGGAAGATCGTGTTCCGCGCCGGTACATAGGTGATCGGGATCCCCTCATGCATCGCGGCCGCATCGCGGTCCTTGGGCACCGCGAGGTCGGCGGTGAGCGCCGAGCCGCCGAAGAGGCGCAGGTCGATGTCGACCACCACATGCCGCGCCACCTGATACCGCTCGGCGATCCGCCGAGCCCGATCGATCTCGATCCCATGCCGCTGGCCGTAGCGGAAGGTCAGCGCATTCACCGCGTAGCCGGCCTCGGTGGCGAGGGCGAGGACCGTGGTGGAGTCGAGTCCCCCGCTCAGGAGGAGGACGGCGGGGGTCCCCGCCGGGACGGCGGGCAGGGTCGCGAGGGGCATCCGTGAAATCTGATGGGTCCGGCCCCCGCTGGCGCGGGCGCCGGTCTATTGTGTCGTCGCCGCCGGCTGCTGCTGCGTCAGACAGTGCAACGTCCCAAGCCCCCAGACGAGATCCACCGCGTGGATCCCGACGATCTCCCGCTCTGGGAAGCACTCGGCCAGCGTGTTGAGCGCGATCCGATCATTCGGGTCGTTGAAGGTCGGGACGATCACCACCCTGTTCGCGATATAGAAGTTCGCGTAGCTCGCCGGGAGCCGCGTCCCATCCATGATCACCGCGCGCGGATAGGGGAGGGTGATCACCTGCAGCGTCTCACCCCGCGCATCGGTCGCTCGCTGGAGCCGATGGCGGTTGTCGAGCGACCTCGCGTGATTCTCGTCCGCGGGGTCCTCCTCGTGCGCCAGGACCACGACCCCTGGTGCGACGAAGCGCGCGATGTCGTCGACATGTCCATGCGTGTCATCCCCGACGCACCCTTCGCCCAACCAGATGGTCTTGGTGATTCCCAGCTCCGCGGCGAAGGCGCGCTCGTAGTCCTCACGCGTGAAGCCGGGGTTCCGCACCTGCACATCGGTGAGGAGCCATTCCTCGGTGACGAGGATCGTGCCGAGGCCATCGGTCTCGATCCCGCCCCCCTCGAGGATCAGGCGCCCGCGCCCGTCCTGCCGCTGCGGCTCGGTACGCGCGATACCGGTATGGTCGGCGATGAACGCGCCGATCCGCGCATCGCGCGCGAAGTTCTCGTACTTGGCCCAGGCGTTGAATCCCCAGTTGGCCCACCGCACCGAGCCATCGGCGAGGAGCACGCCAGTGGGCGCCGAGTCACGCAACCAGACCCGATCCGACGGACATTGATGCAGATGGATGCGTGATTCGCGGACCTCGTGCATCCGCAGACAGTGCCACGCCTGTTCCTCGGTGGCCTCGTCGTGCACGAGGATGTGCACCCGCTCATGCGCAGCGAGCGCGCGTGCGATCTCGGCGTAGACCCATGGGATCGGTCCGAACTTCCCGGGCCAATCAGGCTCATGATGGGGCCACGAGATCCAGGTGGCGTCGTGGCGCTCCCACTCCGCCGGCCAGCGCACCCCAGCGGGGCCGACCGGCGGGCGCTGCCCCGCGCGGTTCACGACCCGAGCCAGCGGTTCAGGATCGGGCTATACGCGTCGATCCGGCGATCGCGCAGGAAGGGCCAGTTCCGCCGCGTGTATTCGATCAGGCTCGGATCGCAGGTCGCGATCAGCGTGGTCTCACCCGTCTCCGCCTGCGCCATGTATCGCCCGTACGGATCGCAGATGAACGAATGCCCGAAGAACTCGAGTCCATCGGTCCCCGCCTCGGGCTCGAACCCCGCGCGATTCGGCGCGGCGACGAAGACCCCATTGGCGATCGCATGCGCACGCTGCGCGGTGCGCCAGGCATCGACCTGCGCCGCCCCCCACTCGGCCTTTTCCGCCGGATGCCACCCGATCGCCGTCGGATAGATCAGGAGGTCGGCGCCGAGGAGGGCGGTGATGCGCGCCCCCTCCGGATACCACTGATCCCAACAGATGAGGACGCCGATCGTCGCGTAGCGCGTCTTCCACACCATGAATCCCGACGCCTCGGCCTCTGGACCGCGCGCGCCCTTCGGCTGCACCGAGACACCGGCATCCCCGGGGGCGAAGTAGTACTTCTCCTCGAAGAGCGGGTCGTGCGGGATGTGCATCTTGCGATAGAGCCCGAGCAGCGCGCCGTCGGCGTCGATCACCGCAGCGCTGTTGCGATAGACGCCCGGGGCCTGCCGCTCGTAGAACGGCACGACGAGCACCACCGCGAGCTCCTTCGCCACCGCCTGCAGGCGCGTCACCGTCGGACCGGTGACCTCCTCCGCGAGATCGAAGCGACTCGCATCGAGCGTCTTGCAGAAGTAGGGGGCGTTGAAGAGCTCCTTCAGGCAGATGACCTGCGCCCCCCTCGTGTGCGCGTCACGGATCCGCCGCTCGGTGGCGACGAGGGTCGCCTCAGCGGTGGACTCCACCCCGTCCTGGATCACCGCGACGGTGAAGGGCGCCCGCACGCGCACGGTCGTGCTCACTTCCCGCGCGCCTTCTTCACCGCCGCGCCGAGCTCGGTGTAGGCGTCCGCCGAGAGCTCGCGGAAGGGGCGCATGATATGCTGGATCCGCCCATCCGGGCCGATCACGAAGACCACCCGCTTGTAGAAATTCACGGCAGGGAACTTCACGTCGTACTTCTCCCCGAGGATCCCCTCGGTATCGGAGACGAAGGTCTGTGGGAACTTCTTCTCCGCCGCCCAACTCTGGAGGGTGGAGATCTCGTCGGTGCTGATGGCGAGCAGCGTCACCCCATCACCGTTGTTGAAGAGCGTGGCGTACTGATCACGGTACGCCTCCATTTGTGCCGTTCAGCCACCGGTCCTCGCCTTCGGGAAGAAGGCGAGGACGACGGTCTGCCCGCGCAGACCGCTGAGGGTGATCGGCTTGGGCCGGAGGCCGTCCCGCGTCGCCGCGGGAAGGGTGAAGTCGGGGGCGAGGTCGCCCACCTTGGGGCCGCCATCCTGCGCCGCCAACGCCCCGGGGGCGATGAGGGCGACGAGGCCGCGGAACGCGTGCCGCATGAAGGAGGATGTCATAGGGTGAAGAGTGTCTGGCGCGGGCGGTCGCCGCAATGATCAGGGGGTGATCAGTCGCAAGGCACTGGGCACGCTCACGACCTCTACCTCGGCGCTCGGAGTGCGCCGGAGCTCGCCATCGACCTCGATCCAGGGCGCCGATTCACACCGCACGCGGAATGTGGTCCCCCGCCGATGGGTGCAGGCGGGGTCGCCGAGGTGCCTGCCACGGAGGGCGGAGAGGAGGAGGGGGAGGCGTCGCCAGCGCGGGACGTCGAGGAAGGCGACGGCATCGAGGAGCCCATCGTCGATCCGCGCGCCGGGGGCCACATGGAAGGCGCCACCGAAGAGCGCCCCGTTGGAGAAGACGGCGAGGAGGTGCGGGCGCATCGCGCCGTCATCGAGCGCGAGCGAGAGGGCGCGGTAGCGCACCGCCTCGGCGAACGCCGCGAGGATGTAGCGCGGCGCACCGGGCAGTGGGCGCAGTCGCTCGGCGAAGGTGTTGCACGCCACGTCGAAGCCGATCCCCGCGACGTTCAGGAACCAGTGTCCACCGATCCGCCCCATGTCGACGCGACGTTCACGGGCTGAACCGTTCGCGAGCGCCTCGGCAAGTTGGTTCGCCATCACGGCGGGGGCCCCACCGGCGAGCCCGAGATTCTTCACGAAGTCATTCCCGGTCCCCGCCGGGATCAGCGCGAGGCGGAGCGGGGCACCCGCCGCGGCGACCGGCCCCGCGACATTGGAGAAGCTCCCATCCCCGCCGACCACCACCAGCGTCTCGATCCCCTCGGCGATCGCCTCGGCCACCACTCGCGCCTCATCCCCTGCGCGTTCGGTGGATCGCACATCCACGAAACCGATCCGGGCGAACGCGGCACGGATGCCAGCAATCGCCCGGGTGCCGCGGCCCGATCCGGCCGCGGGGTTATAGAGGACGCGGACCGCGCTACCGCCCACCGGCGAGCTGGCGCAGCACGTACTGCAGGATCCCGCCATGCCGGTAGTAGTTGAGCTCCTCCGGGGTGTCGATCCGGCTGCGCACCTGGAAGGTGAACGTCCCCTTCGCGCCGACCGCCTTCACCGTCAGCGTCGCGCGCGGCGCCATCGTGTCGGAGAGCCCCTCGATGGTGAGGGTCTCGAACCCGGTGAGCCCGAGCGACTGCCGCGTCTCACCCGCGGCGAACTCGAGCGGGAGCACCCCCATCCCGACGAGGTTCGAGCGATGGATCCGCTCGAAGCTCTCGGCGATCACCGCGCGCACCCCGAGGAGCATCGTCCCCTTCGCCGCCCAGTCGCGCGAGGAGCCGGTGCCATACTCCTTTCCGGCGATGATGACGAGCGGGGTGCCGGCCTGCTGATAGGCGATCGACGCCTCGTAGAACGAGGTCGGCTCCGCGCCCTCGGCGGTCCGCGTCCACCACCCCTCCATCCCCGGCGTGAGCTCGTTCTTGAGACGGATGTTCGCGAAGGTGCCGCGCATCATCACCTCGTGGTTCCCGCGCCGCGCGCCATACGAGTTGAAATCCTTCTTGGCGACGCCGAGCGAGGCGAGCCACTGACCGGCGGGCGACTTCTCCGCGATCGAACCGGCGGGGGAGATATGGTCGGTGGTGATCGAGTCCGCGAACATCCCGAGCACCCGCGCCTTCGCGATCGGCTGGACCCCCGGCGGGGTCATCGTCATCCCCTCGAAGTACGGGGGATGCTTCACGTACGTCGAGGCATCATCCCAGACGTAGCGATCGCCGGTCGGGGCTTTGATCGCCTTCCACTCGGCGTCGCCACCGAAGACGTCGGCGTATTCCTTCTCGAACTGCTCGCGCTTCACCGCGCGCAGCACCGTGTTCTCCACCTCCTGCGTGGTCGGCCAGATGTCGCGCAGGAAGACGGGACCCTTCGCCCCGACGCCGATCGGTTCCTTGTCGAAATCGATGTCGGCGCGGCCGGCGAGGGCGTACGCCACCACGAGCGGCGGCGAGGCGAGATAGTTGAAGCGCGTCTGCGGATTCACGCGCCCCTCGAAGTTGCGGTTGCCCGAGAGCACGGCGGCAACGGTGAGCTTCCCGTGATCGATCGCCTTGCTGATCGTCTCCGGGAGCGGTCCCGAGTTCCCGATGCAGGTGGTGCACCCGTAGCCGACGATCTGGAAGCCGAGGGCGTCGAGCGCGGGCTGCACGCCCGCCCTGCCGAAGTAGTCGCGTACGACCTTCGATCCTGGCGCGAGCGAGGTCTTCACCCAGGGCTTGGAGGTGAGCCCCGCCGCGACCGCCTTCTGCGCGAGGAGCCCCGCCGCGAGCATCACGCTCGGATTGGAGGTGTTGGTGCAGCTCGTGATCGCCGCGATCACCACAGCACCGTCGTGCAGCTCGAACTCGCTCCCGCGATGCGTGGTCTTCACCGCCGCCGGGGTGAGGTCGACCGCGGTCGCCGCCCCGCCCGACTTCGCCGCCGCGGCCTGCGCCACCCGCTCCTTCTCCGCCTTGAAGGCGTCGGCGTAGGTGGGCTTCATCTGCGTGAGCGCGATCCGGTCCTGCGGCCGCTTCGGCCCCGCGAGCGAGGGGACGACGGTCGAGAGGTCGAGCTCCAAGGTGTCGGTGAAGACAGGGTCCGGGGTCTCCGCGGTGCGGAAGAGTCCCTGCGCCTTGGTGTACGCCTCGACGAGCTTGATCTGGTGTTCGCTGCGCCCCGAGAGGCGGAGATACTTGAGCGTCTCCTCATCCACCGGGAAGAAGCCCATCGTCGCGCCATATTCCGGCGCCATGTTCGCGATCGTCGCGCGGTCGGCGAGCGCGAGCCCATCGAGCCCCGGGCCGTGGTACTCGACGAACTTGCCGACGACCTTCTTCTTGCGGAGCATCTCGGTGCAGGTGAGCACGAGGTCGGTCGCGGTCGCGCCGAGCGGGAGCTTGCCCGTGAGCTTGAACCCCACCACCTCGGGGATCAGCATCGAGACGGGCTGGCCGAGCATCGCCGCCTCGGCCTCGATCCCGCCGACGCCCCAGCCGAGGACGCCGAGGCCGTTGATCATTGTGGTGTGCGAGTCGGTGCCGACGAGCGAATCGCAGTAGACCGTCGGGGTGCCATCCTCCTCGCCGACGAACGCGACCTGCGCGAGGTACTCGAGGTTCACCTGGTGACAGATCCCGGTGCCCGGCGGGACGACGCGGAAGTTGCGGAGCGCGGTGCCCCCCCAGCGGAGGAACTGGTAGCGCTCGCCATTCCGCTCGTACTCGAGCTGCGTGTTGAGGAGCATCGCCGCCTCGGTGCCGTACTCGTCGACCTGCACCGAGTGGTCGATCACGAGGTCGACCGGCTGGAGCGGGTTGATCCGCGCGGGATCGCCGCCCAAGGTCGCGATCGCATCACGCATCGCCGCGAGGTCCACCACGCAGGGGACGCCGGTGAAGTCCTGCAAGAGGACGCGCGCGGTGCGGAAGGCGATCTCCTGGTCGACCGGCTTGGTGACATCCCAGCGGGCGAGTGCCTCGATGTCGGCACGCTTCACGAAGCCGCCGTCCTCGTTCCGGAGGAGGTTCTCGAGCAGGATACGCAGCGAGAAGGGGAGGCGCGCGACGGTGTTCCCCGGGAGGGTGCTCAGTGCGCCGAGCCGATAGTAGGTGTAGGAGCGGCCGTCGACGGCGAGGGTGTCGCGGCTCGAGAAGGAGTTATGGTAGGACATGAGAGCGAAATTTATGCGACGCGCCGCACGATGTCGGGGCATCCTGTCTGGTCCGTCGATGGTCAGATGGTTGGGGGAGTCCCTCTGGGACGGTAGATTCCCTGCGATGCGCGTCTCACTTCGGTTGGCCTTCGTGTTGTGCTGGATCGGCTCGGACCTGGCGGCGCAGGGGGAGGCGGTGACCACCCTCGCCGATGCCGTCCGACGCGCCACCACCATCGGCCCCGCGGTACAGATGGCCGTCGGTCGTCGCAACGAACTCGTCGGCCGTGCCCGCACGGATGCCCAGCGCCCGAACCCGATCGTCGAACTGCGCCGTGAGAACGAGGGTGCGCCGATCCCGTACGATGACTTCGCGCAGGTGACGCTCCCCACCGGGGTCTTCGTCGAATGGGGGGGGCAGTATGAGAACCAGCAGCGCGCGCTCGGTCGACTCGTCCTCGTCGTCCCCGCGGCGCTCGTCCTCATCTATCTCCTCCTCTTCCTCTCCTTCCGCTCGGTCACGCAGGCGGGACTCGTCCTCTTGAACGTCCCCTTCGCCCTCGTCGGTGGCGTAGCGGCGCTCTGGCTGCGAGACCTCAACCTGAATCTCTCGGCGAGCATCGGCTTCATCGCGCTCTTCGGGATCGCGGTGCTCAACGGCGTGGTCTTGGTCGAGCACCTCAATCATCTGCGTGACGAGGGACGCGACCTCGATGCGGCAGTGCGTGAGGGGGCGATGGATCGTCTCCGCCCTGTGCTCATGACCGCCCTCGTCGCGAGCTTGGGCTTCGTCCCGATGGCGCTCTCGCACAGCGCAGGTGCGGAGGTCCAGCGCCCCCTCGCGAGCGTGGTCATCGGGGGGCTCGTCACCTCGACCGTCCTCACTCTCTTCGTCCTCCCCCTCGCCTACCGTGCCCTGACCCGGTGGGAGGAGGCCCACGCCGAACCCGATACATTGGGCGCATGACCGACCCGCTCCTTCGCTTCCGGGACACCTTCCCGATCCTCTCGCGGCGCACCTATCTCGTCTCCCACTCCCTGGGGGCGATGCCGAAGACCGTCCCGGCGCAGCTCGCGCGCTACGCCGAGCTCTGGGACGAATGGGGCGTCCAGGCCTGGGCGAAGGAGTGGTGGACGACCCCGCTGACCGTGGGCGATGTCGTCGCCCCGCTCCTCGGCGCCGCCCCGCACGAGGTCGCGATGGCTCCGACCGTCACCGTCGCGCAGGCGGCGATCCTCTCGGCGATGGATTTCCGTTCGGGACGCGACACCGTCGTGATGACCGCGCTCGACTTCCCGAGCGTGCGCTATGCCATCGAGTCGCTCGCCCCAAAGCTCGGCGCGCGCGTCGTCGTCGTCCCGAGTGCCGATGGCGTCACCCTCGATCAGGACGCGCTCCACGCGGCGATCGACGAGCGCACCGCGCTCGTCGCGGTCTCACATGTGGCCTTCCGCTCGGCGCACATCCTCGACGCGCGGCGGCTCACCGCCCATGCGCATGCGATGGGGGCGGTCGTCTCGTTCGATGCCTATCACTCGGTCGGCGTGATCCCCGTCGATGTGCACGCGATCGGCGCCGACTTCCTCACCGGGGGCGTCCTCAAGTGGTGCTGCGGTGGCCCCGGCGGCTGCTTCATCTATGCCTCGCCGAGCGCGAGTGAACGCTTCGCGCCCGCGCTCACCGGGTGGCAGGCGCATGCGCGCCCCTTCGGTTTCGAGGACTCGATGACCTACGCCGGCGGGATCCAGCGCTGGCTCGGTGGCACCCCGGTCGTCCCCGCACTCTATGCGAATCGCGAGGGGCCGCGGATCCTCGTCGAGGCGGGGATGACGAACATCCGGGCGAAGAGCATGCGGCAGACGGCGCGGTTGATCGAGCTGGCCGATGCGCGTGGCTACACGGTCCGCGCGCCACGCGATCCGGAAAAGCGCGGTGGCACGGTGGCGGTCGACGTCCCGCACGCGGCCGAGGTCGCGCAGACGCTCTTGGCGCGTGAGGTGGTGATCGACTTCCGTCCTGGCGCGGGGATCCGCATCGCGCCGCACTTCTACACCACCGATGACGAGGTGGAGCGCGTGATCGGGGAGATCGACGACATCCTCGCGACGGGGGCGTGGCAGCGCTTCGCGGGGTCCCGCCCGACGGTGACGTGAGCGGCGACCCCGCACCGCGTATGGCAGGTCCGATCCACTTCGGCGCCGAGGTCGCGGACGCACGCACGGCTGGACGTCCGATCGTCGCGCTCGAGAGCTCGGTCTTGGCCCAGGGACTCCCGATCCCGGCGAATCGCGAGGCCGAGGCGCGCATGCGCGCGGCGATCGTCTCCCGCGGAGCCGTCCCGGCGATCACGGCCGTCGTGCGAGGCGTCTCGACCATCGGGCTCGCTGGCGACGATCTCGAACGCTTCCTCGCGCGGGATGGCGTCACGAAGGTCGCGTCCCGCGAGCTGGCCGCGGCGATGATGCAGGGCCGCGATGGCGCGACGACGGTCGCGGCCTCGCTCACCCTGGCGGCCTCGGCAGGCCTCGAGGTCTTCGCCACCGGTGGGATCGGCGGGGTGCATCGTGAGCCAGCGTACGATGAATCGGCCGATCTCCTCGAGCTCGCCACCACGCCGATGATCACGGTCTGTGCGGGGGCCAAGTCGATCCTCGATCTCCCCGGGACGCTCGAACGGCTCGACACCTATGGTGTCACCGTCGTTGGCTATCGCACCGATGAATTCCCGGGGTTCTTCACCGCACACACCGGGCTCCGCGTCCTGCAGCGCATCGAGGCGCCCGCGGAGATCGCCGCGATCTTCCGCGCGTCGCGTGCCCTCGGGCGCCGGAGCGCGATCCTCGTCGTGCAGCCCCCGCCGGCGGAGGCGGCGCTGGATGCCGAGGTCGTGGGGCGGGCGGTCGCGCAGGCCCTGGTCGAGGCGCGCACCGTCGGTGTCCGTGGCGCCGCGGTCACGCCCTTCCTCCTCGCGGCGGTGGAGCGCGCGACCGATGGGCGTTCCCTCGCGGCCAACCTCGCGTTGCTCGAGGCCAATGCCGCCCTCGCCGCCGAGATCGCGGGGGCGCTCGGTGCGATGCGCTGACGCGCCACCGGGGCCGCGTCCGAGCGACTGGTGTCGCCCTGTGGGACCGCGTGGTATGATTCGACAACCCCTGCGCCGGAGGCCGCCCCCCCGATGCCTACGCCGTTCCTGAGCTCCGAAGAGTACGACGAGCGCGCGCACCAGCTCTACAACGAGGGGAACTACGAGGCGGCACTCACCACGTTGCGTGAGGGCCTCGGTCTCTATCCCAACTCCGTCGAGCTCCATGTGGGCGTCGGGTACGCGCGCCTCGCGCGTGATGAGTTCGCGTGGGCGCGCAAGGCGTTCGAGGAAGCGCTCGTCCTCGATCCGGAACATGAGGACGCGCTCGCCGGCCTCGGTGAGACCCTGTTGCGCTTCGGGCAGACCCCGCAGGCGCTCAAGGCGTTGAATCGGATCCTCGAGCTCGGCTACTCCGACGACATCGAGCTCATGTTGCAGGTGGGGCGGACCCTCTTCCGCGATGGGCTCGTCTCGGAGGCGAAGGAGTTCTTCGAGATCGCCATCCGACAGGTCCCCGACCACGCCGAGGCGATCGCGATGGTCGGCTATGCGGAGCATCGACTCGGCGAGGATATGGCGGCGATCGAGATCTTGAAGCGGGCGCTGCAGATCGATCCCGACCACACCGAGGCCCGCATCTACCTCGCGAACATCCATTATGATCGCGAGGAGTTCGAGGCGGCCCTCTTCCAATTCGAGCGCACCAAGCCCGAGGATCACTGGGACGAGCTTGGGATCTGGCGCCTGATGGAGCTCAAGAAGTCCCACCTCCGTCTCTCGGACGGTGACCCGTCCCTTCGCATCTGGGAGGAGCGGCTCACCGAACTCGCCCCCTCCACCGATCCCTTGGACGAGATGCTCGCGGAGATCGAGTCGCGCGCCTCGGAGCGCGCGGAGGAGGAGGCGCGCCAACAGCTCGAGCTCTTCGGGGCGATGCTCGCGGAGGCCGCCGAGGCCAAGCGGGCCCCAGAACGGCATGAGGTGGTCGCGCGCGATGGTCGGCCGTTCGAGGGGACCTGGGAGGAGATCGTCGCCGCGATGCGCGATGCCACCGTGGGTGGGGCGCACCGCTCGGTCGAGGAATTCATGCAGGGGGAGGCGCGTCGTGGCTTTGCCCTCACCGGAGTGCTCATCCCCACGCGCGACGCCGAGAGCTTCCTCCGCGCCAGCGCCGACGCCGGCCTCCTCCGCATCGTCCGCTGAGCGCACTGGACGGCATCCTCCCTCCGGCTTCGGTCCGGCGGGTCCGGCTCGGCAATGGTCTGCGCGTCCTCGTCCGGCAGGATCGGACCGCCCCCGTCGCCGCGATCGTCACCTGGGTGAAGGCGGGGTACTTCGACGAACCCGATGACGTGATCGGGATCGCGCATGTGCTCGAGCACATGTACTTCAAGGGGACGCCGACGCGTGGGGTGGGGCAGATCGCGCGTGAGACCAAGGCCGCCGGTGGCTACCTCAATGCCGGGACGATCTACGATCACACGCACTACTATGTGGTGCTCCCGTCGGCGGGGTTCGCGGCGGGGCTCGCCGTGCAGGCGGATGCCTATGCCAACAGCGTGCTCGACGCGGGGGAGCTCGCGCGTGAACTCGAGGTCATCATCGAGGAGACCAAACGGAAGGCCGATACCCCATCGGCCCTCGCGCTGGAGACCCTCTTCGAGGTGCTGCACGATCAGCATCGCATCCGCCGCTGGCGCATGGGACGAGAGGATGGGCTCCGCGCGCTGACGCGCGACCACCTGCACGCCTTTTATAAGCGCTTCTATCGGCCGTCCAATACCGTCCTCGCGATCGTCGGGGATGTCGATCCGGATGAGGCGATCGCCCTCGTGGCCACGCACTACGGGCATCTCCCCGATGCGCCGGTCGGACGTTCGCTGAGCCCGCAGGAGCGCACCCCCGCGGGCTTCCGCTGCCGCGAGTGGGAAGGGGACATCGCGCAGACCGAGCTCCTCGTCGGGTGGCGCACCCCGCCGCTCGAGCACCCCGATACTCCCGCGCTCGATGTCCTCGCCACCGTCTTGGGTGTCGGCCGTGCGTCACGCCTCGCGCGCGCGGTGCGAGATCGTCGTCTCGCCTCGAGCATCACGGCGTACGATTACACCCCCACCGAGCTCGGGGTCTTCGTCATCCATGCCGGGACGCGCCCAGAGACGATGCGTGAGGCGGCGGGGGCGATCTGGGATCAGGTGCGACGGGTGCGCGCGGGTGAGATCACCGCGGCCGAGGTCGATCGGGCGCGGGCCCTCGTCGAGGCGCAGGTGCTCCGACGCTTCGAGTCCCCCGAGGGTCAGGCCAACTTCCTCGGCGCGTGGGAGCTCCTCGGGGACTGGCAGCAGGGCGTCTCGCATCATGAGGCGTTGCTCCGCGTCGATGCGGCACGACTCGCCGCCGTCGCGACGCGCTGGCTCGATCCCGAACAGGCGACGGTGCTCGCCTATCGTCCACGCGGGACCGCGCCGTTGGGCACGGACGCCGTCGCCGTCCGCGCGATGCTCGACGCGGCGCGCCCGACACCGATCGATCCGATGGGGACCCCGCTCCCCGCACCCCCCATCATCGGCGACGGCGCTCGGTACGAGCGTGGTGTCGACGCCATCCACTGCTTCCGTACGGCGCGCGACGTCCCGATCCTCGTGCAGCGTCGCCCGGGCGCCTCCCTCGTGCACTTGGGTGTCGTGATTCCGGGCGGCGCTGTGGAGGAGCGCCCCGACGAATCGGGGCTCACGACCCTCATGGCGCGCACGGCGCTGCGCGGCACCGCCCGTCGCTCCGCCGCGCGCATCGCTGAGGACGCCGAGCGACTCGGAGGGGTCCCAGCGGTCGGGGTGGGGAGCGAGGTCTTCGAGTGGACGATGGGGGTCTCGACGCGCGCCTTTGCCGACGCCGCGGAGCTCCTCGCCGATGTGGTGCTCGCACCGACCTACCCCGAGGACGGTCTCGAGGCGGAACGTGCCGTCGCGCTCGCCGCGCTCGGCACCCTGCGAGACGACATGTATCGCCAGCCGATGCGACTCGCGAGCGAAGCGGCCTGGGCGGGGCACCCGTACGGCCGCTCCCCGCTCGGCGACGAGTCGGTGATCCGCGGCGCGACCGTCGATCGAGTGGCTGCGTGGCATGCGGCGCGCGTGAACGAGTCGGCCGCCGCCCTCGTGGTGGTCGGCGATCTCGACCCGCAGGAGGCCGCCGACACCCTCGCGCGGCGATTCGCGGCGCTCCGCGCCGCACCCGCACCCGCCATCGCGCCGACGGTCTGGCCCACGGCCTTCACGGAGCGAGTCGATCAGCGCGACCGCGCGCAGACCGCTCTCGCGATGCTCTTCCCAGGCCCCGCGCGGACCGATGAGGCGCGCTTCGGCGCCGAACTCCTCGCGGGGATCGCGAGTGGACTCGGTGGGCGGCTCTTCGAGGAGCTCCGCGATAAGCGCTCGTTGGCCTACACCGTGCTCGCGCGCTCCATGCTGCGTCTTCGTGCCGGGGCCATCGCGGCGTACATCGCGACCTCGCCGCATCGCGAGGCCGAAGCGCGCGAGGGACTCCTGCGTGAGCTCCAGCGCTTCATCGACGCGCCCGTCACGGCCGAGGAACTCGATCGCGCGCGGCGCCATGCGATCGGGGCGTGGCAGCTCCGTCAGGCCTCGGGGAGCGCGGTCCTGGGTGCGATCGCCGAGGCCTGGGTCCATGGGACGCTCGAAGAGGTCGCCCGCTATCCGCATGATCTGGCGCGCGTGACGCCCTCGACCCTGCAGGGGGCCGCCCGGCACTGGTTCGACGCCTCGCGCCGCGTCGAGGGGATCGTGCGCGGTCGCACGACGTGACACGGCACGTCGACACCACGCGAGGCCCGACCCGGTGTCTCGTGATCGGGCGCCTCGCGATCGGGATCCTCGCGATGGGACTCACCCCCGCTGGGGTCGTCGCGCAGAGCAGCGCGTCGAACCGCTCGTCCGCGTTGCCACAATGGGAGCGCCGCATCGAGGTGGCGTCCACCCCGGAGGCGGGGATCGCGGCCGGCCTCGGGGTGAATGTGCGCGCCGGCTACTACGCTCGGGTCGGGGTCCATGCCGCGGCGGGGCTCGCGCGGCGTGGCGAGGGGGTCGGTGGGGTGCAGCGCCTCGAGGCGGTCTCCCGCTTCCTCTTCGATCCCTTCGGCGAGTTCCCGCGGGGGCTCTATGGTGGGGGTGGGTTCGCCGTCCGACATGCACCCGGGGATCCGCTCCGCGGTGACCTCGTCGTGGTGGTGGGGATGGAGGGACCGCTCGGGACGCGACGGACCATCCCCGCGGTGGAGCTCGCGCTTGGCGGCGGGGCGCGGCTCTCGATCGTCTACCGCCGGCGACGACCCGTCGGTCGCTGAGGTGACCCCGCAACGAACGAGGCCCCGCGATCCTTGGGAATCGCGGGGCCTCGTATCACTTCATCTATCGGTGGATCAGGCGGTCGCGGGTTCTGGCCGCTTGGTCGGCGCCGCGAAGCGCTCGCCCAACACGCGGAGTTCTGCGAGCTGCCGGCTTCCGAGCTCGTGGTACCGCTCAGCGAAGTACTTCATCGTCTCGTCGAACCACTCCTGCTGATGCTCGGGCTCGGAACCGATCACGCCGCAGCTGATGACATGCTGGAACAACTCGTCGCGGGCCTGATCGAAGGCGGATGGGGTGGCCGGGGCTGCCGGTCCACGGGTACGCTGTCTGCTCATCTCGTCCGGTTATGGGGTCGGAGGAACGAGCCATCGGGCTCGTGGTCGGAAGATAACCGAACCGGGCCCGAACTCCTACCCCGCCCCCCACACGGGATGACAGATTATCCCCTGAGCTGAATCCCCCTCCCACCGCCCGTCGTTCAGGAGTGCCCCGTGGCGAAGAAGCAGCAGGCCAAGAACAAGTCCTTCGGTGCCCTCCTTGCCGTGGTCGCGGTGGTCGGCGTCGTGATCCTCGGGTACCTCGGGTCGCGTCCGACCCCGGTCATCACCCTCGACGCGGCGGCGGCGGCGTCCCTCGCCCCCGGTGGGATCGTCATCGGGAGCCCTGACGCCCCCGTCGAGGTGATCGAGTTCGCCGACTTCGAGTGCCCCGGCTGTGGCTACTTCGCCACCCTGCATGCACCGGATATCAAGGCGCGCCTCGTGGCCTCGGGACAGATGCGGTTCCGTTTCATGGACTTCCCTCTCGACATCCACCGCAACGCCGTCGCGGCCCACAACGCCGCGTACTGCGCCAATGCGCAGGACAAGTTCTGGCTGATGCACGACATGCTCTTCGCGTCACAGGAGCGGTGGAACTCCCAGGCGGCACGGGATCCCAAGAAGGTCCGCAAGATCATGATCGAGCTCGCCGAGTCGCTCGACCTCGATGGGAAGGCCTTCACCGCCTGCTATGACTCCGGCGAGATGCTCCCGCAGATCGCCGCCAATCGGCGCGAGGCGGAACGGCTCCGGATCCAGTCGACCCCGACCTTCAAGATCGGGAACAAGGTCTACCCGGGGAGCCTCACGTACGACCAGATGCGGCTCTACGTCGAGACCGAGAAGGCCCGGCTCGACTCGGCGACGGCCAAGCCCGCCGCGCCCTGAGCCCTGACCCCTGATGTCAGCCGTCCTGGTCCGCGTAGCGGGCCTTGAGGGACTCCATCACCGTCGGGTCAGCGAGCGTCGTCACGTCACCCAAGAGACGTCCCTCCGCCGTATCGCGGAGGAGGCGCCGCATGATCTTCCCTGACCGCGTCTTCGGGAGGTCGGCGGTGAAATGGAGCTCATCGGGCCGCGCGAGCGCCCCGATCTTCTGCACCACGAAGGCGCGCAAGTCGTCGCGGAGCGAGAGCGACTCCGCGTGCCCATCGCGCAGCGTCACGAAGGCGCAGATGGCCTGGCCCTTGATCTCGTGCGTCTTCCCGACGACCGCCGCCTCGGCCACCGCCGGATGCTCGACGAGCGCCGACTCCACTTCCATGGTCCCGATCCGGTGCCCCGCGACGTTGAGCACGTCGTCCACGCGCCCGAGGATCCAGAAGTCGCCATCGCCATCTCTCTTCGCGCCGTCGCCGGGGAAGTAGAGGTCGGGGCGCCCCGGCCACTGCGAGAAGTAGGTCTGCACGTAGCGCGCGTCGTCCCCCCAGATGGTGCGGAGCATCGAGGGCCAGGGCTTGGTGATCGCGAGGAGCCCGCCGCCGGTCGCGATCCGCTCGCCCTTCGCATCCAAGAGCTCGGCGCGGTAGCCCGGGAGCGGTTGCTGTGCACTGCCGGGCTTCGTCGCGGTCAGGCCGGGGAGCGGGGAGATCACGATCGATCCCGTCTCCGTCTGCCACCAGGTGTCGACGATCGGGCAGCGCCCCCCACCGATCACCTCGTGATACCAGATCCACGCCTCGGGATTGATCGGTTCGCCGACGGATCCCAGGAGGCGGAGCCGTGAGAGGTCGTGCTTCTTGGGATGCTCGTCCCCCCATTTCATGAAGGCGCGGATCGCGGTCGGGGCGGTGTAGAGGATCGTCACGCCGTGCCGCGCACAGAGCTCCCAGAAGCGATCGCGCTCCGGCCAATCGGGCGCCCCTTCGTACATGAGGATCGTCGCCCCGTTCGCGAGTGGCCCGTAGACGAGATAGGTGTGGCCCGTGATCCACCCCACATCGGCGGTGCACCAATACACATCATCGGGGCGTAGGTCGAAGACCATCTTCGTCGAGCTCGCGGCGCCGACGAGGTAGCCCCCCGTGGTGTGCACGATCCCCTTCGGCTTCCCCGTCGTCCCAGAGGTGTAGAGTATGAAGAGCACATCTTCGGCGTCCATCGCCGCAGGCGGGCACACATCGGACACCTGATGCTTGAGGCGGTGATACCAATGGTCGCGCCCCTCGTGCATCGCGATGTGCGCCTCGTCGATCGGCCCATCGGCGCGCCGCTGGATCACTAGGCAGTGTGCGACGCTCGGGCATTCGGCGAGCGCCTGGTCGGTGTGCCGCTTGAGCGGCACGATCTGGCCGCGCCGATAGCCGCCATCGGCGGTGATCACGACCTTCGCCTGCGCGTCGTTCATCCGGTCGCGGAGCGACTCCGCGGAGAAGCCGCCGAAGACCACGGAGTGGATCGCGCCGATCCGCGCACAGGCGAGCATCGCGATCGCGGCCTCGGGGATGAGGGGGAGATAGATCCCCACGCGATCCCCCGTCTGCACGCCGAGATGCTTCAGGACATTGGCGAAGCACCGGACCTCGCGGGCGAGCTCCCCGTAGGTGAGGGTGCGTTTGTCCCCGGGTTCCCCCTCCCAGATGATCGCTGCCTTGTTCCCGAGCCCGGCGGTGATATGCCGGTCGAGGCAGTTCTCCGCGACGTTGAGTTGGCCGCCGACGAACCACTTGGCATGGGGAGGCTTCCAGTCGAGCGCCTGATCCCAGTCGCGCTGCCAGTGCAGGGTGCGTGCCTGATCGGCCCAATAGCCGACAGGATCCGCCTCGGCCCGATCATGCAGGGTGCGATCGCGCACGAGGGCGGCGTCGCGGAAGGCCGACGGCGGTGGGAAGACCCGCGTCTCGGTGAGCAGGACGTCGATGTCGGTCATAGCGAGAAATCCTATGGGGCGGGGGACGGGGACGGCAGGGCCTTCGGCATCGTGTCGATCTGGGGGCGCGGCGCCGCCCGCGAGACGGTATCTTTGCTCGCGGTTCCCGTCCTCCCCCATTGAGCCCATCCCACCCCCAGCAAGAGGTCCTCGTCGCGCCGACGCAGATGACCGTCGGCGACCTCGATGACTTTCGTCTCGAGGTGACCGCCGCGGTCACGTGCGCGGACACGGCGTCCACCTCGCATGTCGCGGTCGACCTCAGCGGTACGGAATCGATCGACGCGACCGGCCTCGGTGTCCTCTTGCTCCTCCACAAGCACGCCCGCGAGAAGGGGCTCGGCGTCCGGCTGCTCGGCCCCTCGCCCTCGGTGCGCGAGGCATTGCGCAGCATGCGTGTCGATCGCCTCTTTGCCATCGAGGCGATAGGCGATGTGTCGCATCCCACGGTGGCTGACCCCGAGATATCGACTCCCGAAGCGCCCCTCGAGGCCCCCGCCGCCCCGCCTTCGGTCGACGAACGATGCTGCTCCGACTGTGGGCGTGCGTGGCCCGTCGATCGCGAGGTGCAGTTCTGTCCCCGGTGTGGGACGGGGGATCCCGCCACGCCTGATCCCGCGGGGATCCCCGCCGCCGTCCCTGCCGACGTCATCCCAGCGCCGCCCGCTATATTCCTGAGGAGATATTCCATGGCCCCGCATCCCGACGACTTCCACGCCCTGCTCGACGCGACCGAGCTCTATCATCGGATCGATGAGGATGGGGATGCGCGCATCATTTTCCCGCTCGAGAGCGGCCGGACGCAGACGGCGTGGATCACCCGCAACGTCGACGCGATCGGCGAGTACGCCTTCCGGTATGTGATGAGCTTCATCGCTGACGCCGGGGAGATCGCGGGCAACTTCGCCTTGATGGGCTCGCTGTTGGAGCAGGTCAGCTCCAAGAAGGGCGGTGGTCTCGTGACCCGCGGCACGATGCT
This sequence comes from Gemmatimonadota bacterium, assembly GCA_016871915.1. Taxonomy (GTDB): domain Bacteria; phylum Gemmatimonadota; class Gemmatimonadetes; order Gemmatimonadales; family Gemmatimonadaceae; genus Pseudogemmatithrix. The sequence goes on from VHBP01000005.1 coordinate 21,278, forward strand.
CCTCCATCGCATCCCGGTCTCCACGCAGGCCTCCCCAGCGAGCTTGGCGGGTGCGGTCGCCCTCGCCGCCGGGATCGCCGACGAACTCGAGACGGCGATCACCGGGGAGGCCTGACCTGGGCGCCCGCCCCCCCGCATGACGCCGCGCGTCGAGGCCCATGACCTCGTCCGGGTGTTCGGTGGGCGGCGCGCCGTCGATGGCGTGCGCTGTTCGCTTCGAGCCGGAGAGTGCTTGGCGCTCTTCGGCCCGAATGGCGCCGGGAAGACCACCACGCTTCGTCTGCTCGCCGGGTTGCTCTCCCCGACCTCGGGGGAGGCACGGGTCGCCGGGGTGCGCCTCCCGTCCCCTGAGGCGCGGCATCATATCGGCCTCATCTCGCATCGCTCGATGCTCTACGAGGCGCTCACCGCACGCGAGAACGTCGGGTTCAGCGCGCGCCTCTACGGGCTCGCGGATCCCGAAGGCGCCACCGATCGGGCCCTGCGTGCCCTCCGCATCGCGGACCGGGCGGATGTCCCCGTGCGCCAGCTCTCGCGTGGGATGCAACAGCGCGTCGCGATCGCCCGGGCCATCGTTCACGGCCCCGATGTCCTCCTTGCCGACGAGCCGTACACAGGGCTCGACGAGCAGGGGGCCACCGCGCTCACCGCCCTCCTCCGCGAGCGGCGCGAGGCCGGCGCCGCCATCGTCGTGGTCACGCACCATCTGCACGAAGGGCTCGCCCTCGCCACGCACGCCGCGATCATGCAGGGGGGACGCGTCGTCCGCCATGAGTCGGCGCATGGCCTCGATCCCCTCGCCTACGCCGACACGTATCGGGCCCTCGTCGCATGAGCGCCCCCGGTCTCCTCGGCTCCGCCTGGTTGATCGCGCGGAAGGACCTCGCCATCGAGTTCCGCACGCGGAGCGCCCTCCTCTCGGCGCTCGTCCTCTCCCTGCTCGCGATCGTGATCTTCTACTTCGCCTGGGATTCCACCGCGGTCGGGGCAGGAGACCTCGCCCCGGGCGTCCTCTGGGTGACCTTCACCTTCTCGGGGCTCCTCGGGCTGCATCGCTCCTTCGGGGTCGAGGCGCAGGATGGCGCGATGGATGCGCTGCTGATCGCCCCCGTCCCGCGGCAGGCGATCTTCGTCGGGAAGGCGCTCGCGAATCTCGCCTTCGTCCTCGGGGTGCAGGCCGTCGCGCTCCCGGCGATGGTCCTCTTCTACGATGTCGGGGTGGGGGCCGCGTGGCCCGCGCTCATCGGCGTGATGATCTTGGCCGCGATCGGTCTCGTCGCGGTGGGGACCCTCTTCGCGGGCCTCACGGCGAACACGCGACTGGCGGAGCTCCTCCTCCCGGTCCTCGCACTGCCCTTCTTCGTGCCGATCGTCATGCCGGCAGCGCAGGCCACCGCGAAGCTCCTCGCGGGACGCCCCCTCGCCGAATCGTTCGCCTGGTTGCGTATCTTGTTGGCATTCGATCTCGTCTTCGCGTACGCCTGTATGCTCGTCTTCCCTGCGACCCTTGATGACTGACGTCTCGTCCACTCCGCCGGCCACGCGCCGCGTCGATCCCGTCGCGCTCCTCGCGTTCGCGGTCGTCGCGCTCGCCTATGGGCGCGCCATCTGGTTCACCCCGCCGGAGGCGACGCAGGGTTTCGCGCAGAAGATCCTCTATGTGCACGCCCCCGCCGCCTGGGTCGCCTTCCTCGCCTTTGGCGTCACCGCGCTCGCCGGCGCCTTCTGGCTCTTCCTCAAGGACCAGCGCCTCGACCGCCTCGCGGAGAGCTCAGCCGAGGTCGGGGTGATCTTCACCACGGCGGTGCTCGTGACCGGCCCCCTCTGGGGGAAGCCGGTCTGGGGCACCTGGTGGACCTGGGATGCGCGCCTCACGCTCACCCTCTTCCTCTGGTTCATCTACGTGGGGTACCTCGTGCTCCGTGGGGTGATCCCGGGGCGTGAGCAGCGCGCGCGCTACGCGGCGGTGGTCGGGATCCTCGGCGCGCTGTTGATCCCCTTCATCCATCTCAGCGTCTATCTCTTTCGCACGCTGCATCCCCTGCCGGTCGTGGCGCGACCCGAGGGACCGGCGATGCCCACCGTGATGGTCAAGACGTTCTTCCTCGCGTTCTTCGCCTTCACGCTGCTCTACGTGGCCTTCGTGCGAGCGCGCATGGCGCTGGCGACGGAGCGAGATGCGCTCGACGACGCGGCGGTGGGGGGCTGATGCCGGACAACGCGCTGTACTATCGCCTCGCCTACGCGGCGACCCTCGTGCTCTACGTCGGCTATACGATCTCGCTGGTCGTGCGGGCCCGCGCGCTCGCGCGTCGGCGCGAGCGCCAGCGGGACGGGCGCGCGTGATCCATCCCTGGCGTGACCTCGAACCGGGGCGGGCGGCCCCCGAGGTCGTGACGGCAGTCATCGAGATCCCGCAGGGGGCACGGAACAAGTACGAACTCGACAAGGAGTCGGGGCTCTTCCGCCTCGATCGCGTGCTCTATTCCGCGGTCCATTACCCGGGCGATTACGGGCTCATCCCGCGCACGCTCCATGAGGACAACGATCCCCTCGACGTGCTCGTGATGATCAAGGAGCCGACCTTCACCGGGTGCCTCATCGACGTCCGCCCCGTGGGCGTGCTCAAGATGCTCGACAAAGGTGAGCCCGACGACAAGATCCTCGCCGTCCCCGTCGATGATCCCGCCCACGGCGAGTACTTCGACATCGCGGATCTCCCGCAGCACACCCTGCGTGAGATCGAGCACTTCTTCGCGATCTACAAGGACCTTGAGGGCAAACGGGTCGAGATCCGCGGCTGGGGGAAGAGCGATGAGGCCATGCGCATCATCCGCGAGAGCATCGACCGCTACGCGGCGAGCTATCTCTCCCAAGGCCCCTGAGCGCGGCGCAGCCAGCGCTCAGGGCGTCTGCGCGAGCCGCCCGTACCGCCCACGGAAGTAGAGCAGGGGCTCGCCGATCGCGGCGACCGTCACCCGCTGCGGACGTCCCACGATGATGTGATGGTCGCCCCCCGGATGCCGCGCGACCGCCGTGCATTCCATCCGCATCAGCGCGTCGGGGAGGAGCGGGGTCCCATCAGGCGAGCGCTCCAGCGTGAGGTTCGCAAAGCGATCCCCGGAGGTCGCCGCGAAGCGTCGCGAGAGCTGTTCCTGGTCCTCGCGCAACACATGCACCGCGAACGCGGCGCCTCTGACCAGCGGTATCGCCATCGTCGCCTTGGCATCGACGCAGGCGAGGATCAACGGCGGGTCGAGCGAGAGCGAGGTGAAGGCGGTCGCCGTCATCCCAAGGTCGGTCCCCGCGGCATCCCGCATGGTGAGCACGGTGATGCCGGAGGCGAAGCGCGCGAGGGCGGCGCGAAACTGGGCGGGGTCGATGGGCACGGACATGCGAGATGGCGTCAGGCGTTCGGGCGCTGGGCGTCGCGTGCGGCCTCGCGCTGGAGGACACCACGGATCCGATCGCGCAGATCGAGGGGAGCGACCACCGCGTCACCGAGCCGCTGCATCATCCGTCGGTAGGCATGGCGCGCGACTACCCAGGCGAGACAGGGAGGACAGCGGCGGAGATGCGGGGCCGCCTGCACCAACTGCAGGGCATCGGGCGAGCCATCGAGTCGATCGTCGACCGCCGTGCGAAAGGCACGACACGGCACGTCGGGAGCGTGGGGGGAGTGGGTCACAGGCGGTTGTCGGAAGGGGGGGAGACCGGGCTCCGAACCGTGGCGGACGCGATGCCCGCGACGGTCCAGACCGAACCTTCCACCCGATGGAACGCTGGGTTCCACGATTTCGTGCCGTGCGCCCCGTTCCCGTCACGGTTAGCTTGCCGCCAGCCCTCGACCGTCTCTTGTCCCGCCATGTCCACCACCGTCGATCCCCTCGTCTCGCTCGTCCTCCTCGAGGCCGTCCGTACCGTCGATCTCCCCGATGACGCCTTCGAGGCGGAGTTCGTCGAGGAGCTCCGGTCGAAGCGGTTCGGGTTGAGCGAGACCGTCCGCGCACAGATCATCCGGTACCGCGAGGCGGTCAGGAAGGGCCAGCGACTCCCGTTCGAGGAGGCGGCTGGGATCGCGCGCCTGATCGGGCGCCGGCCTGATGCGGAGGCGGTCTTCCGTGAGGCGGGGCGCCAGCTCGCCCGCGTGACCTACGGCCGGATCCTCGGCATCAGTCGCGGGATCATCCGCGCGATGCCCGCCTTCCTCGCGCGTCCCTTCGCCCTCGGACACGTCCGCCACATCGCAGGGCGCTACGCCCTCGGCACGGTACGTCGTGTCGGCGCCACCGTCTTCCTCGAGGTCCGGCAGTCGGTTTCTGTCGACACCGCGCCCAAGTCCGCCGGGTGCGCCTTCTACGAATCGATGCTCGCCGAGCTCATGCGTCAGCTCATCGGCGCCGTCGGGGTGGTCGACCACGTGCGCTGCGCCTCGCGCCAGGAAGGGAGCTGTGAATGGCGCGCCGAATGGAGCAAGGTCCGTCGCTGATCCGGAGTCGCCATGACGATGCTCACCCCCGCCTCGCTCCCCACGCTCCAGGCCGCCCTCGGCGAGGCCGGCCTCGACGGCTGGCTCCTGTATGACTTCCGTGGTCTGAACCCCGTCGCCACCGCCCTCACCGGATTCGGGGGGATGGCCACGCGACGCTTCTTCGCGTGGATCCCGTCGCACGGCACCCCCGTGGCCATCACCCATGCGATCGAACAGGGGCCGTGGAAGCACTGGCCCGCGAGCTGGACCAAGGTGGTCTACAGCGCGTGGGGGGAGATGGAGTCCGCCCTCGCCACCCTCGTGCGGGGGAAGCGGATCGCCATGGAGTACTCGCCCGGCGATGCCGTCCCCGTCGTCGACCGCGTCCCCGCGGGGATCCTCGATCTCGTGCGTGCCAGCGGGGCGACCGTCGAGACCAGCGCCGAGCTCGTCACCCGCTTCTTCGCACTCTGGTCCCCTGCGCAGATCGCCTCCCATGAGCGGAACGCCGAGACGTTGCGCACGATCGCGCTCGCAGCCTTCGACCGGATCGGGGCGGCGGCGCGCACCGGGACCCCGCTCCACGAGCATGAGGTCGCCGCGTGGATCCGCGAGCGCTTCGCTGCCGAGGGGCTGGTGGTCGATCATGGGCCGATCGTCGCCGCGACCGAGAACGCCGCCAACCCGCACTACGAGCCCTCGGCCGAGCATCCGCGCGCCTTTCGTGAAGGGGATGTGGTATTGATCGATCTCTTCGCGACGAGCACCGAGCCGGGCGCGATGTGGGCCGATCAGACCTGGATGGCGCACATCGGGACCCCGACGGCGCGGGCGCTCGAGGTCTGGGGTGCGGTGCGCGATGCGCGTGATGCGGCGATCGCACAGCTGCAGGAGCGGTTGGCGAGCGGGGCGCCGGTGGTCGGTGGCGAAGCCGATGACGCAGCGCGCGCGGTGATCACCGCGCGCGGGTTCGGCCTCGCCTTCACCCATCGCACCGGTCACTCCATCGATGCGCGCGGCCTGCACGGGATGGGGCCCAACATCGACAACCTCGAGACCCGCGAGACCCGCCGATTACTCCCCGGCGTGGGCTTCTCCGTCGAACCTGGGATCTACCTCACCGGAGAGATCGGGATGCGCTCCGAGGTGAACGCCTATCTGACGGCGGAAGGCGCGCTCGTGGTCACCCCGCGCGAGATCCAGCGCGATCTGTTCGTGGTCTGATCAGCCGACCGGCAGGGCATGGTCGATGACCATCGCGACGAAGAGGAGGGCGAGGTAGAGCAGGGAATAGCCGTAGACCCACCACGATGGCTTCACGTAGTCGCTCGCCTGCTTCACGCGCCACACCCCTCGGAGCAGGAGCCCGCCGAGGACGAGCGCCGAGAGCAGATAGACGAGACCGAAGGCGCCGAACGCGACGGGCATCACCGTCAGCCCCACGAGCAGGATCGTGTACCACCACATCTGCTCGATCGTCTCGCGCTCTCCCCAGACGAGGGGCGCCATCGGGACGCGCGCATTGCCGTAGTCGCGTTGCTTGTTGAGGGCGAGTGCCCAGAAGTGCGGCGGCGTCCAATAGAAGACGATCAGGAAGAGGAAGCACGCGGTGAGATCGAGCGAGCCCGTCACCGCCGCCCACCCCACCAGCGGGGGGAAGGCGCCTGCCGCGCCACCGATCACGATGTTCTGCGGGGAGCTCCGCTTGAGCCACCGCGTGTAGATGAAGACGTAGAAGTAGAACCCACCCAAGGCGAGCGCCGCCGTCAACACGTTCACGAAGGTCGCGAGCATCCAGGTCGCCGCCGTCGCGATCCCCACGCCGAAGGCGATCACCGCGCGCGCCTGCATCCGTCCGCTCGGGATCGGCCGCAGCTTCGTGCGCGTCATCACGTCATCGATATCCTGATCGAGATACATGTTGACCGCATTCGCCCCGCCGGCCATCAGATAGCCACCGAGGGCGACGAGGAGGACCGTCCCGAGCGAGGGGCGCCCTGCGACGAACATCGGGGCGATCGTCGTCACCAAGAGCAAGGAGATGATGCGCGGCTTGGTGAGCGCGATGAGATCGCGCCAGAGGCTCCGCGGCACGGAGGCCTCTGGCGCGATGGGAGATGCGGAGGGCGACACGCTCATGAGCGGATCTCCCCTGGCAGGGCCGGCACCGAGAACTCGAGGACCGGCGGACGGACCGCGGCCCGCCAGCTCGCCACCAGCACGACGACCAACACGAGCGCGGGGACGAGGGCGAACCCCCACTCGAGCGCGGGGCGCGCCGGGGCGGCGGCGCGGAGCACGCGACGCGTCGAGCGGAGGATCATCACCTGCGCGAGGAGCACGGCCGCCACGGCGGCCCAGAACACGAGAGCGGTCAGCAGAGAGGGCATGATGAGGAATGATCGCCGACTCCCCCTCGCTGACGGGAGCCCTCGGGCGTAGCTTCGTCGGATGTCCGCGACCCCCACCTCCGGCCTCGAGCGCCGCATCGGCCTCTGGAGCGCCATCGCCGTCGTCATCGGTTCCACCGTCGGCTCCGGGATCTTCCGCTCTCCCGCCGGCATCGCCGACAAGCTTCCCGGTCCCGTCCCGATGCTCCTGTCGTGGGTGGCCGGCGGGGTCTTCGCCCTCTGCGGCGCCCTCACCCTCGCCGAGGTCGCGAGCGCCCTCCCGCAGACGGGTGGCATCTATGTGTTCCTGCGCCAGGGGTGGGGACGGATGACCGCCTTCGTCTTCGGGTGGGGTCAGCTCGCGATGATCCGGGCCGCCTCCCTCGGCGCGATCTCCATCACCTTCGCGGAGTACTTCTGGCGCGTCTCCAAGGGGGCCGAGGCGTCACCGGAGGAGGCGATGACGGTGCGGTTCATCGCCGCGGGGGCGATCCTCCTCACCGGCACCTTCAATATCGTCGGGGTGAAGGTGGGGGCGGCCTTCACCAACCTCACCGTCCTCGCGAAGTACGGCGGGCTCCTCTCCATCGTTATCGTCGCCTTCGTGGTCGGGTTGCCCCAGACGGGCGGGGGGTTCTACGCCCCGGCGATCCCCCCGGGCTCCTTCACCATCCCCGCCTTCGGGCTCGCTCTCGTGAGCACCCTCTGGGCCTTCGACGGGTGGGCCGACGTCGTCTACAACGGGGGGGAGGTCCGGGATCCCCAGCGGAACCTCCCGCGCTCCCTGATCGGAGGGACCCTCCTGATCATCGCCATCTATCTGCTCGCCAATCTCGCCTACCTCGCGGTGCTGCCGATCGAGGAGATCCGGGTCTCCAAGCTCGTGGCCGCCGACGTGGCGCAGCGGGTGATCGGTCCCCTGGGGGTGGCCTTTGTCTCCGTGACCGTGATGATCTCGACCTTCGGGTCGCTCAACACGGTCCTCTTCACGAGCCCCCGGATCTTCTTCGCGATGGCGGAGGATAGGCTCCTCTTCCGGGGGGTCGGGGCGGTCCACCCCCGGTTCGGGACCCCGTATGTGGCGATCGCCCTGACGGCGACCCTCGGGGTGGTCTTCGTCCTCCTGCGGAGCTTCGAACAGCTGGCCGATGCCTTCGTGACCGCCTTCCTCCCCTTCTACTTCCTGGCGGTGGCCTCGATCTTCCGGCTCCGGGGGCGTCCGGAGTACCAGCCGACCTTCCGGTGCCCCGGGTATCCGGTGGTCCCCCTCGTCTTCATGGTCGCCGTCCTCTACCTCTTGGGGAACGCCCTGATTGACCCGGGGAGCCGGTGGCAGACGGTCGGGGTCCTCGGCACCTGTCTGGTGGGGGTTCCCCTTTATTACGCGACGGTCGGTCGGAAGGCCCATGGCGGTACTCCCGGGGGCCTGTAACGGTTCGGTCCCAGGGCACCTTCCCCTTGCTTGACACGTTGGACTCTGGGGTTCGCTTGTAGTAGTTTCTTGCTGTTGGACCCCCGTAGATACCCCTACAGAGGATCAGTCATGCTGCGTCGTCTTCGTTCATTGGCCATCGCCGGGGTGCTCGCCCTGGTCGGGGCCGTCTGGACCGCCGAGGTCTCGGCCCAGGTCACCACGGGCTCGATGCGTGGGTCGGTGCTCGACTCAGCTGGGACCGCAATCCAGGGGGCTCGCGTTACCGCGACCCACACACCCTCGGGCACCATCTATCAGTCGACGACTCGTGCCGATGGCGGGTTCATCATCCCCGGCCTGCGCGTCGGCGGCCCCTACACCGTCGAGGCGACCCGGATCGGGTTCGCGCGGCAGTCGCGGAGCGGCCTGAGCGTCGGCCTCGGCGTCTCGACCGATGTCGTCTTCCGCCTCGGGGCGCTGGCAACCCAGCTCAGCGCGGTCACGGTGACCTCGACGGGGACGGAGATCAGCGCGACCCGCACCGGTGCGGCGACCTCGATCTCGCAGCAAGCGCTCGAGCAGCTGCCGACTATCTCGCGCCGCATCGACGACTTCACCCGCCTCACCCCGCAGGCGAGCGGCTCGTCGTTCGCCGGCGTCGACAACCGCCTGAACAACATCATGGTGGACGGCGCCTACTTCAACAACGCGTTCGGTCTCGGCGGGCAGCCGGGTGACCGCACAGGCGTCGCCCCGATCTCGCTCGACGCGATCGAGGCGGTGCAGGTGAGCATCGCCCCGTATGACGTCCGCCAGGGTAACTTCGTCGGCGCCGCGGTGAACACCGTGACCAAGTCGGGGACCAACGACTTCTCCGGCTCGGTCTACTACCTGCAGCGCGACAACGACATGGTCGGCACGAAGATCGGGGGCCGGAAGTTCGCCCCCGGGACCTTCGACTTCAGTCAGGTGGGCGCGCGCATCGGCGGGCCGCTCATCAAGAATAAGCTCTTTTTCTTTGCCTCGTTCGAGAGCGACGGGATCACCGAGCCGGGGACGACCTTCCAGGCGCTCCAGCCGGGGGGGACTGCCGGCGGTCAGGTGACGCGCGTGCGCGCCACGGCGCTCGACTCGCTCAGCTCGTTCCTCTCCTCGAAGTTCGGTTATGAGACGGGTCCGTATCAGGGGTACGACCACGAGACCCCGTCGCTCCGTCTCACCGCGAAGCTCGACTACGCGATGAACGATAAGAATAAGTTCAGCCTCCGCTACACCAAGCTCGATTCCAAGACCGACGTCCTCCTCTCGAACTCGTCGTCGCTGGGTTGGGGGTCGCGTCGCAGTAGCCTGCAGGGGCTCAATTTCCAGAACTCCAACTACCAGATCCAAGAAAACATCGAGTCGGTGGTCGGTGAGTGGAACGCGGTGATCGGCTCGAACATGTCGAACAACATGATCGTCGGGTACACGAAGAACGATGAGAGCCGCGATGTGCGCGGGGGGATCGTGAATGGGAAGCCCTTCCCCCTCGTCGACATTCTCGAGGGGAATGACGTCTTCACCACGTTCGGCTTCGAGCCCTTCACCCCGAACAACGAGCTGCGCTACAACAGCCAGCAGTTTCAGAATAACTTCACGATCTACGGCGACAAGAACGACTTCACCCTCGGCGTGAGCGTCGAGCGCTACGAGTCGGAGAACGTCTTCTTCCCGGGGTCGCAGAGCGTCTACATCTACAACTCGCTCAACGACTTCTATCGGGATGCGAACGACTACCTTGCGAACCCGAACCGCACCAACTCGCCGGTCACCCTCCGTCGCTTCCAGGTTCGCTATGCGAACCAGCCCGGGATGGAGAAGCCGTTGCAGCCGCTCGAGGTCCTCTTCGCGGGCGTCTACGCGCAGAACGAGTATCGGCCGAGCAAGAACCTGACGGCGACCTTCGGCCTCCGCGTCGAGCAGGCGCGCTTCGGGGAGACCGGGTTTACGAACCCGCTCGCGAACAACATGATCTTCCGCGACGAGAACGGGGAGGCCCAGCAGTACGAGACGCAGGCGCTCCCGAAGCCCTCGCTCCTCTTCTCCCCGCGCTTCGGCTTCAACTGGGACGTCGCGGGTAAGGGTGTCACGCAGGTCCGCGGCGGGACCGGGGTCTTCACAGGTCGTCCGGCCTACGTCTGGATCTCGAATCAGGTCGGCAACAACGGCGTGCTCACCGGCTTCGAGCAGTTCGACAACGTGACCTCGCGTCCCTTCCATCCGGATCCGAACAAGTACAAGCCGACCACCGTCACCGGGGCGCCGGCCGCGTCGTACGAGCTCGCGCTCACTGACAAGAACTTCAAGTTCCCGCAGATCCTCCGCACGAACCTCGCCCTTGACCGGAAGCTTCCCTTCGGGACGACCGGTACCGTCGAGCTCCTCCTCGCGCAGGACATCAACGGCATCTACTATGTGGACGGCAACCTCACGCCGGCCGACGGCAAGTTCAACGGCCCCGATCAGCGGCCGCGGTGGTCGATCGATGACTGCCCGGCCGTCAATGGCACGCAGCAGCGCATCAACTGCAACGTGACGAGCGCGATCATCCTGAAGAACCAGGATGTGGGCCGCTCGTGGAATCTCTCGGCCTCGCTCGAGAAGGCGTTCGTTAACGGCTTCTTCGCCAAGGCGGCGTACAGCTACGGCCTCTCGCGCAACACCGTCGACGCCGGCTCGATCGCCATCGGCTCGTGGGTCAACAATCAGCACGTGAACGGCCCGAATACCCCGGGGCTCGGCTTCTCCGGCACCTCGCAGGGCCATCGGTACTTCTTGACGGCGGCCTACACTAAGAACCTCCTCCCGATCGGTCCCACCGGGATCTCGTTCTTCCTCAACAGCTTCCAGGGGAACGGATCGTTTGTCTACGGCGGCGACATGAACGGCGACGGCGGCACCGGGAATGACCTCATCTACATCCCGAAGGATGCGAGCGAGATGCGCTTCCTTCCGATCACCGGCTCGGCGCCGTTCACCGTCGCCCAGCAGATCGAGGCCTTCGAGAAGTTCATCCAGCAGGACCGCTACCTCCGCAACCATCGCGGTGAGTATGTTAAGCGCGGCAGTATCTTCACCCCGATGACCACCCGCATGGACGTCAGCGTTACGCAGGACATCGTCCAGAGCGTCATGGGCAAGCCGAACAAGCTCCAGGTCCGCATGGACATTCTGAACTTCACCAACATGTTCAACTCGGATTGGGGCCGGAGCTGGAGCTTCACCTCTACGACTCCGCTCGTGCCGGCTGGCGTGGATGCCTCGGGCGTTCCGCAGTTCCGGATGCGCACGATCGGGAGCTCGCTCCTCGATCGTTCCTTCCAGCGGAATTTCAACATCGGCGACGTCTGGCGGATGCAGTTGGGTCTGCGCTACACCTTCAACTAAGGTTAGCGCGGTCTAGGATGGACGAAGCCCCGGGGCGCTTAGGCGCCCCGGGGCTTCGTCGTTTCCAGAGAGGTCATTCGGTGATCCCTCACCTCCCCCCGTTGGGGCGGCGCCAGCGGCACCGCCCCAAGCGATCAGAATACCTTCACGTTGATATACTTCTTGGGATTCTTCTGGAAGTCGGCGGTCAGCGAATCGAGCCGCTGCACGAGCGCCCGCACATCGGTGTAAAGCCCGGCGTCGTTCACGAGCTTGGCCGCGGACCCCTCACCGCTTTCGACCTTCTGCAGCACGCCGTTGAGTAGCGCGGTGGTGCCCTGGAGCTCGGTGGTGAGGGTGGCGAGCCGCCCCGCCGCATCCCCCACCGCCCGCAGGGTGGAATCCACCTGCGCCGAATCCACGGCATCCGCGAGCCGGCGGAACGAACGCTGTGTCTGCGTGAGTTCGCGGGACTGCTCCATCGCCACCCTCTCCAGCACCGCGATCAGCGCCTGCGCCGACCCGATCGTCCGACGGATGTCATTCAACCCCTGCTCGTCGACGAGGGAGCGGCGCAGCGCCGTCGTGAGCAGCTGCACATCGCGGCTGATCGAGTCGACCTTACCGAGGATGTCGGCCACGCCGACTGAGGGGGGCCCCGCGGGGACCGTGTCGCCGGCTGCGAAGTAGTCGTCGGTCGCCTTGGAGGGGTGCAAGGTTACCATCATGTCGCCGAAGACCCCGTTCGGCGCGACCCTCGACGTCGTCCCGTGCGGGACCCTGTACTTGTCGTAGATCCGCATCTGGACGACGAGCTTCCCATCGCGGCGAATATCGACGTCGCCCACGTACCCGACGGAGACCCCGGAGAGCATCACCGGCTGTCCCTGCCGCAGCCCCGCCCCCCAGTCGTAGACGCTATAGACCTCATAGCCCGGGAGGAGCCCCCCACGGGCGAGGTAGAGGGAACCGACCACCGCGAAACCGACCGCTGCGGTGGCTACGAGTCCGACGAGGACTTCATCGCGTCGCTTCATGCCTGAAGATAGGGTGCGAGGAGGATGGCGGTGGTCGCGTCGAGGATCAGGATCGCGATCGAGGTGATGACGACGGCGCGGGCGGTGCTCTTGCCCACCCCTTCGGCGCCGCCAAAGGTCATGTACCCCTCGAAGGTGCAGAGGAAGGCGATCGCCGCGCCGAAGAGGGTCGCCTTGATCAGACTGTAGGTCACCTGGAACTGGTCATAGCCGAGGCGCATCCCCTCGAGGAACTGCGCCAGCGGCACATCGGCCACGAGCACCGAGGAGAGCATCCCGGCCGTCACGCCCGCCACGTCGGCGAAGACGGTGAGCAAGGGGAGCATGATCGTCGCCGCGATCAAGCGCGGGACGACGAGATAGGCGACGGGATCGAACGACAGAGTCTCGAGCGCATCGATCTGCTCGGTCACGCGCATCGTCGCGATCTCCGCCGTCATCTTGGCACCGACGCGTCCGGCGAGCACGAGCCCGGTGAGCAACGGCCCGGTCTCGAGTATGACGATCTGCCGCGTGGAGAGTCCGACGATCGAGAGCTGGATCCCCGGGAAGAGCTGATAGCGGATCTGGATCGCGATCACCCCGCCGATGAAGGCGGCGACCATCAGGGTGAGTGGCAGGGAGTTCACCCCGATCTCCCGCATCTGATGGATCACTTGCCCGCGCCAGGTGGGGCCCTCGCGTAGCGCGCGACGGATATCGCCGACGAAGAGCACCCGCGCCCCGATCCCGCCGATGAGCGCCAACGCGGAGCGCCCCATCATCCGGAAGAAGCGGAGGCCACTGCGCTGGACGACGGGGAAGGTCTCGGTGGGGCGCGATCCGACGGTCATGTGCGCACCCGGTAGAGGAGGACGGAGCCGATGATCCCAAAGAGGACCCCGGGCATCCATGCCGCCAGTTCGGGGCGGACCAACCCTCCCGCCCCGATCGCCTGCGTGAGTTGGATCATCATCAGGAAGACGACGGTGATCGCGAGACTGATCCCGATCCCGTACGCCGTCCCCCCGCGTTGCGTACTCGTGGCGAGCGGGGCCCCGATCACCATGATGATCACCGAGGTGAAGGGGATCGCGATCTTGAGCATCCGCTCCACCCGCAACTTGTTCACGTTAGTCCCGGAGCGGTCCATCGCCTCGATGAAGCGTCCGAGGTCGCGGTACCCCATCTCCGCCGGCGCCTTGGGATTCGCCATCAAGCCGGCTGGGGGCTCACGGAATCCGGCGTCGCGCAACGAGTCGAACCGGAAGGTCAGGTTGGAGAGGGAGTCCGGCAGGAGATGCAGGACCCCGTCGCGCAGCACCCATCCCGCTCCCTCCTGCCACGCACCCTGGCTCGCTGCGATCACATAGGTGGGATAGTCCGGGCCCGTCCCGCGACGCTCGATCTCGATCCCCTCGACCGTCCCGCCGGTCACCGACGCCTGGCTGATCCGGTAGACGCGTCCCGTCTCCGAGGCATAGGCGAAGTTCGCCCGCTGGTCGGCGTTCCGGAACGCCTTCTCCTGCAGGAGCTCGAGACGACGCGCGTTGAGCGGGGGGACGACCTCCGAGAGGAACAGGCCGAAGAGCGTCACCCCCACCGCTCCGACCGCGATCGGGGCGATGAACCGATGGAACGAGATCCCCGAGGCCTTCGCCGCGGTGATCTCGCTGTGCCGCGTGAAGTTCCCGATCGTGAAGACGGTCGCGAAGAGCACCGCCGCCGGTAGGACGAGGAACATCGTGTCGGCGATCCCGAAGAGATATGCCAGCGCGATGTCCATCGGCGGCAACTCGCGCGCCAGATACGAGTCGAGCTTCTCACTCACGTCGATGATGATGACGAGGAGCGGGAACCCGAGCGCCGTCGCCACGAGCACTCGCCAGAATTCGTGGAGGACGTAGCGGTCCAGTGGACGCAGGCGCCGACGCATCAGGCCGCTCCTCGTGCATCCGCACGCGGGCGCCGCCGTGCGGCCCACCGCGCCTTCCAACGATACCAGCGCTCGGCCGTCTCGCTCCCGCGCGAGGTGGCGCCCTCGGACCCCAGCCGCAGGGTGAGCCAGATCCCGATGAGCCCAAGGGCGATGTCCGCGCCCCACATCGCGAGGGCGGGGCTCACGATCGCGCGGTCGGCGAGCGCCTCGCCACCCAAGAGCCCGATGTAGTAGAGCGCGAAGACCCCGAGGCTCACCCCGATGGTGAGCCCGACGCCACCGCGCGGGAACCGCAGGGCGATCGGCGCGCCGAGCAATACGAACACGGTGCACGCCACGGCGATCGCGAACTTCTTCTCGATCTCCACGCGGTACTGATCGATGGCGTGCTGCGCCACCTGCAGCTCGAACCGCATCCCCTCGAGGAGGACCGCGTCGGTGCTGGTGGTCGCGGCATCAGGGGTCGCGGGGGGCGCCTCCGGTGCGACGCGCGGCGGTTGTGCGACCACGGTCGCGACCACGGTCGCGGCATGCGCGGGATCCGGCGTGATCCATCGCAGCACCTGTGCGAAGGCGGCGCAGTAGAGCGCGCCGACGCCCCCCGGGACGCCGGGGACCCGCTGGGCGGCGAGGGAGTCCCCCTCCGCGCGACGGATGCGCGCCCACACGCTATCCCGCTGCACCGACGCGTCGGCCACGCGCATCTGGAGCTCGCAGACGCTGAGCTCGCGATCCGACTTGTACGTGCCGCGGTCGTTCCCGCGGTCGAGGCGCGCCGAGACCCCGCGCACCGCGATCACATCCTCGCGGAAGAAGCTCCGCTGGAGTCGCGCCCGCTGCGCGGGATCGATCGCCGTGGTACTCCCATCGTGGAGCGTGAGGATCAGGTCCTCCCCGCTGGGGGACAGGGCGAGATGGCCGCTGTCGGCGACGATCGTACGACGGTTCGCCGGGTCGGCGAGGTCGTAGATCGTGACATCCTGCATCTGGTTGGAACCCGAGGCGATGCGCGCCGCGCGCAGGTAGAG
Organism: Gemmatimonadota bacterium; assembly: GCA_016871915.1. GTDB lineage: Bacteria > Gemmatimonadota > Gemmatimonadetes > Gemmatimonadales > Gemmatimonadaceae > Pseudogemmatithrix. The sequence continues at coordinate 36,941 of VHBP01000005.1, forward strand.
TTGCCGCGGCACCACCTCGTTGATCACCTGCTCATTGAGCGCCAGGGTCGGCTTCACCCGGGCGATATCGGCCTGCAGGGTGGCGAGCCGATGGTTGGCGCGGGGGAGCACCTGATCGTTGAAGAGCACCATCCCAATCGTCAGCCCCACCGAGGCGACGATGACGGGGATGACCAGCCGCTGCATGCTCACCCCGCTCGCCTTGAACGCGGTGATCTCGTTCTCGGAGGTGAGGCGCGAGAAGGCGTGCATCGTCGCGACGAGCACCGCCATCGGGAGCGTCATCGCCAGCGTGAAGGGGATCGAGAGGAGGAGGAACTCCGTGATCACCGCCCACGGGAGGCCCTTGCCGACCAGATCGCCCAACCGCTTGGCGACGAAGTTGAGTAGGAGGAGCGAGGTCAGCGCCGAGACCGCGAAGGCCAGCGGACCGAGATGCTCCTTCAGCACATAGCGTGTGACGATGCGCACTCGGAGGCGGTTCGGGACAGGGGACGGGGACAACCGACTATATTCATAGGGAACGAGGTGTCCCGGCAAGCGCGTCTCGCCAGCGGCGGGCGTCGGTGCCGGCCTTTCCTACCCCTGAGGAGCCCCCTGTGTCCCAGATCCGACGTTGGCTCATGGTGTTCGCGTGGGGCGCGGTGCTCCCCGCTGGGGCCGCCTGCGGCGATGAGCGCGCCGATGCGGCAGGGCGCGAGGCCGCTGGCGTCGCCAGTGAATTCGACGGGGCCGCCGCGCTCGAGGCGGTCCGTGCGCAGGTGGCCTTCGGCCCGCGCGTCCCCGGGACCGAGGCGCATGCCAGAGCCGCCGACTGGTTGGAGGGTGAGCTCCGGCGGCGAGCGGACACGATGATCGTCCAGCGGTGGACCCATACCACGGCTGAGGGTCGCACCCTGCCGATGCGGAACCTCCTCGCACGGTTCCGACCGGACGAGGGGCGCCGCGTCCTGTATCTCGCCCATTGGGACTCCCGCCCCGTCGCCGACAGCGACCCCGATCCCTCCAAGCGGGGGGCGCCCGTCCCGGGTGCCAATGACGGCGGCTCTGGGGTCGCGATCCTGCTCGGGGTCGCCGAGGCGATGGCCCGTCGCGCCCCCGGGGTCGGGGTCGATCTCCTCCTCGTCGATGGCGAGGATTATGGCGATTTCGAGTCCGATACCGATGTCCTCATCGGCTCACGGTACTTCGCCGAGCGGCTCCCTGACCCCGGGTACGCGCCGTTGTTCGGGGTGCTCTGGGATATGGTCGGCGACGAGGAGCCGGTCTTCAGCCAGGAGGCGTATTCGGTGCGCGGGGCGCCGGAGGTCGTGCAACGCGTCTGGTCCACCGCCCAGCGGCTCGGGCATGGTGCGGTCTTCAGCAACTCCACCGTCCTGGGCATCACCGATGACCATGTCCCACTCCTCGCCAAGGGGCTCCGGGTGATCGATGTGATCGACCTCGATTTTCCGTGGCACCACACCGTCGCCGATACCCCGGACAAGGTGTCGCAGCGGACCCTCCAGATCGTCGGGGATGTGGCGATCGCCCTGATCCGCGAGGTCACCGCACCACCGCGGTAGCGCGCGCGATCGCGATGTCGGAGTTCCTCCAGAGCTTCTGGTGGGTGATCATCGCCCTGGTCGGGGGGCTCGTCGTCGCGATCCAGCGCTACTACAGCACGTCCGACGGTCAGTTGGTGATCGACCGGCTCCTCATCAATGCCCCGATCCTCGGGGACATGCTCCGGAAGTCCGCGGTCTCGCGCTTCACGCGGACGCTCGGGACGCTCATCAGTTCGGGGGTGAGCATCCTCGATGGGTTGGAGATCACGGCCAAGACCGCGGGGAATCGCGTGGTCGCCGAAGCGATCATGGAGTCTCGGGCCTCGATCGCGGGCGGTGATACCATCGCCGCCCCCCTGGCCAAGAGTCAGGTCTTTCCCCCGATGGTGCTCTCGATGATCTCGGTCGGTGAGCAGACGGGTGGACTCGATGAGATGCTGACCAAGATCGCCGACTTCTACGACGACGAGGTCGACGCGGCGGTCAGCGGCCTCCTCTCGCTCCTCGAGCCGGTGATGATCGTCTTCCTTGGCGTCGTCGTCGGTGGGATGGTGGTGGCGATGTGTCTCCCCATCTTCGACATGATCAACACGGTGCAGTAGGCGGCGTCGGCCCGTCGCCGGGCGCCGTCAGCATCGCCTCCACCGCCGCGATCGCCGCCGCGCGCCGCGCGGCCCCGGTCCCGCGGATCTCCTCCGTGCGCGCGCCGCGGTGGACGAGCGCTCGCTGGAAATCCGCGAAGAGCGAATCGCGGGAGTCACGGCGATCGCGGATCCCGTCGGCGGTCCAGGGGAGATCCGGCGCACAGAGCAGGTAGAGATCCCCCAATCGCGCCTGTGCCTCGGCATCGATCCACGCGGGGCAGGTCTGATAGTAGTGATGCGCGTACACCGCCGTGCTCACCAGATCGGTGTCACGGATGAGGAGTGGGGGATGCGAGGCGAGGGCCTCGTCCTCCAGGGCGATGCAGCGCCGCGCGATCGGCTCGATCGTCGCCGCCGAGAGGGGTTCAGGGCTCGTCTCCGCGATCAGGCGAGCGGACTCGGGCGTCCATGGCGCATCGAAAGCTGCCGCCAGCTCCGCGGCGAGCGTCGTCTTGCCGGTGGATTCGGGGCCGATCAGGACGACGCGTCGCGTCGGTGCCATGATTGTGTCCATTGGCGATGCCCGGCGATCGCGAGGGCGAGGAGGACGGCGTACTGGACCGCCGTCGGGTACAGGGCCTGCGACACGAACAGCCCGATGCTCACCACGTTGATCGCGATCCAGACCAACCAATGCTCGAGGAGCTTGCGGGTCATCATCCATTGCGCGAGCACGCTGGCTACCGAGGCGATCGAATCGACGAGGGGCATCGCGGCATCGGTGGTGCGGGCGAGGAGCGCCGCGAGACCGGCGGAGCCGGCGATCCCGAGCGCCGCCAGCGTGACCCACTGCCGGCCGGTCGTGCGGGTGATCCGGAGCGGTCCGCGATCGGCCCCGCCATGCAGCCACTCGTACCACCCGTAGGCGGAGAGGACGATGAAGACCCCCTGCAGGCCCATGTAGGCGTAGAGTCGCGCCTGCCAGAAGACGGCGAGGTAGAGCGCGGCGCTCGCGATCGCGAGGGGCCATCCCTCGATCCGCTCGCGCGTGTTGTACCAGACGCAGACGATCCCGAGGGCGGCGGCGAGGAGTTCGAGGGTGGGCACGGGGGGAGGCTATGTGGGCCGCGCAGAAAAGGATAGGGTCGCAGCCCTACCCCTCCCGTGGGGCGGCTCGATAACTTTCCCCCCTCACCCCCACCGGATCTCATGGCGAAAGAAGAGGCGATCGAACTCGAAGGCACCGTCACCGAAGTGCTCCCCAGCGCGACCTTCCGCGTGCTCCTCTCCAATGGGCATGACGTGCTCGCGACGATGGCCGGCAAGATGCGGCGCTTCCGCATCCGGGTGCTGCAGGGGGATCGGGTGACGGTCGAGGTCTCGCCCTACGACCTGAGCCGCGGCCGGATCACCTTCCGCCACAAGATCTGAGGCGCGCGCGCCTCAGTGCGCGGCCTGCGCCGCCGCCGGCTGGTCCGGCTGCTGATACGTCGCCTTGTGGATCGAGTACGCGGTCACGTTCGCGACGATCGCCAGCACGATGATCACGGCGGCGAAGCCCCAGCCGAGGGTGTTCGGGTTGTGCGGTGCGGTGGAGCCGGACATGCGGGTCACTCCGAGGATGGCCTGAGGGCTGGGAACCGATCGATCTACTGTCGAGACGAACGGTAATCGGCGCCCTAGCGGTTCCGGAAGCGTTCGAGGTCGCGCCGGTCCCGCTTCGTGGGGCGCCCCTTCTCGGGGTCCAGCGCGGGGGCGGCGGCGGTGAGCTGCCAGTGCAGGCGCTCGCGCGCCGTCCGTGAGCCCTCCGTCTCCTGATAGAGCGTGGCGGCGAGGGCGGCGGGGCCGCGGCGCTCCGCTGTCCCCGTCACCGCGACGATGTGCTCGTACGGGCCGATCCGGACGCGGATCTCGTCGCCGACCTTCACGGGTTTGGATGGCTTCACCCGCTCCCCGTTCACCTGGATCTTCCCGCCATCCACCGCCTCGGTGGCGAGCGAGCGGGTCTTGAAGAACCGTGCCGCCCAGAGCCACTTGTCGAGGCGAACGGGGGTCGTCGCTGGAGCGGGGTCACGCGGGGGCATCGTCGGAAGATATCGCGAGAGGGAACCGAGCAATCGTGACCGCCGTATCTCTCCCAGCGTCTCCGGCCGGCGGTTCGGCGCCGGCCCCCTTCCATCCTCTCTCCGAGCTCTTCGTGTCCCTCATCGGTTACTCGCCTCGTGCGGCGCTCCTCTCCCTGGCGCTGCTCCTTCTCCCGGTCGCGGGCCCGCAGGCGCAGACGGCACTCCCGACTCCTGAGGCGCTCGCCGCTCGGCACGACTCTCTTGTGGGAGGGCGCGCGGCGCTTGAGGGGGCCCGCTCGATGCGGATGGTGGGGACCCTCGCCGTCAGGGCGATGGGGCTCGAGGCCCCGCTCGAGATCCTCAAGGTCAAGCCGAATCGCTACCTCTTCCGCGCCCAGCTCGGGCCGATGGGGGAACTGCTCTCTGGATTCGACGGCGAGCATGCTTGGGCGATCCAGCCTGGGATGGGACCCACGTTGGTGACCGGCGCCGAGGGGAAGCTGATCGCAGATCAGGCCGATTTCTTCGCTGACCTGCATGACCTCTTGCGCTTCGACAAGGTGGAGACCGTCGACCAGACGACCTTCGAGGGCCGGCCGACATACCGAGTGCGGATGACGCGCCCCACCGGCGAGGTGCTCACCGAGTACTTCGATGCGGAGACAGGGCTCAGCGCCGGGGTGAGCGCTTCGGTCAACGGTCCGATGGGGGCGCTGGAACTCGTCTCGGCCTTCCAGGGGTACCAGCGGTTCGGGAGGGTGTTGCGTCCCACGCGCACCATCCAGCGCAATCCCCAGTTCGAGACCCTCCTGACCATCTCGGCGATCGAATTCGACGGCGTCTCGGACGAGGCGGTGGCGATGCCGGCGGCCGTTCGCGCCATGATCCCTCCCCGATAACGCCAGCTGTACCGTTGTGTTGAAACGAGTTACGTTCTCCGCGATCCGGAGCCGCGCCTCCCCCTCCCACCGGGGCGAGTTCATTGTTGCTCGTGAATCTCCGCGAGCGCGCCCTGCCCGATGAGCGGTTACGGCTCGCGCAGTTGGAGGGGCGTCGCGCGGCGGCGCTCGGGGTGTTGGTGGTCGCGTTGGGCGACCCATCGGTGCTCATCAGCGACACGCGACGCTGACGACGTCGGCGCACCCCCCGCGCGCATGGGAGCCCATGCGGTCCGGCGGGATCACTCCTCGCTACGCCACCGTCGGTCGGCTTTCCGCGCGGTCTGGCGCTTCTTCTCGGAGAGACGCTGTTCCACCGATCCCCGCGTCGGACGGGTCTGCTTGCGGGCCTTGGGGACCGCGAGCGCCGCGGCGATCGTCTCGGCCAATCGCTCGCGGGCACGCTGCCGGTTCTGCCGTTGGCTTCGCGTCTCAGCGGAGACGATGCGGATCGTACCGGTCGAGTCGAGGCGGGAGGCGAGGCGTACGCGGAGGCGGTCGAGTTGGGGTTCGGTGAGCGCACCCGAGGTCGTGATGCACCAGGTCAGTTCGACCCGGGTGCTGCTGGTGTTCACATGCTGGCCGCCAGGGCCCCCCGCGCGGGTCGCGTGGATGGTGAGCTCGTGCGCTGGGATGGTGACCTGTGCGGTGACGCGCAGCGGGCCACCCAGGGGATCATGGTCAGACGAGGGCCGTGGCACGGGAAGGGTCGCGTGAGGGCGATAGATTTCGCGGCGATGACGGGACCGTCACGACCTGAGGATAATCTGCCGCTCGGCGAGCGGCTGGCCAGGCGCTGGCTGGATGACTGGCGCGGGGCGGCGGTGCTGGTCGTTCTGCTGGCGTTGGCGTCGTCGATCACCAGCCTCCCCAATGGGTTCGCCTACGACGACGTGGCGATCGTGCTCGAGAACAAGCGGATCCATGATTGGCGAACGCTCTGGCGACCCTTCGTGGAGCCGTACTGGCTGATCGAGTCGTTTGCCCGGGATCTCTACCGACCGATCGTGTTGCTGGCCTTCGGTGTGCAGTGGGCCGTGGGCGGTGGCGATCCGATCGTCTTCCATGGGGTGAACCTCCTGCTCTATGTCGGGGCGTGCCTCGCATGCCTCGCGTTGCTCCGACAACTGATCGCCAGGCGAGCGGCGCTGGTCGGCGCCGCACTCTGGGCCGTGCATCCCGTCCATGTGGAGAGCGTCGGCAACGTCGTCGGTCAGGCCGAATTGCTCGTGGCCATGCTGGTCCTCGGCGCACTGGTCCTCTTCGTTCGCGACCGTCGACGTGGCCGCCTCACGCCGCGGACCGTCGCGTGGGTCAGCCTCCTCTATGCCGGCGCCTTGCTCTCGAAGGAGCATGCGATCGCCTTCCCTGGGCTCCTGCTCGCCGCGGAGGTCGCGCTCCGTCGCGCTGGTGTTTCAGGGCTCGGTGATGCGGTGAGTCGCTTCTGGCTGCTCCTCCGGATCCTGCTGTGGGTCTCGCTCGCCTTCCTCCTGATCCGGTTCTCGGTGCTTGGAGGTTTTGGCGGCAGTCCGCACTTCTCCCTCTGGGGGCTCACGCACGCCCAACGCCTCCTGGCGGCCTCGGCCCTCTGGCCGGACGTGGGCCGGTTGATGGTGTGGCCCGCACGGCTCTATGCGGACTATGCGCCGCCCCAGTTCCCCGTTCGCACCACGCCGCATCCCTCCCATATCGTGGCGTTTCTGCTGCTCCTGACCTGGCTGCTCGGGCTGCGATGGGCATGGATGCGCCGGAACGCGGCGGCGATCTTCGCCCTCCTCGCGTTCCCTGTCGCGTTCTCCGTGACGTCGAATCTGCTCTTCCCGACGGGGGTGCTCCTCGCGGAACGGACCTTGTTGTTGCCGTCCATCTCGTTGGGGTTTCTCGCGGCCGTCCTCTTCGCCGGAGTGGGGGCGGCGTCTCAGCGCATCCGTCAGTGCGCGAGCGTGCTCGTCGCGGTGTTGGTCGTCGCGGGGGCGTCACGGAGCGCGGCGCGACAGACCGCGTGGGCCGATTCCCTCACGGTCTTCTCCACCATGGTGGTGGAATCGCCCCAGAATGGCCGAGGCCATGCTGCGATCGGTCAACTTTTCTATGGTTTCGGCGAATTCGAACGTGCGGAACGGCACCTGGCCACCGCGTACGCGTTGCACGACGGGTACGGCTATCTCTACGCCGATCTCCTCCAGCGTCGAGGGAGGTGTCGTGAGGCCCTCCCCCTAGCGGAGGCACTCGCGGGGAAATATCGCTGGGTGCAACTCCTGCAGGTGACCCGGATCGTTTGCCTCTTCGAGGCGCGCCGATTCTCCGACGCGCGGCGTCACGCGCGCGATGCGGTCATGCGTGGACTCACCTATAGGAAATTCCATGACCTTGCGCAGGTGGCGGACTCCCTGTTGGCCTCCTACGATTCAGCCGATGCGCGGAACACCTGGATCCGGTCAGGGAAACCCTTCGACCGCCGCGGCGACGATGTGAAGGTCGCCATCGCCCCCGGTGGCCTCGGGGGGGGGTTCGGCATAATCTTCGGGGGACGCCCAGAGGCGAGGAAGTAGTTGCGCTCCCGACCGGCCGGTCGTAGCTATGGCGGAGGTCCAGAGCGTGACCAGGACCGCTTTCGACTGTCCTTCCCCATTTCCAGGAGACACCGATGGACGCACGACGCGCGAAGGCTGGTTTCACACTCATCGAGCTGCTGATCGTTGTCGTCATCATCACCATCTTGGCGGCGATCGTCCTCCAGAAGTTCGGCAACAGCAAGAGCTCGGAGCAGATCGCGGCGATGAAGTCGGACCTGCGGGACTTGGCGGTGGCGCAGGAGACGCGGTTCGCGCAGCTCGGCGCGTACGGGTCGGATCTCGCGTCGGTCTCCCCGACCTTCTTCCAGCCCTCCTCCAACGTCACGATCACGCTCGGCGCCCCGGTCGGCTCGGTCTACACCGCGACCGCCGCGCTCGTCCACGGTGTCACGATCACCTGCACCATGACGGTCAACTCCACCGTTGCTGCGGACAGCAGCGGCATCCCGGTCTGCCAGTAGTCGATACCCTGATCGGTGCAAGCGATCGGTCTCGCGCTGCGGGTGCAGGGCTGATCGGATGCCGATGATCGCCTGATGTCGCGGCTCACCTTCCGCACCGCTGGCGAGTCCCACGGCCCGGCCGTGCTCGCCCTCGTCGAGGGTGTGCCAGCCGGGCTCCCGCTTCTGATCGACTCGATCGATCGCGAGCTCGCGCGTCGCCAGCAGGGCTATGGCCGAGGGCGACGCATGCAGATCGAGCGGGATCGCGGTGAGTTCCTCTCGGGGGTGCGCGCCGGCGAGACGCTGGGCTCACCGATCGCGATCCTCGTGCGCAACGACGATTGGGCGAACTGGGAGGCGATCATGGATCCCGCCCCGCGCGCGGACGACACCACCGGGGGAGGTCGCGCGCGGCAGGTGACGCGCGTCCGCCCGGGCCACGCCGATCTCACCGGGCTCCTCAAGTACGATCGCGCCGATGCGCGCGATATCCTCGAGCGCGCGTCCGCACGCGAGACGGTCGCCCGCGTCGCAGCGGGTGCCGTCGCGCGACGGCTGCTGGCGGCGTGTGAGATCACGATCGGGAGTCACCTCGTGCACCTCGGCGGAATCGATGCGGCGCCACCAGCGGCATGGCCCGTCGATCTCAACGTCGCCACTGATGCCTCACCGATCCGCTGCATGGATCGTGACGCCGAAGAGCGGATGCTCGCGGCGATCGATGCGGCGAAGGATGCGGGCGACACCCTCGGGGGGATCTGCGAGGTGGTCGTGACCGGGCTCCCCATCGGCTTGGGCTCGCACGTGGCGTGGGATCGCAAACTCGATGGGCGCCTCGCGCAGGCGCTCTGTTCGATCCCCGCGGTGAAGGGGGTGGAGATGGGGCTCGGATTCGAGGCGGCCCGTCGCCGCGGCTCCGCGGTGCACGACGCCATCGTCCCCGACGCCGGCGCGACACGCCGCGGACATGTACGACGTGCGACCAACCACGCCGGTGGGCTCGAAGGGGGGATGACGACCGGCGAGCCCCTGGTCCTCCGGGTGGCGATGAAGCCGATCTCGACCCTCATGCGCCCACTCGCGACGATCGACACCGCCACGGGGACCCCCGCCGAGGCGTCGGTCGAGCGAAGCGATGTCACCGCGGTCCCTGCGATGGGCGTGATCGCGGAGGCGATGACCGCGCTCGTCCTCGCCGATGCGCTCGTGGAGAAGTTCGGCAGCGACTCGCTCGGCGAGCTCCAGCGGAACCTCGCCTCGTATCTGGCGCGTGTCGACGAACGTCGGGGCTGATCCCCACGCAGGCACCTCGCCGAGGGCGCCACGATCGATCGTCCTAGTGGGGTTGCCCGGCGCGGGAAAGAGCACGGTCGGAGCCCTGGTCGCGGAGCGGCTTGGCTGGCCCTGTATCGATGTCGATCGGGAGATCGAGCGGGCCGCCGGCCGGACGATCCGCGCGCTGTTCGCCGAGTCGGGGGAAGCGACGTTCCGCGCCCGGGAGCGCCGGCTGACCGCCGAATTGGCGCCTCCTGAAGGCCCTCCCGTGGTTCTCGTCCCAGGCGGGGGATGGATCGAGGATCCGGACCATCGGGCCCGATTCGGGGTATCGCTGCAGGCGTTCTATCTGGCGGTTTCCCCCGTGGTCGCGGTCCGCCGGATGGGAGCGACCGTCGCCGACCGGCCCCTGTTGCAGGGGGCGGATCCAGCAGAATCGGTCCAACGTCTCCTGCGGCATCGTGAAGACCTCTATCTGCAATCAAATCATGTGGTTAGCACCGATTCGATGGGGGCGGACGAGGTGGCCGCTCTTATAGTTGCGCTTGCATTGGGACAGCGACCGGACTAGGATAGCCCACCTTATGGCGACCACCAAGAAGAAGACCGCGAAGAAGACCGCGAAGATGGCCGTGAAGAAGGCGGCGAAGTCGGCGACCAAGACCGCCGCCAAGCGGGCCAAGCGCGTCGTGGCCGAGCCGGAACTCCCGCACGACGAGGAGGCGGCCCGGGCCGCGGCGGGCAAGTCGCTGGTCATCGTGGAGTCCCCCGCCAAGGCCAAGACCATCGGGAAGTACCTTGGCTCCGGGTACGCCGTGAAGGCGACGGTGGGCCACATCCGGGACCTCCCGGTCAAGAATATCGGGATCGACATCGAGCACGGCTTCGCCCCGCAGTATGTGACGATCCCCGGGAAGGAGAAGACCGTCGCCGAACTGAAGAGCGCGGCGAAGACGGCGAAGGAGGTCTTCATCGCGACGGACCCCGATCGCGAAGGGGAGGCGATCGCCTGGCATGTGGAGCAGCAGATCGCGGGGCGACAGGCCCCACCGATCAAGCGCGCCCTCTTCTTCGAGATCACCAAGGATGCGGTCCGCCAGGCGCTGCAGCAGGCGCGCGCGATCGACCAGAAGAAGGTCGATGCGCAGCAGGCGCGGCGCGTCCTCGACCGCCTCGTCGGCTACAAGGCGAGCCCACTCCTCTGGAAGACGGTGAAGAAGGGGCTCTCCGCCGGTCGCGTGCAGACGGTGGCGTTGCGGTTGCTCGTCGAGCGGGAGCGCGAGATCCGTGCCTTCATCCCGCGCGAGTACTGGAAGATCACCGCGCAGCTCGCCTATCAGGGGCAGACCTTCGCGGCCAAGTTGCATCACATCGACGGGGCCAAGCCAGAGATCGGGAGTGCCGGGGCGGCGCAGGCCATCGTCGCCGAGCTCGCGCAGCGGACGACCTTCGATGTCACCGACCTCAAGCAGCGCGAGCGTCGCAAGCGCCCCGAGGCGCCGTTCAAGACGAGCACCCTCCAGCAGGAGGCGGCGAAGAAGCTCGGCTTCGGCTCCAAACGCACCATGCGCCTCGCGCAGAACCTCTACGAGGGCGTGCAGCTCTCGACGGCGGAGGGCGCGGTCGGTCTCATCACCTACATGCGCACCGACCATGTACGCGTCGCCGAGTCGGCGGCGGCTGCGGCCCGGGCGTATCTCGGCTCGCAGTTCGAGGCGTCGTACCTCGCCGACGGGCCCCAGCTCTACACCGACGCCAAGGATGATGCGACGCAGGGTGCCCACGAGGGGATCCGCCCGACCGATCCGGCGCGCACCCCCGACTCCGTCGCGCGCTACCTGACCCCCGAGCAGCTCAAGCTCTACACGCTCGTCTGGCAGCGTTTCATGGCGTCACAGATGGCGCCGGCGATGTTCGACACGACGACGATCGACTTCGACCTCGGCCGCTATCTCTTCCGCGCCACCGGTTCGGTCGTGAAGTTCCCCGGCTTCCTCGCCCTCTATAAGGAGGCGCACGAGGAGGGGGATCACACCGCGCTCGAGGATGCGCAGCCCCTCCCGCCGATCCCAGCGAAGGCGAAGGTCCCGGTGACGTCGGTCGACCCGTCGCAGCACTTCACCGAGCCGCCACCGCGCTACTCCGAGGCCTCGCTGGTGAAGGAGCTCGAGAAGCGGGGAATCGGACGCCCGTCGACCTACGCCTCGATCATCTCGACGCTCACCGAGCGGCACTACGCCGATCTCGAGCAGCGCCGCTTCTTCCCCACGCCGCTCGGCGAGTCGGTGGAAAAGGTGATGGTACGCCAGTTCCCGCGGGAGTTCGACGTGGGCTTCACCGCCGAAATGGAATACGAACTCGACAAGATCGAGGACGGGGCCCTCTCGTGGGAGAAGGTGCTCGAGGCGTTTTGGAGCCCGTTCGAGCGCTCGCTCGGGTCCGTCGATACCGAGGCGCTGATCCGTGAGGCACATGACCTCGGGGCCCTCGATCAGGAGCGCTGTCCGACCTGCGGCGGGCGACTCATCCCGAAGGGTGGCTTCTTCGGTCCCTTCATCGCCTGTGAGCAGCACCCCAAGCACTGCGCCTTCACGCGACCGATCAAGAATGATCAGAAGGAGAAGCGCTTCGTCGATGTCGCCTGTCCGGAGTGCAGTGAGCGTCCGATGATCGTGCGCAAGTCGCGGAGTGGCGAATTCCTCGGCTGCACGCGCTTTCCCAAGTGCAAGGGGACGAAGTCGATGCCGACCGGGGTGAAGTGCCCCAAGGACGGCGGGGACCTCGCGGCGCGCAAGTCGAAGAAGCGCGGCAAGACCTTCTACGGCTGTGAGAACTACCCCAACTGTGACTTCGTCTGCTGGGACAAGCCGGTGCCGGAGAGCTGCCCTGAGTGCGGGAAGGTCGGCGCGGAGGCCAAGAGCAACAAGACGCGTGGGGCGTATCGGAAGTGTCTCAATGCCGACTGCCAGAACGAGTGGGATGTGCCGGAGACCGGCGCCGACGCCGCGGCCAAGGTGGCGGCGGCGGGGTGAGGCGATGACCGACGTCGTGACGGTGGTCGGAGGCGGCCTCGCAGGGAGCGAGGCCGCCTTTCAGTTGGCGGAGCGCGGGCATCAGGTGGTGTTGGCTGAGATGCGTCCCGTGCGCGGTACCGCCGCGCACCAGACCGATCGCCTGGCCGAGCTCGTCTGCTCGAACACCTTCAAGAGCACCGAGGTCACCAACGCGCACGGGCTGCTGAAGGCGGAGACGCGCGCCCTCGGCTGCTTGATCCTCGAAGGGGCTGATGCGGCGCGTGTGCCGGCCGGCTCGGCCCTCGCCGTCGATCGCGATCAGTTCAGTGCCTGTGTCGATGCGCGGGTGCGTGCGCATCCACGGATCCGCGTGGTGACGGAGGAGATTGCCACGTTGCCGTCCCCGGGGATCGTCGCGACGGGGCCGTTGACGAGCGATGCGCTAGCAGAGGCGATTCGTGCCCGATTGGGCGGGGAGGCGCTCGCGTTCTACGACGCGATCGCCCCGATCCTCGCGGTGGAGTCGATCGACGAGACGATCGCATTCCGCGCCGCGCGGTGGGACAAGGAGACGATGGTCGAGGCCGCGGACGAGGGCGGTGCCTACCTTAACTGCCCGATGGACAAGGCCGAGTACGAGGTGTTCATCGACGCGTTGACGACCGCGGATCAGTTCACCGCGCATGAGTTCGACGCGGTGCCGTACTTCGAAGGGTGCATGCCGATCGAGGAGATGGCGCGCCGCGGCCGCGATACGTTGCGTTTCGGTCCGATGAAGCCGGTGGGGCTCCGCGATCCGCGCACGGGGAAGCGTCCCTGGGCGGTGGTGCAGCTCCGACGTGAGGATCGCGCGGGGCGGATGTGGAACCTCGTTGGCTTCCAGACGCGGTTGCGCATCCCGGAGCAGCAGCGGGTGATCCGGATGATCCCGGGGCTCGCCGGTGCGGAGTTCCTGCGCTTCGGGAGCATCCATCGGAATTCGTATCTCAATGCGCCCCGGTATCTCGCGCCGCATCTCGCGCTGCGTGAGGCGCCGACGACGCTCTTCGCCGGACAGCTGACCGGGGTCGAGGGGTATACCGAGAGCACGGCCACCGGGCTGCTCGCCGCGATCAATCTCGATCGACTCCTGCACGGACACGCACCGGTGGTACCCCCACCGACCACGATGCTCGGGGCGCTCTACCGGTATATGCGCGAGGCCGACCCGGCACACTTCCAGCCGATGAATGCGAACTTCGGACTCTTGGAGGAGCTTCCCGATCCCCCGCGCGACAAGGCGGTGAAGCGGGAACGCTATGCCGAGCGGGCGTTACGCGACCTCGAGAGCTGGCGTCAGACCGAGGGGATCATGCCGAGGCCGATGTGAGCGAGTCGAGCGACGAGACCATCGCGCAGTTCCTAATCTATCTCGCGAAGGAGCGGGATCTGTCACCGAACACGGTGGCGGCGTATGCGCGTGACCTCGAGGGGTTGCGCGCCTTCCTTTGCGGGCACCTCGGGGTCGAGAATGTGGAGTGGGGGACCGTCGACCGATTGCAGATCCGGGCCTGGCTTGCCTCGCTCGCGCGGCGGGGGCTCGCCAAGCGGACGAGCGCGCGGATGCTCTCGGCGGCGCGTAGCTTCTATCGCTTCTTGCATCGCGCCGATCTCGTCGAGGTGAATCCGGCGCGAGCGGTGGGGTCACCCAAGCTCGAGCGGCATCTGCCGGGTCATCTCGATCGGGCGCAGATCGAGACGGTGCTGACCGCGGCAGCGACGCGCGCACAGGAGGGGCGGTTCACCGATGTGCGGGATCGGGCGATCCTCGAGCTCTTCTATTCCGCCGGGCTGCGGCTGAGCGAATTGCGCGGAATCGACCGACGGGATCTCGATATGCTCGGCGGTCTCGTGAAGGTGCGTGGCAAAGGACGAAAGGAGCGGATCGTGCCCGTGGGTGGGCCGGCGCAGCAGGCGTTGCGGGAATACGAGAGCGCGCGCGAGCAGCTGATCGCCCAGGTCGGGGCGAGCGCCGATCGCTCGGCGCTCTTCCTGAGTCTGCGGGGGCGACGCATGAGCCCCAAGACCCTGCACAACGCGGTGGTCGCGCGGCTCGGTGAGGTCGATGAGGGAGCGAGACTCAGCGCCCATGCGCTCCGGCACACCTTCGCGACGCACCTGCTCGACGGGGGAGCCGACCTTCGGGCGGTTCAGGAGCTGCTTGGGCATGCCAGCGTCTCCACCACGCAGATCTACACCCACACCTCGGTCGACCGGCTCAAGCAGGTCCACCGGAAGGCCCACCCGCGGGCCTGACCACGACACGGCCCCTTATCTTTCCCCGATGACCCTCCCGACCTTCCACGCCACCACGATCCTTGCCGTCCGCCGCGGCGGCGCTGTCGCCATCGGGGGAGACGGCCAGGTGACCTTCGGCGATACCGTCATGAAGGGGAGCGCGGTGAAGGTGCGCGCCCTCACCGGGGGAAAGGTGCTCGCCGGGTTCGCCGGCGCCGCCGCCGATGCGCTCACCCTCTTCGAGCGCTTCGAGGAGAAGCTCCAGCGGCACCCGGGGAACCTGCAGCGTGCCGCCGTCGAGCTCGCGAAGGATTGGCGGCAGGACCGTGCGCTGCGTCGTCTCGAGGCGCTCCTGATCGTCGTCGATCGCGACTATGGGATCATGCTCTCCGGCACCGGAGAGCTGATCGAGCCCGATGATGGCATCTTGGCAATCGGGTCTGGTGGCTCGTATGCCTTGGCGGCGGCCCGCGCCCTCGTGCGCGAGACCACCCTGCCGCCGGCGGAGATCGTGCGGCGCGCGCTCACGATCGCGGGAGAGATCTGCGTGTACACCAACACGCAGATCACCGTCGTCGAACCCACGGCCTGATGCCGACGCCGCGGACCGAACAGGCGCTCGCGCGCCTCGCCGACCTGTCCCCACGGAAGATCGTCGCCGAGCTCGATCGCTTCATCATCGGGCAGGCGGAGGCGAAGAAGGCGGTCGCGATCGCTCTGCGCAATCGGTGGCGGCGGCAGCGGACGCCGGAGGCGATCCGCAACGAGATCGCGCCGAACAACATCATCCTGATCGGCCCCACCGGGGTGGGGAAGACGGAGATCGCGCGGCGGCTCGCCAAGCTCTCGGGGGCGCCTTTCGTGAAGGTCGAGGCCTCGAAGTTCACCGAGGTCGGGTATGTGGGCCGTGATGTGGAGAGCATGGTCCGCGATCTCGTCGAGAGTGCGATCGACATGGTGCGCACCGAGCGTGAGGGGGAGGTCGAGGACCTCGCACACGACCGCGTCGATGAACGGTTGCTCGATCTGCTGTTGCCCCCTCCAGCGTCGGCCACGCCGGCGGCTCTAGCCAGCGATGATATGCAGCGCGTTTTCATCGCGGAGCCTGACGGGAGCGTGAGCGCGGAGGAGGCGCAGACCAAGGAGCGGCATCAGCGCACGCGCGAGAAGCTGCGGCAGCTGCTGCGCGATGGGCAGCTCGAGCAACGCGAGGTGGAGGTCGAGGTCTCGGTGCAGGGCCCAGGGTTCGACGCACTCGGCCAGGCCGGCGCACCAGAGGGGATACAGAACTTCGCCGAGATGCTCTCCGAGATGCTCCCCAAGCGGACCAAGCAGCGCACGGTGCCCGTGGCTGAGGCACGGCGGATCTTCCTCGATCAGGAGTTCGACAAGCTGATCAATCTCGATGACGTGACCGCCGAAGCGCTCGAGCGGACCGAGTCGATGGGGATCATCTTCCTCGATGAGATCGATAAGATCGCCGGGGGGCAGCGGGACATGGGTGGGCCCGATGTCTCACGCGAGGGGGTGCAGCGCGATCTCCTTCCGATCGTCGAGGGTTCGAACGTCCAGACGAAGTACGGGATGGTGAAGACCGACCATGTGCTCTTCGTCGCGGCGGGGGCGTTCCATGTGTCCAAGCCGAGCGACCTGATCCCCGAGCTGCAGGGGCGCTTCCCGATTCGCGTGGAGTTGAAGCCCCTCACCGAGGCCGACTTCATTCGTATTATGACGGAACCGGAGCATGCCCTCACCAAGCAGTATGCGGCGCTCGTCGGCGCCGAGGGGGCGGAGCTCCGATTCACCGAGGATGGCGTGGCGGAGATCGCGCGCATCGCCGCGCATCTCAACAGTCGGATGGAGAACATCGGCGCACGGCGCCTACACACCGTCATGACGACGTTGTTGGAGGTGGTGCTCTACGAACTGCCCGAGCGCGGGACCGGCACCGAGACGATCGATGGGGCCACGGTGCGGACGCGCCTCGCCGCCATCGTCGAGGACGAGGACCTCAGGAAATACATCCTATGACGACCGACGGCCGCGACTTCCTCGCGATCACTGATTTCTCCACCCCCGAGCTGCGGGGGCTTTTCGCGTTGGCCGACCGGATGCGGCGTGGCGAGTACCTCAAGCGCCCTCTCGAGGGGAAGGCCTTCGCGATGCTCTTCATGAAGAGCTCGACGCGGACCCGCGTCTCTTTCGAGGTGGGGGCGTGGCAGCTGGGGGCGCACCCGCTCTTCCTCACGCCGCGCGATGTGCAGCTTGGACGCGGCGAGGCGGTGGCTGATACGGCGCGTGTGCTCGATCGGATGGTCGACGGCATGATGATCCGGACCTTCGCCCATGCGGATGTCGAGGAGTACGCCCGCCACTCGCGCATCCCGGTGATCAATGGACTCACCGATCTGCAGCACCCCTGTCAGATCCTCGCCGACCTCCTCACGGTGCAGCAGCATTTCGGGCGCTTCGACGGCAAGCGGATCGCCTGGATCGGCGATGGGAACAACATGGCGAACAGCTGGTGCGACGCAGCGCTCCGCTTGGGCTTCGAGCTGCGGCTTGCCTGCCCGCCGGGGTACGACCCCGATCCGGCGATCCTCGCGCGCGCCCAAGCAAGTGGCCATGTGACGCTGCTGCGCGACCCGCGAGAGGCGGTCGAGGGTGTCGATGTGGTCACCACCGATGTCTGGGCCTCGATGGGGCAGGAGGAGGAACAGGCGATGCGGGCGGCGGCGTTCGCCTCGTATCAGGTCGACGCGGCCCTGATGGCCCGTGCCGCGAGCTCGGCGATCTTCCTCCACTGCCTCCCGGCGCATCGCGGCGAGGAGGTGAGCGCCGAGGTGATCGACGGGCCGCAGAGCCGGGTCTGGGACGAGGCGGAGAACCGGCTCCACGTCCAAAAGGCGATCATGGCCGTCCTCATGGGCGGCGAACCTCTGGAGTGAGACGATGGCGGCACCACTGATCGGGAAGAAGGCCCCGGCCTTCAAGATCCAGGACGATGCGGGAGAGACGGTGACCCTCGCCTCCCTCAAGGGAGAGTGGGTCGTGCTCTTCTTCTATCCGAAGGACATGACGTCGGGGTGTACCGTGGAGGCATGTGAGTTCCGCGACGCGCTCCCGAAGTTCAAGAAGCTCGACGCCAGGGTCTTTGGCGTCTCTCCCGACTCGGTGAAGTCCCACCAGAAGTTCAAGGCGAAGGAAGGGCTCACCTACCCGCTCCTCTCTGACCCCGAGCACACGATGCTCGAGGCCTACGGCGTCTGGGTCGAGAAGTCGATGTACGGTCGAAAGTACATGGGAGTCGAGCGCACGACCGTCATCATTGACCCCGCGGGGAAGGTCGCCCAGGTCTTCACCAAGGTGACGCCCGCGGGGCACGCGGACGGGGTCACCGCATGGCTTCGCGCACACGCGGGGTGAAGGCGTCCAGCTCCTTCCGGAGCTGGATGAGCCGCGCCCGCGCATCGTTGCCGACGGCCTGGTCGCCGCGCATCATCGCGCTGTAGAGATAGGTGATCTGGTCGGCGAGCCCGGGACGGCCGTAGCGCCACGCCTGGCCTTCGAGCTCCACCTGCAGCGCCTCGAGCCGCTGCTTCTGTTCACCTGACGCCTTCCCGAGTGCCGCATCGAGATCGGCGCGGAGCTGGTTGACCTCGCTGACGAGATCCCGCACTGCGAGGTTGTGCGCGAGCAGCGCCTGCAGCACCGGGATCGTCACGCCGTCGGCCTCGACCCGCGGATCGCTCGTGATGATCAGCGGACGCGTCGCGGTCCACGCGCCGGCGGTGATCCGCACCTGATAATTCCCTGGCACGATCGTGGGGCCGTTCCGCCCGCTGCGCTGCGCGTTGGCCTCCCACGGACCGGCGAGGGTGAGATCCCAGACGAAGCGATTGTGTCCCGCCACCGCCGGGAGCCGCGGCGTCCCAATCCGCTCCCACATCGGGCCACGCATCGAGGGCTCGGCCGGTAGCACCAACCGCTCGCCAGCGGCTCGGCTCGAGAAGCGCCGCACCACCCCACCCGTCGCGTCGAGGATGTCGAGCGTCACCTCCGTGGTCGGGTCGCGCGGGAACCAGTAGTCGATCGTCGCGCCGGCCTGGGGATACTGCGGATCGGAGTCGCTGACGCGCGCGCTCTCAAGTCCACCGAACCCCGTGCGGTAGCGCCGGCGAACCGCCGTCACCGGGGCGAAGAGATGCCCCTGCGCTGCTGCGGCGATCTGCCCCGCCCCATGGAGCGGGGTGATGTTGTGCAGGATCCAGAAACCGCGTCCCTGCGTGGAGATCACGAGGTCCTTCTGGTGGACCTTCATGTCGGTGATCGGGGTCGCGGGCAGATTCAGCTGCAACGACTGCCAGCTCTTCCCGTCGTTGAACGAGACATACGCCCCGAACTCGGTGCCGGCGTAGAGCTGCCCCGGACGATCGGGATCCTCACGCACGACGCGCACTGGTTCGTCCGCTGGGATCCCGTTGGTGCCGGTGGTCAACAGCGTCCACGTCTTCCCGTAGTCGTCGGTCTTGTAGATGAACGGGCGGTGGTCGCCCAACAGATAGCGGAGCACGGCGTAGTACGCCGATCCCTTCCGATGCGGTGAGGGCTCGATGTTCTGGACGCGTCCGCCGAGTTCGAGCCCGGGCGGCGTGATCCGCTGCCAGGTGGCGCCGTTGTCGCGCGTGATCGCGAAGGGGCCATCGTTCGCACCGGTCCAGATCACCCCGCGCTCGAGCGGGGACTCGCGGATCGCATAGAGCGTGGAGAAGAACTCTTCACCGGTGTTGTCGACGGTGATCGGCTCACCGGGATAGATCCCCTGCTTCTCCGCAGGGTTCCAGGTGAGATCGGGGGAGATCGTCTCCCACGTCACGCCCTCGTCGCGCGTGCGATGCACATGCTGCGAGCCGTAGTAGAGCACGCTCGGGTCGTGCGGCGAGACCTCCATCGGTGAGACGCGCTGGAAGCGGTAGATGAGATCCTTCCCGGCATTCCCGTAGAGCGACTGCGCTCCCACCCAGTAGTGCTTCTCCTGGCCTGTCTTGAGCGACATGCGGGAGAACTGGCCCTTACACGAGCCGTAGATGGTGTCGGGGTTGATCGGGTGCGGCATGATCGGCCCCGTCTCGCACCCCGGGCCCGAGCGCCACCCCTGGATCGGGTCGTCGAACCCCGCGCTCCCGACGGGCAGCGAGGGGAGGATCAACGTCGAATTGTCCTGCTGCGCCCCGTAGAGCCGATACGGGAACTGGTTGTCGACGTAGACCTGGTAGATCTCCGATGTCGGCTGGTTGTACTGGGTGCTCCACGTCTTCCCGCCGTTGAGCGAGACGTTCACCCCACCGTCGTTGGCCTGGATCATGATGCGGCCATCGCGCGGGTTGATCCAATGATCGTGGTTGTCGCCGTGCGGCGTCCGCATCGGGTTCCACGTCTTCCCGCCATCGGTGCTCTTGAAGTACCCCTCGGCCCCCGCGTAGACCACGTCGGCGTTGGTAGGATCGGCGGTGATGGTCGTGTAGTAGAAGGGGCGGGTGATCAGCTGATCATAGGTCGAGACCTGCGTGAACGACTCCCCGGCATCGTCGGAGCGATAGAGGCCGTTCCCCGGCTTCGCCTCCATCAGCACGTAGACGCGGTTCGGTGCGGCACGGCTCACCGCAATGTTGCTCTTCCCGATCAGGCTGTCAGGGAGTCCCTTCGCGAGACGACGCCAGGTGCTCCCACCATCGGTGCTCTTGTAGATCCCACCCTCGCGTGCTCCTGAGATGATCGTCCACGGCTTGCGCTCGGCGCGCCACATCGAGGCGTAGAGGATGCTGGGGTCGGTCGGGTGGAACTCCAGATCCACCGCGCCGGTCGAATCGCTCACGTAGAGCACGCGGCTCCAGCTCTTCCCGCCATCGACGGTGCGATAGACGCCGCGCGCATTGGTCGGGCGGAAGGGGTCGCCGATCGCGGCGACGAAGGCGATGTCGGGATTGGTCGGGTGGATCTGGAGCGCGCCGATGTTCCCCACCTCACGGAGCCCGACGGTGCGCCAGGTGCTCCCGGCGTCGGTCGACTTCCAGACCCCGCGGCCGATCGAGACGTTCGAGCGGTAGCCATCGGAGCCACTGCCCACATAGACGATGTTCGGGTCGCTGTTGGCGACATCGATCGCGCCGATCGAGCCGACGTCGATCTCACCATCGGTGACATTCACCCAGAGGGCGCCGGCATCGGTCGTCTTCCAGACGCCGCCGCCGGTCGAGCCGAAGTAGAAGGTGTGCGTCTCCTGATCGACACCGGTCACCGTGGTGACACGGCCACCGCGCGCGGGGCCGACCCACCGCCACCGCAGGTTCGCGAAGTGCGTGACGGGAATCGGCGCAGGGATCGCTGGCACGGCGGCCGCCTTCGCCGCGGTCGTGCGCGGCTTCGCCGGCGGCTTGGCTGGTGCCCTCGCCGGTGCCTTGGCCGGGGTCGGGGCCGGGCGTTGCTGTGCAGCGAGTTTCGTCGTGAGGGCGACGGCGACGAGGGGGAGGGAGCGGACGAGGGACCGGAGGCGCATGGGACGGTCGTGGTGTTAGGGACGCGGAGCGGCGTACTGCATCTTCTCAAGGATTATACCCGCGCGGGCCGAGGCGACGGCACCACGAGGGGACCAGCGGCGAGGGCTGGGGAGGATTGCGGCGAGGCGGGCGGCCTGTTCGCGGGTGAGCTTGGCGGCCGGCACACCGAAGTGCTTCTGCGCCGCCATCTCCGCCCCGAAGATCCCATCGCCCCACTCCGCGAGATTCAGATAGAGATCGAGGATCCGATCCTTCGGGAGGCAGAGCTCGAGCACGAGCGTGAGATACGCCTCGTACCCCTTCCGCACGAAGGAGCGCCCCTCCCAGAGGAAGAGGTTCTTCGCGACCTGTTGCGTGATCGTCGAGGCGCCACGCAAGCGTCCCCCACGCTTCGCGCGCGCGATCGCCTTCTCGATCTCCTCGAGGTCGAACCCCCAGTGGAGATAGAAGCGATCATCCTCGGCGGCGAGCACTGCCCGCCGGAGGTTCGCGGAGATCGCCGTGCGCGAGACCACATCGCGGCGCGGGTAGATCGGACGCTTGCCGTCGATCGCGCGCTGGACGCTCCGCTGCAGGATCACCGCGGTCGTGAGTGGCTGCACCAGATTGAGCGGGAGGATCGCGACGAAGGGGCCGAGGAGGAGGATGGCGGCGATCCAGGCGATGATGCGCCGGATGCGGCGCCACGGGATGCGTGCCATCAGGATCGCTGCGAATGAGCCGAGGCGTACATCCTACGGCCGGTGCCACAGCCAGGTCGCCGGGACCTCCTGCCAGGGGCCACCGGTGGTGCGCACCTTGAGCCAGAGATCGGCGCCGCCCCCCGCTTGGAAGAATCGCACCGTGATCGGGTGCGACCCCGCACGGAGAGCGATCATCCCGGTTCGTTCTTGCGTACCGTGGAGCCCATCGTTGTCGATGACGATGGGCTCCCCGATGGCGAGCGTACTGCCATCATCGGAGGCCAAGGCGAACTCGTACATCCCGTCCGCTGGCACGGTAAGGAATCCGCGGAAGACGAGACCGTAACCCTCGGCGCGCTCCGATCCGGTGCGTGCGATCATCGTCGCGACCGCTCGGCGCACCACGGCGAGGGTGTCCAGCGGCACAACCGTATTCAGCGACGCTTCGTGATAGCTGAGTGCGAGCCCCGCCTGCAGCGTGTGCGCGTCGATCGACTCGGGCGCACGATACGTGGTACGACGGAAGGTCGCGGCGCGCGGCGGGCTCGCCTTGCCCTCTGCGGTGAAGGCGCGCGCCGTCACGCGCGTCCCGGCGGTCGTCACCGGCAGGGTGAGCGGTCTCTCGTATCGTGGGCTCTTCGCGGTGGGGTCGCTTCCATCCGTGGTATAGCGGATCACGGCGTTCGCGATCGGAACGGAGAGCGTCACCATCGTGGTGGCATCGAGCGTCAGCACATCGACATCGAGCCCGACGACATGCGGCAGCCGGTAGTTCACCCCGAGCCGATCCAAGGTGCGGAGCGCCTGCGGCAGCCGCGCCTCGAAGCTCGGCCAGCTCCGCCGCTCGCGCGACGACCAGGTCAGCTCAGCGAGCGCGAGGGCCCGTGGGAAGGCCATGTACTCCACGTTCGCCGCCGTCTTGAGATACTCGGTCCAGACATTGCCCTGTGCGCCGAGGATGTGCTTCGCTTGGTCCGCGGTGAGCGCCTCGGGGATCGGCTCGTAGGAGTAGACGCGCTCCAAGGTGAGGAGTCCGCCGATCGCGAGTGGCTCGATGCGCTCGTCCCCCTGGTAGTAATCGAAGTAGAGATGCGAGGTCGGCGTCATCACCACGTCGTGGCCAGCGCGCGCCGCGGCGATCCCACCGCCGATCCCGCGCCAGCTCATCACCGTCGCGCCGGCGGGGAGCCCGCCCTCGAGGATCTCATCCCATCCAATGAGGCGACGGTCACGCGCGGCGAGCCAACGCTCCATCCGCTGGATGAACCAGCTCTGCAACTCATGCGAATCCTTCAGCCCCTCGCGACGGATCACCTCTTGCGCGAGTGGGCTCGCATCCCAGCGCGTCTTCGGCGCCTCGTCCCCGCCGATGTGGATGAAGCGGCTTGGGAAGAGGGCGAGGACCTCGGTCATGATGTCCTGCAGGAAGGCGAAGGTCTCCTCGGAGGGACAGAAGATGTCGTCCGAGACCCCCCAGATCGTGAGCACCTCGAACGGTCCCGGGGTGCAGGCGTACTGTGGATAGGCGGCGAGCGCCGCGACGGTGTGCCCCGGCATCTCGATCTCCGGGACCACCGTGATCTGGCGCGCGGCGGCGTACGCCACCACCTCGCGGATCTCCTCCTGCGTGTAGAAGCCGCAATAGCGGATCCCATCGCCGACGTACGGGCTGAAGTTCTTGGCGAGGATCGTCTCCTTCCGGCAGCTCCCTATCTCGGTGAGGCGCGGGTACTTCTTGATCTCGATCCGCCACCCCTGGTCCTCGGTGAGGTGCCAGTGGAAGACGTTCAGCTTGTAGCGCGCCATCAGGTCGAGATAGCGCTTGATGAAGGCGACGGGTTGGAAGTGCCGACCGACGTCGAGGTGCAGCCCGCGCCAAGAGAAGCGCGGCGCATCGGCGATCGTGACGGCGGGGATCCGTCCGCCAGTCGACGCGTCCACCAACTGCTGCAGCGTCTGTAGGGCATAGAAGCGACCCGCCTCGCTCGCCGCGGCGATCGTCACCCCAGCCGTCGCGACGTCGAGCCGATATCCCTCGGGGCCATCGAGCGCCGCGGCATCCGCCGACGCGAAGGTGATCCCCGCGCGTCGGAGCTGCGCCTCGGTCGCGTCCGGGAGGAAGGCGGGGAGGCGTCCCGCGGGAGTCCACGCCCCCGAGCCCATCGTCACCAAGGCCGGGGCAGGGATGACGGGGAGGCGCTCCGCCGGGGAGAGGGGCTGGGCGGAGAGCATCTGCGGGGCGACGGCGAGCGCCATCGCCAAGAGGGGAGTCCGGAGGAGTCGGTGCATCCGGTGAATCTCGCACCCTCGACGAGGCCCCACCACCGCAGGGCGCTGGCGGATCGCAGATGGGGGTGCACCCTTATCGGTCATGGTCAGCCCGATCGGCCGGCCGTCCCGCCGCCACCCCAGAGATCGTATGCGTCCTACTCGGTTCGTCGCCTCGCTCCTCGCCGCCGCCCTCCTCCTGCCGGCCCCGGCGCGCGCCCAGTCCAACCGCGTCCTCGACATCGTCGAAGCGGTCTTCGATCGGTTCCTCGTCTCGGCGGCCAAGGAGCAGGCGGAGACGGGGAACGTCCGCACCCAACTCGAGGACGCTGAGGCGAAGATCACCAAGTACGAGAAGTGTGCGCGGGACTTCGAGACCGGGGGCGGGATCGTCGCAGGTCGCTTGGGGCAAATCGCGGCGCGGGCCGCCATCAAGGCCAAGTGCGGCCCCGACGCCGAGTCGTTGCGCAAGGAGCGCCAGAAGATCCTCGATGGGCCGGAGAATGCGGCGGCGCAGGCGGGCGGCTTCCAGTTGCCGGAGTATCGGAATCTGCGGGATCGACTCCGCGGGTATCTCGCCGGCGATCGCACCGGGTTCACCCCGCCGACGTTGGATCTCTTGAAGCGTCGCGAGAGCGATCTCGCCAAGGCGATGGCTGGCCCGACCGGGGTCTATGTCGCGGGTGGCGACAAGATCGCCGGAGCGATCGAGCGGGCGGCGAACAAGATCGTGGGGAGCGCGGGGATGGCGATGGCCGGAGCGAGCTGGACCGGAGACTACGCCTGGACCTGGATCTCCCAGCTCTTCAGCATGCAGTTCTCCTCGGGGGCGACCGTCTTCGAGCGTCCCTATCAGCCGGGCGAGTGGACCAAGTGGAACACGCGCATCGGCGAGGACAACATGACGCAGGAGACGGAGCGCGCGTATATCGGGAAGCAGACCGATGGGGCGCAGTGGTGGCGGATCAAGACGATCACCCGCTTCGACAAGAGCCAGGCCGATACGGTGATCCTCGAGGCGCTCTTCCGGCCCGAGACGGGGAATGAGTTCGTGCAGGAGCTCGTGCGGATGCGCGCCAAGCTCCCCGACAATCCCGAGCCGCAGGAGATGCTCGTCCCCGAGCAGTGGAGCACCTGGAACATGATGGGGAGTTTCCGCTCACGCCCGACCCCGGAGTCAGTCGAGGGGGCGACGGTCGGGATAGAGACCATCACGACCCCCGCCGGCACGTTCAAGGCGCGCCATGTGCGCTTCGGTCAGCCGGGCGGGACCCTGAGTTGGTGGGTCGATGAATCGACCACCGGCGGCTGGGTCAAGTTCCAGGCGATGGACAGCGGGAAGCAGCCGACCTATGTGATGGAGCTGGTCGGGAAGGGGACCGGCGCCAAGAGCGAGTTGGGCGTCACCATCAAGTGATCGCCGTGGCGTCCCTCGTCCGGGCGAGGGACGCCACGCGCGCAGACGGCGGCGCTATCGCTCACCCGGGCGGTAGCGCCGTTCCGTATGCCCGTCCAGCTGCCAGGGGTGAAAGTAGACCTCGCGGAGGTCCCCCGTGGTGTAGCGCATCGCCTGATCGTTGAAGTGCTTGGACCCTAGGACGCTGTTCAGGCCGCCGGCGGTCACCGCGCGCGCGCGGAGCGTGTCGCCGAACTCCACCACGGCGACGAAGCTGTTCCCCAGCGTCCCGTACAGCTTCTTCGTCCCCGGCCAGGTGCGCGCGCCGAACGCCGCGAGCGACCCCCACCGTGACGAGGTGAACCCCACCGGGAGGCTCGGCCCCGAATCATTGAACGGTTGGACGATGTCGCCGGTGAGCCGCTGGAAGCGATTGATCTCTCCCCACGGGGTGCGCCATGTGCCAAAGTCCCGCTCGAGTCGTGTGACGGCGCTGTCGAGCGCCGCGAGTCGCATCGCGGACTGGCTCTTCGTCGTCATGAACGCGAGCAGGTCCATCCCCTCCGCTTCCGGATCGGTGCGCGACGCGGTCCAGAGCGCCTCGCCGAAGAGCACGGCGACCGTCGTCGCCACGGAGTTGGTGTTCGAGCGCCGATCCCAGCGCCGGAGCGTGTCGATCACCTCACGGAAGCGGGCGCGCTCCGGTGCGGCGCCGCCGAGTCGGTCGTAGGCGGAGAAGAGCGCGGGGAGGAGCGGATCGAAGGCGGTGAGATGCGGATCGTACGCCGCATCGATGAAGGTCTGTAGCGTGAAGCCGCGACGCGCCTGCAATACCTCGAGCGCATGGATCCCGCGCGGGTTCTCCCCATACCAGTCCATGTACGCCGGGAAGTCGCGCTGGCGCGGACTGAAGCGCCCCGCCGCTGAATAGGGCCAGTTGTTCGTGTTCTGGATCCACCCCGTCGGCGGATCGATCACCAGTGGACTCTCATCTACTGTGTGAAGCGCCCCCCACTCGGTCGCGGGATCGCTCCCATCGACCGGCTTCCGCCAATCGAAGCGCGCGTCGCGCTTCGGGACGAAGTTCGCGTGGAAATACGCGATATGCCCGTCGGCATCGGCGTAGACGGTGTTGTTCGACGAGTTGGTGTGCAGGTCCATCGTCTTCCGGAACTCGGCGATCGACCGCGCCTTGGTCCGCGTATACGACTGCGTGAGCGCCGTGATCGGGTCATGCATGAGACGGACGGCGATCCACCGATCCCCTTCGGTGCGGACGATCGGTCCATGGTGCGTGCGGTAGACGGGGAAGCGGCGCGGCTGGAGCCCGCCATCCGTGCGCATCTGGATCGTCACGGTATCCACGAGCACCGCGCGTTCCTCACTCCCATACCGATACGTCCATCCGGTGGCGGTGCGCGTCACCGTCTCCGCATACTCGTCGATCGCATCGGCGCCGCTCGAGGTGTGCATCCACCCCGCGCGGTCATTGAACCCCTGATAGACGAAGAACTGTCCCCAGGTCACCGCACCGTAGGCATTGAGCCCCTCCTCACTCGTCATCTGCAACTCCTCGCGGAAGAAGAACGAGGTGTGCGGATTGATCAGGAGGAGGGCGTGCCCCGTCGCGCTGTTCGCAGGGGCGATCGCGAAGCCGTTCGACCCGCTCGGCTCCTTGAGCTCATAGGGCTGCCAGCTCGCGACCGTCGTCGCGGTGGCGCTGTCGGTGTGGAACCGCTCGAGCCCCGCGAGCGAGATGCTCTCGATATCGCCGCCGATGCTCCCCTCGGTGAAGGCGAGCGCCATCCAGGGCTCGAAGCGGGTCAGGACCTTCGGTCGCGTCTCCGGATGGATGTGCAGGTAGTAGTTGAGCCCATCGGCCCAGGCATCCATGAGGGTGCGCAGCCACGCCGGGCTCCGGCCATACAGGGCCTGCAGTGAGTCGGGATCGATGAAGAGCCGCATCCGCAGGTCCTGCCAGAGGGCCTTCTCCCCCTCCGCCTCGGCGCGACGCCCCAAGGCGGTGAGATAGTTCATCTCGACACGGTTGAAGTCGTCCTCCGCCTGCGCATAGATCATCCCGAAGACCGCGTCGGCGTCGGTCATGCCGGTGATGTGCGGAATCCCCCAATCGTCGCGGGTGATCGTCGTCGCAGCGGCGCGGGTCTCCCAACGCGCGAGGTCAGTCACCGAGGGGCCGGTGTTGGTGCAACCGGCGAGGAGGACAAGTAGGGGGAGGAGGGCCGTGAGTCGGAGTCGCATCGATGTCCAAGGCGGAGGGATGCCGGAATCTACCGCTCGTATTGCCCTCCGGGAGTCGGTCCTGTACATCTATAGGATATGACTCTTCGCACCCTCCCCCTTGTCGCCGTCGCCCTGGTGTTGGGCTTCGGGATCCACGCCTGCTCGAGCCCGACCGAGCCGCTCAAGGCTACGACGTTGACGCTCTCCGCATCGGGACTCAGCCTTGATGCGATCGGGGCGACGAGCACCGTCACGGCGACCATCATCGATCAGAAGGGGAAGGCGATGGTCGGGGTAGTGCCCACCTGGAGCTCCAACGCCGCGACGGTGGCCACCGTGTCGAGCGCCGGGGTGATCACCGCCGTGGGCAATGGGACGGCGCAGATCACCGCGACGGTCGAGACGATCACGCAGACGGTGAACGTGACGGTGCAGCAGGCGCCGGTCTCGCCGATCGCGGTCGCGGGGAATGGTCAGACGGCGAAGGTGCTGACCGCGCTCCCGCAGGCCTTGCAGGTGAAGGTCGAGGATCGGTTGGGCAGCGCGATCCCGGGCGCGACGGTGACGTACACCGTGGTGAGCGGCGGTGGCACCCTCTCCGCGGCGACGGCGACGACGACCGCGGCGGGATTGGCGAGCGTGCAGTGGACCCTCGGTAAGACGGCGGGGACGCAGCAGAGCGTCTCGGCGACGGTCGCTGGCAATGGGTCGGCCGCGCTCTTCACCGCGTCGGGGCTCCCCGACGATCCGACCGCGCTGATCACCGCGCCGAACGTGCTCGCGAATGGGCAGCGGGTGAAGTTCGGGACCGCGGTCCCGATCCGGCCGGCGGTGAAGGTCGTCGACCAGCATGGGAACGGGGTCGCGGGGCGGACGGTGACCTTCGTGGTGACTGGTGGGGGTGGCTCGGTGACCGGGGAGAGTGTCTCGAGCGATGCGAATGGAATCGCGACCGTCGGGTCGTGGACCATGGGGCCCGCGGTCGGCACGAATACGCTCGAGGCGAGGGTGGCGGGGTTCACGCCGGTCGTCTTCACGGTGGAAAGCATTCTCGATCCGTGCACCGCCGGGGGGGCGACGCCGATCGCGGTGGGGGACAGCGTCATCGGGAGTCTCAGCGATACTGATTGCTCTTGGGTACGCCCTGTGGGGTCGGATTCCGAGAACGACCGCTTCGATTTCTATCTCTTGACGCTCACGGCGCAGACTTCGGTCATCATTGAGATGACGAAGCTGACCGGGATCGAGGATCCCTATCTCTTCCTGTACAACGCGGTGACGGGGGACTCGCTCAACGCGAATGATGACATCGTAAACGGTGTGCAGCGCGATTCGCGCCTGACGAGCACGCTGAATGCAGGCGCCTATCTTATCCGAGCGACGACCTGGGGTCCGGGGGAGCGCGGGACGTATATCCTCAAGGTGCGTGGGTGTGCGATCGGGGTGCCGAAGACGGTGCGGGTGAAGGCGGGGAATGGGCAGGTCGTCGCGCCGGGGAGCGCGGTCGGCACCGCCCCGCAGGTCGAGGTGCTCGATGAGTGCGGGAATGGGGTCGCCAATCGTTCGGTCACCTTCGCGACGGTCGAGGGCGTTGGATCGGTGACGGGCGCGACCGCGACGACTAATGCGAGCGGAGTCGCGAGCGTGGGAAGCTGGACCCTCGCGACGGGCCCGAATGTACTCTCGGCGACGGTCGCGGGGATGACGGTTGGGGCGGGGAACCCCGCGATCTTCTCGGCGACGGGGAAGGCTAGCACGGCGGGGTTCGACGTCGGCTTGCGCTTCGTCACAATGCCGACAGTCTCACAGCTCAACACCTTCGCGCAGGCCGCCACGAGGTGGGAGACGATCATCACGGGCGATCTCCCGGTGCAGCAGCTTAACTTTCCGGCAGGAAGCTGCAATTCACCTGATGCGCTCACGGAGATCGTCGATGACGTGATAATCATCGTGCGACTCGAGTTGATTGACGGTCCCGGCGCCGTACTTGGATCTGCGGGGCCTTGCTCCATCCGCCAAGCGACCAACGGCGGGCTCACTGTCCTAGGCACCATGCGCTTCGACACCGCGGATCTCGCCAACCTCGAGAATGCCGGTAGCTTCGCGAACGTCATCCTGCACGAGATGGGGCATGTGCTCGGGATCGGCACGCTCTGGAATGCCAAGTCGCTCCTGCAGCAAGCCTCCAGCACCTCGAACAAGCAGGACACGTTCTTCTCTGGCGCGAACGCGGTCGTCGCCTTCAACGCCATTGGTGGCAGCACCTACACCGGTGGGCAGAAGGTCCCAGTGGAGAATTGTGTGACTGGAGTGCCCACGAGCTGTGGGTCGGGGACGATCAACTCGCACTGGCGCGAGGCGGTGCTGCGCACCGAGCTCATGACCGGGTATCTCAACTCAGGGGAGAATCCGCTGAGCGTGTTGACCGTCGCCTCGCTCAAGGACCTCGGGTACGTGGTCGACGAGACCAAGGCCGACTTCTTCTTCGTCCAGACCAACCTGATGGCGGGCCTGCAGTTGGAGGACAAGGGCATCCATCTCCAGGACGACATCGAAAAGGGGCCGATCATCATCGTCGGTGCCGATGGGCGGCCGGTGGGCACACCCCCGTCGGGATCCACGAAGAAGCGTCGGGGTCGCTGACCAGATCCTTCGGCTCGTTACTTGGGCCGAGGGGGAGGGTCGCTGTTGGGGTCCCACCTCTGGGCTGGGGTCTGCCGTTTCGGCATATTTGATGAACGGTCGCGTCTGGGCCGCACCCTGACCTCTCCCGCGATGTCCGCCAGCTCCGTCCCGCTCAAGCGCACCCCCTTCTACGACCTCCACCTCGCGGCCGGCGCCAAGATCGTCCCCTTCGCCGGCTTCGAGATGCCGATCCAGTACCCCACCGGCATCACCGCGGAGCACCAAGCCGTCCGCAACGCCTGCGGCGTCTTCGATGTCAGCCACATGGGGGAGTTCATCATCCGTGGCCCTCAGGCGATCGATTTCGTCACCTACGTCACGACCAATGACGTCGCGTCGCTCGGGATCGGGCAGGTCCACTACTCGGCGATCCTCACCAAGCAGGGCACCTTCGTCGACGACTGCCTCGTCTATCGCTACGCCGACCACCTGATGATGGTCGTGAACGGGTCCGATAAGGAGAAGGACCTCACGCATATCCGGCAGTACGTGTCA
>VHBP01000006.1 GCA_016871915.1 Gemmatimonadota bacterium
CAAGGGTCCACCGCTCTTTGGCAATCCCGCTGTCGCTGGTGATGGCAACGCCCGCAAAGACGCTCCCCCCACCCGAAATGACCCGGAAGTTGACCACCTGACCTTTGACCGGTCGTTGCTGCGCGTCGACAATCTTCACTTCGAGGATGGTCGGCAGCTCTTTGCCAACGATTATGGATTGGTCCTGTCCCCCCGTGATGAGCAGCGAAGCTGGGGGACCCGCCACCACCGCAGTCGGTCCATCTCCGGAACAGGCGAGAGATAGGGCGAGTACGCCAGCGAGGGTTCCTGCAAGGATTGGGGCGGACGACTTGTTCACGCGGACCTCAATTTTGACCGGAATGCCCTCTGGCGATGTCTTTCTCCCACGGTATTGAGTGGGGCGATAATAGGCAAGCGATTCTCACTGCGCGACCGTCCCCTCGGCGGCGCATCACGACCCGGTATGGTGGACGGGGGCGTAAGGCTCTCCCCGACTTCCTCCTCAACGGGGTGCTAGATTCCACAGGCGGTGGATACTAGGTGGATACTAGCCGAGGCACCTGCGGATTCAACCACCAGAAACGAAGAGCCCCGCATCGAGCTGACTCTATGCGGGACTCTCCTTTCCATCAGTCGGGGCGAGAGGATTCGAACCTCCGACCTCCTGCTCCCGAAGCAGGCGCTCTACCGGGCTAAGCTACGCCCCGAACTCACGGTAAAGACTTTTTCTGACACCTGTCCCCTGTCACCTGCTTCCATGCGCCCGGAGAGACTCGAACTCCCAACCTTCTGATCCGTAGTCAGATGCTCTATCCAATTGAGCTACGAGCGCCCAGCACCCTCACCTCGCGATGACCCGCGAAGGGGGAGAGTCCGAAAAGATAGACCCCCCTGATCACAGGGTCAACGCGTCGATCAAGGACGACGCACCGGGGCCACCGGACGAGCGGGCCCGGCGGGACGCGCCGCCGCCGGCGGCATCACCAGCGGGCGATACCGGAACGCCACGATCCCCACCGTGGTGGGCTCGAGCAAGAAGTTGCTCCGCGCTCCAGCGGCCGTCTCCGGGACCTCGGCCGTCATGGTCTGAAGCACCTCCCCCTTCGCATCCATAAACTCGACCGTAACGGTGAACGGTCGCGCCACCTTCGCCAGGTTCTCCACCGCGCCGCCCAGGGCGGCCCCCTGCGCCCGACGTTCGAATCGCGTGATCTGCATCTTGTGCGCCGCCGCGAGCTTCGCCTCCTCGGCGGAGAGCGAGTCCTGCAACCGCTGGTACTCAGCCTTCTTCTTGGGATCCTTCTCCGCCGCCGCGAACAGCGAATAGGCGTAGGCCTTCATCAGGTAGTTGTCGCCGTTGGACGGGTCGATCGCGATCAACCGATCGGTGAGCGGGAGCATCTTCTCCGCCTGCTTCGCCTCGTAGTACAAGTACGCGAGGAAGTAGTTCGCGTCACGGATGTTCGCATTCTTGGCGAGGGCGCCCTCATAGAGTGCGATCGCGTCGCCCGACCGCTGGCTCGCGCGCGCCGTCTCCGCACCCAGCAAGAGCGTCAGGTCGGTGTACTTCGCCGAGTTCGCGACCAGCGGGGCGAGGAACGTCCGCGTCGCCGCCGAATCACCCTGCAGCTGCACGATCTCACTCCCCGCCGAGAAGGCGTAGGTCCCGTCCATCGTCGACGGATACTTCTCGAGGAGCCCCTGAAAGAGCGCCAATGCCTCCGCGTTCAACGCCGCCTTCTGCGCGGCGCCATCGGTCATCGCATAAGTCTGCGCCGTGGAGGCGAGCTGGAAGCGCAGCTGCTTCTCCGTCTCCGCGAGCGAGGTGTCCTTCGCGGCCGCGGCGACGGCGAGCCGGAGCTGCGCGAGCATCGTCGGGGTATCGCCCCGCGCACTCGCGAGCTGCGCCTTGATGTTGTAGACGAAGGGCGAGATGGCGTAGAGCAGCGAGGCCCGGTCGGCCCAGTACGAGGCGGAGTCGATGTTGCCGGCGCCGAAGGCGGTGTACGCCTTGTTGATTCGCTCGGTCCACGGCTTCGACTGCCGCCACTGGAGCGTCAGCTCGGCGCAGGCCGGCCCCGCCGCCTCGACCACCGTGAGCAGGGAGTCCGCGGCCCGCGCGAGGTCGATCGGCTGGCTCGTCTGCCCCTTCGGCACGTTCACCCCCAGCTGCTCGGGGGTCATCGTCTCCGAGGTCCCCGCCTGGTGCATCCAGAGGACGTAGATCTGCGCCTTGAGGAAGCCGGCGCCGACGAGGTTGGCAGCGAACTTCTTCTCATCGCTCAGCCCCTTCATCGCATCTCGGAGCGCCTTCGGCGCCGAGGCGGAGTCGGCCTGCACCGCCCGGTTCACGGAGAGCGTGACCGTGGTGAGGGCCGTGGGGGTCAGGGTCTCCACGGGGCACTCCCCCTGCGCCTCGACGAGGCGGACGGGGGCGGCGAGGAGCGCGAGGGCCGGCAGGGCGCGAGAGAGGCGCATCGGTCGTGGGGCTGAGGGAACCCCGCCGCGGTCGGCGGCGGATCGAAGACGACGACGCCCCACGACCGGAGACCGTTCGTGGGGCGATGGGCGGTACAAGACTCGAACTTGTGACCTCCACGATGTCAACGTGGCGCTCTAACCAACTGAGCTAACCGCCCGAGAGCGGGAAACGGGACTCGAACCCGCGACCCCAACCTTGGCAAGGTTGTGCTCTACCAACTGAGCTATTCCCGCGTACCGGAGCCGACCCGCGCCCCGTCCAACTGTCACCGGTCACCCAGCCTACCACCCACGCCGCGCCGCGTTCCGACCGCGTCCCGGCAGTGGAGGCGAGGGGAATCGAACCCCTGACCTCTTGAATGCCATTCAAGCGCTCTCCCAACTGAGCTACGCCCCCGTGAGGATCCCGTTACCGGGGTGTCCGTCAGGAACCAAAGAAGCTATCCGAGCGTACTGCAGGGGTCAAGGCGGAACCTAGCGGAAATCCCGCCGCGTTCTATCTTTGGGCTCGCTCGTATCTTCATTCGTTCCACCGACATGACCACCGACACCAAACGTCGTAAGCGCCGCACCGCCCCCGCCGGGATCGCCCCGGCGGAGCCGGAGCGCGACATCCTCGATCAGTACCTCTATGAGGTGTCCACGTACCCCCTCCTCAAGGGGAACGAGGAGATCGAGGTCGCGCGGAAGATCCGCGCCGGCGACCAGGACGCCCTGCAGGAGCTCGTGAAGCGCAACCTGCGCTTCGTCATCTCCGTGGCCAAGAAGTACCAGAACCGCGGTCTCCCCCTCATCGACCTCATCGGGGAAGGGAACGTCGGCCTCCTCACCGCCGCCCGGAAGTTCGATCCCGATCAGGGGGTGAAGTTCATCTCCTACGCCGTCTGGTGGATCCGTCAGGCGATCCTCTCTTCGCTCGCGCGTCAGGGTCGCACCGTCCGCGTCCCGCTCAACCGCACCGCGGACCTCTCGCGCATCATCAAGGCCTCCGAGATCCTCCGCCAGAAGCTCCGGCGCGAGCCCACCCCGGAAGAGCTCTCGCAGCTCACCGGCCTCTCCGTCGACGTCGTGCAGTCGCTCGCCGCGCTCAACACCGGCGACGTCCGCCTCGACGCCCCGATGGACCCCGATGGCGATCGCTCCCTCATCGAGCGATTCGTCGCTGACGAGATGCCCGACACCGAGGAGGAGGCGATGAACCGCTTCCTCAACGACGAGATCGAGCACGCGCTCGGCACCCTCCCGCCGCGCGACGCGAAGGTCCTCCGCCTCTACTTCGGGCTCGAAGGCGGCCGCGAGCACACCCTCGAGGAGATCGGCTCGATGCTTGGCGTGACCCGCGAGCGGGTGCGGCAGCTGCGTGATCGGGCGCTCAAGCGGCTCCGTGAGGGGGATGTGGGGCGGGCGCTCGGCAGCTTTGCAGCCTAGTGGCAGAGGTCAGGTGACAGGTACCAGAGGGCGGTCCGTTCGGACCGCCCTCTCTGTTTTCCACCCCTCGGTGACCGGTGCGGCGCCGTCCCCGCGCGACCATATTCCTGAGGTCTGGCCCCTGACACCTGGCCCCTGCCCCTATGATCCGCTTCGAGAACCTCCACAAGTCGTTCGGTGACCTCCAGGTGCTCCGCGGCTTCACGCTCGACGTGAAGGAAGGGGAGACGATGGTCATCATCGGCTACTCTGGCACCGGCAAATCGGTCGCGATCAAACACATCGTCGGCCTCTTGGAGCCCGATGAGGGCACCGTCTTCGTCGACGGCCTCGAGGTGCAGACCCTCTCGCGTCGCGACCTGTACGAGCTCCGCGGGAAGATCGGCTATGTCTTCCAGTTCGCGGCGCTCTTCGACTCCCTCACGGTGGCCGAGAACGTGGCGATGGGGGTGCGCAAGCAGGGGAAGCTCTCTGAGGCGCAGAACCGCGACCGCGTCCATGAGGCTCTCGAGCTCGTCGACCTCGATGATTCGGTGGGCGAGAAGCTCCCGAGCGAGCTCTCTGGCGGGATGCGGAAGCGCGTCGGCATCGCCCGCGCGATCGCCTTCCGTCCCAAGTATCTCCTCTACGATGAGCCGACCACGGGGCTCGATCCCGTCACCAGCGCGGTGATCGACGACCTTATGGTCCGCATGCAGAAGCAGTTGGGGGTGACGGGGATAGTCATCACCCACGACATGCGGAGCGCTTACACCGTCGGCACGCGCATCGCAATGCTCCATGAGGGGCAGGTGCGCGCGGTGGGGACCGTCGACGAGATCAAGGCGAGCACCGACCCCATCGTCCGGCAGTTCATCGAGGGGCGCGCCGAGCTCGAACCGTCGTCCACCTTCGCCCGGTGACACCGAGCCGGCCGGGCGCTCCCTCGCGCCTCCCAGCGCGCGAAGAGGTCTCCGCCGGTGGGATCGTCTTCCGCCGCGACGGGGAGCGCACCTTCGTCCTCCTCATCCGCGACTCGTATCGCAATTGGGGCTTTCCCAAGGGGCATATCGAGGCGGGGGAGGATCCCGAGCAGGCCGCGCTGCGCGAGGTCGGGGAGGAGACGGGGCTTGGCGCGCTCGCCATCCGCGCCGCCGTCGAGACGATCGATTGGGAGTTTCGCTTTCGCGGCGCGCGCATCCACAAGACCTGTCACTTCTTCCTGATCGAGACCGAGCATCGCCGCACCGCGCCGCAACATGCGGAGGGGATCACCGCCTGTCGGTGGGCGACCTTCGATCAGGCCGAGCAGATGTTGGCGTACGACAACGCGCGCGCGGTGTTGCGCCAGGCGCGTGCGTTGGTGATGGACCTCCTGACCCCGTCGGCGCCCCCCGCGTCGATCGAGTCTCCCGCCACCTGACCGGTGGGGCCCCCGCCGCCGGCGATCGTCGCCTTCGGGGCGCGGGACCGGAGCCGCGCACTCCTGCGAAAGGCCTTTCCGCGTCGCCGCAGCTCGCTCACCCTGACGACCTCCCCAGCCGCGACCGTCGAGGCGCTGCACGGGCGATTCACCGATGCGGTGATCGTCGACCTCGGTGCACCAGGGGAGCAGAGCAGGGAAGTCGCCGCGCTCTCGAGGGAATTCCCATCGATCCCCTTCTTCGCGCTGGCGCCGCTCCGAGCAAGCGAGCTCCCACAGGTCGCGCAGGGGTTCGCCCATGGGGAATTCGTAGACCTGCTTGTGGAAGGGATGGAGGACGCCGTCCAGCGCGACCTCATCGCTCCGCATGCGGTGACGACGTGCTTCGCGCGGGCCATGGCGCCGGCCGCCGAGGCGATCGGGCTGATGAACTCACTCCAACAGCAGGCGTGGGGGCTGATCGTGGGGCAGGGGGGACGCGCCGTTCGGACCGAGGAGCTCGCCACTGCGGTGGGTCTGACCCGCGAGCACCTGAGCCGTCGGTTCTCCGCCGGGGGAGCACCGAACCTCAAGCGGGTCATCGATTTGGCTCGCCTATTGGCCGCGGCAGAGTTCGCCAAGAACCCCGGCTTCGATCTCCCGGACGTGGCCCGGGTCCTGGGCTTCGCCTCTCCGACGCATCTCTCGACCACCTGCGAGCGCCTGCTGGGGGTCCGCGGGGCGTCCCTGGCGCGGCTGCGCGCGGAGGATCTCATGCGACGCTTTCAGGGGGCGGGAGCGAGGTCGAGAGGGTGAAGAGGGCTGAAGGCTGAAGGCTGAAAGCTGAAAGCTGAAAGCTGGAAGCTGGAAGCGTACGGCGGTGAGCTTTTCGCTGTAAGCTTCCAGCCTTGAGCCTTCAGCTGTCAGCGTCTTGCTTGCCCCCTCCCCTTGTGATTATTTTCACAAGCTGTACCTGAACCGGCCGCTTCGCGTCGCGCCCCTCCGGCCGCCGCACCCGCGCGCCGACCTGACATCACCGCCTTTCCAAACTCCGCTCATGGCTTCCCAGACGGCGCTTCGCCCCGGCGAGATCAAGGACATCCTCCTCCGCGAGATTGAGGCCGCGGACCTCAACGCCCTCGGCGTCGAAGAGGTCGGTTCCGTCCTCGAAGTGAAGGACGGCATCGCGCGCATCTACGGCCTCCAGAAGGCGATGGCCGGCGAGATGCTCGAGATCCGCTCCTCCGAGACCGGCGAGACGATCACCGCCCTCGCGCTCAACCTCGAAGAGGACAACATCGGCGCCGTCGTCCTCGGCGACTACCTCCGCCTGAAGGAGGGCGATGAGGTCCGTCGCACCGCCCGCGTGCTCGAGGTCCCCGTCGGCCCGGCGATGATCGGCCGCGTCGTCGACGCACTTGGGCGCCCGATCGATGGTCACGGCCCGATCAACACGACCATGACCCGCAAGGTCGAGTCGGAGGCCCCCGGCATCATCGTCCGTCAGCCCGTCGGTGAGCCGATGCAGACCGGCCTCAAGGCGGTCGACGCGATGATCCCGATCGGTCGCGGCCAGCGCGAGCTCATCATCGGCGACCGCGGCACCGGCAAGACCGCGATCGCGATCGACACGATCATCAACCAGAAGGGCCAGGGCGTCATCTGCGTCTACGTCGCGATCGGCCAGAAGGCCTCGACCGTGGCGAGCGTGGTGGAGCGCCTCAAGGACGCCGGCGCGATGGAGTACACCATCGTCGTCGTCGCCTCGGCCTCTGACCCGGCCCCGATGCAGTACATCGCCCCCTACTCGGGCGTCGCGATGGCCGAGTACTTCATGTACCACGAGGGGAAGCCGACCCTCGCCGTGTACGACGACCTCACCAAGCAGGCGGCGGCGTATCGCCAGCTCTCGCTCGTGCTCCGGCGCCCGCCGGGTCGCGAGGCCTTCCCCGGTGACGTCTTCTATCTGCACAGCCGTCTCCTCGAGCGCGCGGCGAAGCTCTCGAACGATCCCAAGGTCGTCGACAACAAGACGATCTTCGCCCCCGGTGGCTCGCTGACCGCCCTCCCGATCATCGAGACGCAGGCCGGTGACGTGTCGGCCTACATCCCGACGAACGTCATCTCGATCACCGACGGGCAGATCTTCCTCGAGTCCGACCTCTTCTTCGCCGGTGTCCGCCCCGCGATCAACGTCGGCATCTCGGTCTCGCGCGTCGGTGGCGCGGCGCAGATCAAGGCGATGAAGTCGGTCGCCGGCCGGCTCCGTCTCGACCTCGCGCAGTATCGTGAGCTCGAGGCCTTCGCCGCCTTCGCCTCCGACCTCGACGCCGCCACCAAGCGGCAGCTCGAGCGCGGCGCGCGCACGGTCGAGATCCTCAAGCAGGGCCAGTACCAGCCGATGCCGGTCGAGCAGCAGGTCATGATCATCTTCGCGGTCACCAACGGCTTCATCGACGACGTCGAGGTCAGCCAGGTCCGCGAGTGGGAGGCCGGCTTCCACGCATACATGAAGGCGCAGTTCCCGAACATCGGCGAGGCGATCACGCGCGACAAGCAGATCTCGAAGGAGCTCGAGCCGGAGCTCCGCCGCGCGATCGAGCAGTACAAGAAGAGCCGCTAAATGCTGAAGGCTGAAGGCTGGAAGCTGAAAGCATCGCGCTTTTCGCTTTAAGCCTTCAGCCTCCAACCTCCAGCCTCGAACCATGGCGAAAGGCAGAGAACTCAAAGGGCGCATCAAGTCCGTCGAGAACACCCGCAAGATCACGCGGACGATGGAGATGGTGGCGACCTCGAAGATGAAGCGAGCGCAGGATCGCGTCGTCGCGGCGCGGCCGTATGCGCGCGCGCTCGGCGAGGTGATCGCGAGCCTCTACAGCCCCGAGCTCGCCGAGCGCTTCCCGCTGCTCCGGCAGCCGGAGCGCGAAGGGCGCGCGGCCGTCATCCTCCTTACCTCCAATCGCGGCCTTGCGGGCGCCTTCAACGCCAACCTGATCAAGGAAGTGCGGACCCTCCTCGCCAAGCTCGACGCAGTGGGGACGCAGGTGGAATTGCATGTGGTCGGCAAGAAGGGCGTCGGCTACTTCGGCTACATCGGCCGCGCGCTCGCCGCGACGCGCACCGATCTCACCGATCGGCCGAGCGCCGCCGATGCGGCCTCGCTCGTCGATGGCCTGATCGAGCGCTTCACCGCGGGCGCGCTCGATGCGGTCTATGTGGTGGGCTCGCGCTTCAACTCAGTGCTTTCCACCCCGCCGACCGCGGACCGCATCCTCCCCGTCACGCCGCCGTCGGCGACCGGGGCGCAGAAGGATTACCTGCTGTATCCCTCGGCTGAGACGATCCTCACCGAGTTGCTCCCCTCGTACGTGCGCAATGCGGTCTACCGCGCGCTCGTCGAGACCGCGGCGGCCGAGCAGGCCGCCCGCCGCACGGCGATGAAGAGCGCCACCGACAACGCCGGTGAGATGCTGAACCTCCTCCGTCGCACCTACAACCGCGCCCGCCAGGCGCAGATCACGCAGGAGATCGCCGAGATCGTCGGCGGTGCCTCCGCGCTCCAGGGCTGACCCACATGACTACCGCCACCGCCCCCTCCGTCGGCAAGATCGTCCAGGTCATCGGACCCGTCCTCGACGTCGAGTTCCCCGCCGATCATCTCCCCGAGCTCTACAATGCGCTCGAGATCAAGGCCACGACCGAGAGCGGCCAGGAGATCCGCGTCGTCGCCGAGGTGCAGCAGCACATCGGGCGCAATCAGGTCCGCGCCGTCGCGATGAGCACCACCGACGCCGTCGTGCGCGGGATGCCCGTGAACGACACCGGGAGCGCGATCACCGTCCCCGTCGGCGCCGCGGCGCTCGGCCGCATCCTGAACGTCCTCGGCGAGCCGGTGGACCAGGGCGCTGAGATCCCGAAGTCGACGGAACGCTGGCCGATCCACCGCAAGCGCCCGGAGTTCGTCGCGCTCGAGCCGAAGACCGAGGTCTTCGAGACGGGGATCAAGGTCATCGACCTCTTCGCTCCCTTCGTGAAGGGTGGGAAGATCGGGCTCTTCGGTGGCGCCGGCGTCGGCAAGACCGTCGTCATCATGGAGCTCATCAACAACGTCGCCAAGGGGCACGGCGGGAAGTCGGTGTTCTGCGGCGTGGGCGAGCGGACGCGCGAGGGGAACGACCTCTTCCTCGAGATGAATGAGTCGGGCGTCATCGACAAGGTCGCCCTGATCTACGGGCAGATGAACGAGCCGCCGGGTGCGCGCCTCCGCGTGGGGCTCTCGGGCCTCACCGTCGCCGAGTATTTCCGCGATCAGGAGAAGGCGGACGTGCTCGTCTTCATCGACAACATCTTCCGCTTCACGCAGGCAGGCTCGGAGGTCTCCGCGCTCCTCGGCCGTATGCCGAGCGCCGTGGGCTACCAGCCGACGCTCGCGACCGAGATGGGCGAGCTCCAGGAGCGCATCACCTCGACGCGCGACGGCTCGATCACCTCGGTGCAGGCGATCTACGTGCCCGCCGACGACATCACCGACCCGGCGCCGGCGACGGCCTTCGCTCACCTTGACGCGACGGTCGTGCTCTCGCGCGCCATCACCGAGCTCGGCATCTATCCGGCGGTGGATCCGCTCGCCTCGGGCTCGCGCATCTTGGATCCGCAGTTCGTCGGCGAGCGCCACTACAAGGCGGCGACCTCGGTGCAGCGGATCCTGCAGCGCTACAAGGAGCTCCAGGACATCATCGCGATCCTCGGCATGGATGAGCTCAGCGAGGACGACAAGAAGATCGTCGGCCGCGCGCGCCGCATCCAGCGCTTCATGTCGCAGCCCTTCCACGTGGCGGAACAGTTCACCGGCCGCCCGGGGAAGTATGTGAAGCTCGAGGAGACCATCAGCTCGATCGAGCGTCTCGTCGCGGGCGAGTTCGACCACCTCCCCGAGCAGGCCTTCTTCATGGCCGGCGGGATCGAGGACGTCGTCGAGAACGCCAAGGCGCTGAAGTGAGTCGCGCGCTGAAGGTCTCCGTCATCTCCCCGGAAGCCACCCTCTTCGAGGGGGAGGCGCCGTCGGTCATCGCGCCGGCGTTCGACGGGGAGGTGGGGATCCTCCCGCAGCACGCGCCGATGGTCACCACCCTCGGTCGCGGTGTGTTGCGGGTGGGGGAGGGCACGACCCGCTTCCAGATCGAGGGCGGGTTCCTCCAGGTCGTCGACGATGTCGTGCGCGTCGTCACGGAGCAGGCGACGAAGCTCTGAGCGCGGGCCCCGTCAGTCGGTGAGCACCGTGGCGCTGGTCGGGTCGATGAGACCCTCGACCAGCGCCACGGACGCTTTGGCCGCGCCAAGTCCCTCGTTCACGACCCCCAGAGCGGCCGCGCCAGCTCGCTCGCGCGTATCCGGCTCCGTGAGGAGGATGCGCAGGGCGCGCGCGAGCGACTCCGCATCGGTCACCGCCTCCGCCCCACGGGCCGCGAGCAAGAGCGACGCATCGCGACTCCGCCGATGCTGCGGCCCGAACACCACCGGCACACCGAACGAGGCGGGCTCGATCACCGAGTGGAGTCCCGCTGCATGGAAGCCGCCCCCCACGTACGCCGCATCGGCGAGGGCGTAGAGCTCGTGCAAGACGCCGACGCGATCGACCAACACCACATCGTCATCGGCTGATGCGTTCGCGAGTCGCGCGCACCGCAGCCCGGCCTCGGCGGTCCAGCGCTCGAGGGGCCCGAGATGTCCGTCCGAGGGTTCGTGCGGTGCGATGATCAGCCGTGCGACAGGTACCGTCGCGCGAACCTCGCGCCAGGCCGCCACGAGCACCGTCTCATCGCTCGGCCAGGTCGAGCCCGCGACCACGGTGGGTCGATCGCTCACGAGCGGTGCGAGGAGCGCGCTCGTCCGATCGGTCGCCGCGGTGCGTATCGCGCACTGGTCGTAGCGGGTATCACCCGTGACGGTGATCCGGTCGCGATGCACGCCGAGGGCCACGAGGCGGTCGGCGTCGGCGGGATCGATCGCGCCGACCGCATCCAGCGCGGCATAGGCATCTCCGAGCAGTGCTGACGCGAGCGTACCGCTCCGACCCGACCCCTCGCTCAACGTGGCGGAGATCATCCCGAGTCGCACCCCGCGCGTGTGCGCGCGCTCAGTGAGCCGTGGCCAGAGATCGAGCTTCGAGACCACGAGGGCGGTGGGTCGCAGCGCGTCGAGCAGCGCCTCGGCGGCACGGGTGGAATCGAAGGGAAGGGGCCCAGCGAGATCGACCGGGAGGTGCGACGCGAAACGCGCGGCGCTCGGCGAGAAGTAGGTGTAGAGGAGCTGCCAGGATGGGT
Organism: Gemmatimonadota bacterium; assembly: GCA_016871915.1. GTDB lineage: Bacteria > Gemmatimonadota > Gemmatimonadetes > Gemmatimonadales > Gemmatimonadaceae > Pseudogemmatithrix. Next base: position 11,596 of record VHBP01000006.1, read on the forward strand.
GCGCGGCGCGGAGCGCACGGAGCACCGGGTCCGCCATCAGCCCCTCCCCCACCGAGGGGGCGTGCACCCAGAGGAGAGGGCGCGTGGGGTCGCGATGTGCCGTGCCCCACGCCACCAGGTTCGCGCGGGCTTCGTGGCGATCGCGGAGCGACCGGACGAGCTTGCTCTCCCCTGGGAGGGGGAGGAGGGTCAGGAGGGTCGCGGCGCGCGCGACCCCTTCATAGACGGGGGAGAGGAGCGGGTGCATCGCGGTGGAGGGGCGATGCGTCGAGGGTCAGCGGCCGTGCGGGGCGCCGGGAGTACCGCTACGCGGGGCGGCCTTGGCCTGCTCCGCGAGCGCGGCCTCGATCGCGCGCTGGAAGGCCTCGTACGGCTGCGCCCCGACCAATGGGCGACCGCCGACGAGGAAGCTGGGGGTGGACCCCACGCCGATCTGCGTGGCGCGCGCGTAGTCGGCGTCGACGAGCCCCTTCATCTCGCGGCTGTCCATGCAGGTGGCGTACCGCCGCTGATCGAGGGGGATCCCACGTGCGAGGGAGTCGAGGACGACGCGGATGTCCCGCCGCGCCCCCCAGCTCCGTTGCGTGCGGAAGAGGGCATCGGCGGCGGGCCAGAACTGCTCCTGCTCCGCCGCACACATCGCGAACTCGTGCGTGGCGGGGGCGTTCGGGTGCGTGCTCGCGATCGGGAAGTTCATGTAGGCGATCTGCACCTTCCCGGTGCGTACGTAGTCCCGATCGATCTGCGGGAGGGTCTCCTCATGCCACTTCTTGCAGAACGGGCACTGGAAGTCGGAGATGACGACGATCCAGAGGGCGTCGCTCTTCCCGCGGACACGGCCCCGGTCAGCACGAGCGAGGCGGGCGTCCCGCTCGGTGGTGGGGGAGACCGCACTGGCCCCGGCCGGCGAACGAGTGGCTGGGGCCGGGGCGGGGCGCTGCGCCCCAGCCGCGAGGGGGGCGAGGAGGGCCGAGAGGAGGAGCAGACGGATCATGAAGGGGAAGCTAACGCGGGTTTGTGACGGGATCGCGGCCGGCGGAGTAGCACAGGTGGACGACGATCTCCATTTGTGATTTTTGTCACAAACGGATTCGCTTTCCGATTTGGGTAGTGGAACAATCGGGACGCTCAAGGGTTGCGCGGTTCTTGACCCGAGCGTTACCGTATCGGTTCTCTGGGCCCCCGGCCATCCGGCTGGGGTGCAGGTGTTGCGTGCAGTCGAACCCCCTTTCACAGAGGTATGCACATGCAGGGACGCAACGGGATGCGGAGGCTCGCCGCCTCCATCCTCGCGCTGATCCTCTCGGTGGGCTCGGCCTCGGTGGCGTTCGCGCAGGGTAGCGCGACGATCACCGGCCGGGTGACCAGCGACGCGGGTCAGCCGCTCTATGGTGCCAACATCACCATCGAGGCGCTCGCCATCTCGGTGGGCACGAACGAGGAAGGTCGTTACACCATCACCATCCCGGGCGCCCGTGCGCGCGGGCAGCAGGCGGTCCTCCGGGCGCGTTCCATCGGCTACGTCCCGGCGGTGAAGACCATCACGGTCTCAGCCGGCTCGCAGACGCACGATTTCCAGCTCAAGCAGGACGTGAACCGCCTCAGCCAGGTCGTCGTGACCGGCGTGTCGGGCGCCACCGAGGTGAAGAAGCTCCCCTTCACCGTGGCGCAGGTGACCGCTGAGGACATGCCGGTCCCGGGTGCCAACCCCCTCGCGCAGCTCGCGGGGAAGGTGCCGGGTGCCAACATCGTCTCGGCCTCGGGTCGCCCCGGCGCCGCGCCGGCGGTCATCCTCCGTGGTCCCCAGTCGATCAACGCCTCGGGCCGTGGCCAGGACCCCCTCTACATCATCGACGGCGTCATCTCGCAGGGCGGGATCCAGGACATCAACCCGCAGGACATCGAGAACGTCGAGGTCGTGAAGGGGGCCGCTGCCTCCTCGCTCTACGGGTCACGCGCCGGCAACGGCGTCATCCAGATCACGACCAAGTCCGGCAAGAACGCCGGTGAGGGCGTGCGCTTCCGCTCGCTTTTGGAGTACGGCCAGTCCGACATCGAGCGCGAATACCAATACCCGCGCACGCATTTCATGCTGATGAACGAGGACTACTCCCGCTACTGCATTACTGTCTCGGGGGCCCCGGATTGCGCGAACCATCGCGACATCGAGACCGAGGCGCTTCGCATCAACGATCAGGGCACCTTCGCCGCGCTTACCCCCGCAAACTTCGTGAACGACGCTGGAATCGCCCGTAACCCGGGGCCGCTCAACGCTCGGTCGCTCTATCAGATCTCGCCCTATGTCCGTTCCTACAACCCGATCCAGGCGGTGCTGACCAACGGCCAGACCTGGAATGGGACTTTCGACGCGACGGGGCGCATCTCTCGGACAAACTTTTTCGCCTCGGCGAACCAGTTCCGGCAGGAGGGCGCGGTGCTCTTCATGCGCGGCTACACCCGTACGGCGCTCCGCCTCAACGTCGACCAGCAGCTCGCTTCCTCCTGGAACTTCTCGGTGCGCACGAACTATACTGACGCCCAGGACTGGAACTCGGGCTTCAACTGGTTCCGCGTGACCCGCCAGCCGGCCAGCGCGAACCTCCTGCGGCGCGACTCGAAGGGTCGTCTCTTCATTCGCACCGTTGTTCAGCAGCAGGGTGCGCAGAACGAGAATCCGATGTACAACGCGGAGCAGTTCCGGCCGCTCAACCGCATCGGCCGCTTCCTCGGGCAGGCGACCTCCCGCTGGCAGCCGCTCACCTGGATCGACGTCGAGGGCAATTTCGGCTTCGACACCCGCAACAATCACCAGCAGACGAAGACCGAGAAGGAGTATCGCTGCACCACCTGTGCCTCCCCGAATCCCGGCAGCATGTCGGTGAGCTCCAACCGGTCCTACTCGCTTAACGCCTCGACCGATATTACGGCGCGTGGCTCGTTCTTCGGTGACAAGCTCAATTCTCGCCTCTCCTTCCGCGGCCTCTATGAGGCCCAGGATGACCGCGGTGTCTCGGGCTCTGGTTCCACGCTTGTCGTGCCGGGCCTGAACACGATTAACGCGACGCTCGCGAGCACCCGCTCGGCCTCCAACTATAACCAGACGGTCCGGCAGATCGGCGTGTTCGCCAATCTCGACCTCGACTGGCAGGGCAAGTATATCGTGAGCGGCCTCGTTCGCCGGGATGGTGCCTCACTCTTTGGTGCCGCAAACCGGTGGCAGACCTACGGTCGTGGCTCGGTCGCCTACCGCCTCAGCGAGGAGTCGTGGTTCGGCGTCGACGCGATCTCGGACCTCAAGTTTCGCGCCTCGGTCGGTCAGGCGGGGAACCGCCCGCCGTTCGGCGCGATCTTCGAGACCTACTCGCTCTCGGCCGGTCTGATCGGCGGCCTCGGGCAGATCGGGAATCCGAACCTCGCTCCAGAGGTTTCGACTGAGACCGAGATCGGGTTTGACCTCGAGCTCTTCAACAAGTATGGCCTCACGGTCACCAACGCCCGGAACATCATCGACGGGCAGATCATGCCGGTGCCGGTGCCGACGATCGGTGGCTTCACGTCGCAGTGGTCAAATGTGGGCGAGCTTTCCAACAACACCTTTGAAGTGTCGCTCAACATCCCGGTCATCCAGACCCGCGACCTGAATTATTCGGTTCGCCTGAATTACGACCGCACCACCTCAGAGATTTCCAGGCTCGACATCCCGGAGTTCTTCTACAGCGCCGCCGGCCAGCAGGGCTCGGAGACGATGTTCAAGATCTTCCAAGGTGGCCGCATGGGCGAGATCTTCGGCCGTCGCTTCATCAAGAACTGCTCTGACCTGCCGGCGGGCTTCGCCGAGCAGTGTGGTGGTCCAGGGTCGCAGTACCAAAGGAACTCCGACGGTTTCATCGTCTGGACGGGTGGCGCCTCGCTCGACGAAGGGATCACCAAGAACCTCTGGTTCACTCGTCTTGCCGCGGCCAATGCCCCTTGGGGCGGCGGTACCGGAAAGGAGGCGCTCAATTGGGGGCTCCCGATTCTCTTCCGCGACGCTACGGGGGCGGTGCCGGTCGTCTCGGTCGGTCAGGCTCTCCCGCGCTATCGCTGGTCGACGGCACAGCAGTTCTCGTACAAGCGCCTGACGGCCTATGCGCTCTTCGACGCCACGATCGGCAAGTCGGTGTGGAACGAGGCGCGGCAGTGGTCGTTGGGTGACTTCATGCACCGCGAGGCGGATCAGGCCGGCCGCGGCGTCGCGGACGCGAAGCCAATCGGCTATTACTTCCGTGCCACCTCGACGGGCGGCATTGGCGGCATTTACGACGTGCTCGCGCCGAACAACAATACGGTCGAGGACGCCTCGTTCGTCAAGCTTCGTGAGCTCTCAGTTGGCTACCGTATCGGCCGGTTGGCCGGTGTCGGCGACTGGGCGCTGACCCTCGTGGGCCGTAACCTCCTAACCTTCTCCGACTACCGAGGCTTCGATCCCGAGGTCGGCGTGGGCGGCGGGGGCTTGGGCTCGGGAGTGCTCAATGCGATTGATGCCTACGGCTTTCCCAATCTTCGCACTATCTCGTTTGCTTTGAGCACCAGCTTCTGATGCGGTTCCCCGCCCGGTCGGTGTGAACCGACCGGGCGGGCATCCAACTTTTCTGAGGATTGAGAATGCGATTCAACACTCGAATGGTCAGCGCCGTTGCGCTCTTGGGCCTCGCCGCCTGCGGTGATGGGCTCGACGTGCGCAATCAAGATGTGCCTGACGTAGCGCGTGTGCTCTTCGACGCCGCGTCCGTGGAACAGGCCGTCGCAGGGCTCGGGCCGCAGCTGAACAACATCCAGCGTCAATCGACGTCTGTGAACACCCAGGCCAAGATCCTGTCGGAGGAGACCTTCGCTACCGTCGCGAACTTCGGCATGGCGGCGCGTGTGGCCAATCGCTCGCTCATCTCGAACGAGTTGGGCAATGACAATGCAAGCGGTAATGCGGCAGAGTTCAATCAATTTCATCGGGTGCAGCGTCTAGCCTTTAACGCCATCACGGCATACAAGAACCTTCGCGCTGGAGGGAAGGCGGGGCTTGTTGCCGCGGATGAGAATCGGATGCGCGCGTTCGCGTACCTCATCGCCGGCCAGGCGGTCGGGAATCTGTCGATTGCGTTTGACTCGGTGGCCGTCGGCTATGAGGGAATGTCGACCACTGAGATCCCCGGTTTCATCGGGGCTTCTGCCGCGAACGCGAAGGCGATGGAGTTCCTCGATTCAGCAGCCACGATCGCCGGCCGTACGATGTCGACGCTGCCGAACACTTGGATCAGTGGTCTAACTCTGACGCAGGCGCAGTTTATCCAGCTCGCCCGCAGCTATCGAGCGCGCATCCGAGCAGCAGCAGCACGGACGCCGGCAGAGCGGGCCGCTCTGCCCTGGGCAACCATCATCGCCGACGCGACCAACGGCATCACCGCCGACCACCTCATTTCGATCAACGGAACAACGGGGTGGAGTGCTGGGTTCGATGCATCGCAGATCTACATTCCGGGCGGGTGGCACTCCGTCCCAATGAGTTATGCCGGGATGGCGGACACCTCGGGCGCCTACCAGGCCTGGATCGCGACCTCGGCGGGGAGCCGTCGGGCCTTCCTCGTCACCACGCCGGACAAGCGTTGGCCGCAGGGGTCGACCCGTGGTGCGGCCTGCACCGTGGCGGCGAGCTGCACGGGGCAGCAGACGGTCAATAACATCCTCCCGGCCGGCCAGTACATCCGGAACCGTCCTCCGGGTGACGACGTCGTCGCCGCCGGAAGCGGGGAGTCATTCTATGATCACCGCCGGTATGGGCTCGGGCAGTTCAACACCTCGGTGCCCAGTAATTACGTCGACATGTCGAAGGTCGAAATTGACCTGCTTGCGGCTGAGGGGTACATCCGCACCGGGAACACCGCAGCAGCGGTCGCCCTGATCAATGTGTCGCGTCTCAGAAATGGGTTGCCCGCGGTGACCAGCACGGGTGTGCCGGTGGGCAACGCCTGTGTACCGAAGCTGCCGAACGGGACCTGCGGCTCGCTTCTTGAGGCGATGAAGTACGAGAAGCGCATGGAGACGGCGTTCACTGGCTATATGATCTGGTTCACTGACAGCCGCGGTTGGGGAGATCTTCCCCGGGGCACGGCGATCGAGTGGCCGGTCCCGTACCAAGAGATGCAGGCCCGGTTGCAGCCGTACTACAATGGGAGCAAGGCGACGACCGCCGCTTCCACCTACGGCTTCTGATCGAGGCGAATGCTTCATGACCTCCGTGACCGGCGGGTGGGTCTCACCCGCCGGCTCACGGCCGGGCTCTGCGCGGGGCTCCTCGCGTTCCAGCTCGGATGCCACACCTACCGGCCGATGCAGGAGCCGGTGCCGGCAGCGGGTCGCGAGGTCGCGGTCGAGTTGAACGATCGCGGACGCCTGATGGTCGCAGGACAGTTGGGCGAGTCGGTGTGGCGGGTCGACGGCACGTTGGTCAGCTCCACCGATTCGATGATCACGATGAGGGTGTCACGGACGGTGCAGGTGCGGGGATCCACTGCGGTCTGGGCCGGGGAATCGGTGCAGATCCCGCAGGCCGGGGTGCGAGGGTATCGGCTCCGGGAGTTCTCGCGAGGGAGGTCGGTGGCGTTGGCGGTGGGGATCGTAGGGGTCCTCGTCTTCCTGGCGACATCGCTCGACCTGTTCGGTGGCGGGTCTGAAAAGCCCGATCCCACCGACCCCTGTCCGCCGAACTGCACGAACGACAGGTAGGCGGCCCCGTGCCGCGCTCATCCCCAGGTTTCGCTCACTCCATGGAGTTCTCTCTGATGCGTCTCTCTCGATTCTCTCTCTTCGCCGCCCTGCTCCTGGGCGCGGTCGGATGCAAGGAAGCGGATCTCGCGCCGGTCGTGGCGAAGATCCCACCCCTCGCCTTCGTCCGGTACATCAACGCGGTGCCTGACACGCTCAACACCACGGTCCGCTGGATCGACAAGGTGGCGTTCACGCCGCAGACCTTCACCAACGTCCCCTTCCGTGGGATGGGTCAGGGTGGGTATCAGGGGTTGGAGGCCGGGCCGCGCACGCTCCGCGTCTTCACCTATGACCCGAACCTCAACTCGTCCACGAACGGGCTCGGGGCGGAGACCAAGCAGCTCACCGAGCTGACCCACACCTTCGAGGCGGGCCAGTACTACACCCTCCTCCACCTCGGGTACGCCCGGACTGGCTCGACCCCGGCGCAGCGCGTCCTCGTGATCAAGGACCAGCTCCCGGCGGCGAGCACCAACGTCGCGATCCGTGCGATCCACGCGGGGCTCGGGATCGCCAACGTCGACCTCCACGCGACCGCCACGGCCACGACGACGCTCGTCGGGTCGACCCCGGCCTTCGCGAACGTGGGGTTGACGAACGGCACCGCGGGCATCTCGGCGTATGCCGCGCGTGCGGCGGGCGCCTTCGCGATCCAGGCCGCTGCGACCGGCACGACGACCTCGCTCGTCGCCGCCACGGCACCGGCCGGTGTCGCTGGCACCACGACCGCGGACCCGATCGCGGGTTCGACTGTCGGGGGCTCGGTCATGACGGCGATCGCCTTCCCGGCCGCCGTGGCGGGTTCCAAGGCGGCCGCCGCGGCCGCGCCGACGATCCTCTTCTTCCTCGATCGTCAGCCGGCTCGCACCACGCCGTAAGTCTCAAGGGGCTCGCCCTTGCGATCAGCGGCCACCGACCATTGACTTGGTCGGTGGCCGCTGGGCTTTCCCCCCCATCATGTCGCGTTTCCCTCGTCTCCCCTCGAACTGGTCGGGCCACCGCCTCGGCGGGGCCTCCCTCGCTGGCATCGTCGTTCTGCTGGTTGGGATGGCTGGGCGCGCTGAGGCGCAGCTGTTCCGAGGGACCGTGCGCTCGATCACCACGGCCATCCCGATCCCGGACGCTCAGATCACGGTCCGCGACTCGCTTGACGATGTGCTCGCCTCCACGGTGAGCGATTCGACGGGGCGCTTCACCCTCCGCCTACGGCGAGTCCCGACCGGCGCGGTCATCGTCCAGGCCCGCCGGCTCGGCTACGAGGTGGTCCGTACCGGGGAGGCGCGGATCGGTCGTGGGGATTCGGTCGAGGTCGAGCTCCTCATGACCGAGGTGGCGGCGACTCTCGAGGCCATCACCGTGCGCGGGATGAACTCGCTTAACGAGCAGCGTCTCGTCGACGCCTACCGCCGCGGGTGGCAGGTCTATGAGCCGGAGCGGGTGGCGCAGCACCAGAGCCGCGCCACCGATATGATGCAGCTCCTCCGCTCGATGGGGACGCCCAGTCTGACCCTCCCGCGCCGCATCGACGACTGCGTGCGTAACACCCGCACCGGGGAGTGCCTGACCTGGGTCCTCGATGGGCAGATCCTCGGCCCCAGCGCCTTCATCCTCCCGACGGATGTCTACTTCTTCGCCGTGCTCTCCCCCTCCGAGTCGCGGGTGGAGTACGGGAACCGGGCGCCCAATGGGGCGATCTCGGTCTATACCCGCTCCGCGACCGATCGCCCGACGCGACGTCGTTAGTTTGTGGGGATGATTATCTGGTTGCGTGGGCTCCTCCTCGCGGGTGCCCTGCTCACCCCCCTCTCGCTCGCGGCCCAGTCCGCGCCCCCGATCCCGCGTCCCACCGGGCGGGTGAGCGACTTCGCGAATGTGATCGCCCCGGAGGACGAGGCGCGGATCACGCAGCTCATCGAGCAGGTGCTGGCGGGGTCGCGAGGGGAGATCGCGGTTTTGACCCTCCCCGATCTTGCCGGCCGCGAGGTGGGGGATGTGGCGCTCGCGATCGGACGCGAGTGGGGGGTGGGCGCCGCTGCCGACGTCGGCGATCGTGCGCGCAATGCGGGCGTGGTGGTGCTCCTCGTCCCGCGCGAGACGAGTCAGGATGGGAGCGGGCACATCAGTATCCAGGTGGGGCAGGGGGCGGAGGGGTTCATCAACGATGCCGTTGCGGGGGACATTCGGCGCGAGGCGACGCCGCAGCTCCGTGAGGGCGCCTATGGTCCCGCGCTCGCGTTGATCACTGCGCGGTTGGCCGAGCGCTACGCGGCGGAGTTCGGCTTCGCGCTCGATTCGACCTTGGTGCCGCCGCGGCGGCGGTCGTCGGAGGAGGGGGGGCGGTTCCCCTTCGTGCTCTTCATCATCCTCTGGCTCATCATCGCCGGGATGTCGCGCCGTCGGCGCGGGCGCGGGGGTCTGGTGGTGGTCCCCTTCCCGATGGGCCGCAGCGGGTTCGGCGGCGGCTTCGGTGGTGGGGGCTTCGGTGGGTTCGGCGGCGGTGGGGGATTCGGCGGCTTCGGTGGTGGGGGTGGCTTCTCAGGTGGCGGCTCGAGCGGGAGATTCTGACGATGGCCAAGGTGACGATCACGCAGGTCCAACTCATGCAGCGGCTCCAGGCGGCGCTCGCCGACGATCTGGTGGCGGTGGTGCTCTACGGCTCGGCGGCACGGCCCGCCGGTACGACGGGCAGTGTGACGAATGGGGCGGCCACTACGGGCGGGGCGGCTCCCTCGGGCGCACGGAACATCCTCGTGCTCGTGCGCACCCTGACCCCGAGCACGTTGCGGTCGGTGGCACGCACCACGCACGAATGGATCGCCGCCGGTCACCCCGCGCCGCTCATCATGACCGAGGGGGAGTGGCGCACGAGCCGCGACATCTTCGCGATCGAGGTCGCCGATATACTCGAGCGGCATGAGGTGCTCGTCGGTGCGCTGCCGGCGGGTGTGGCCGGGGTCGATTCCGCCCATCTCCGCCATCAGCTCGAGTTCGAGACGATGGGGAAGCTCCTCGCGATCCGCCAGGGGATCCTCGCCGCTGATGGTGATCCCGCGCGCGAACTCCAGCTCCTCGCCGCGACCAAGTCCGCAGTGCTCGTCCTCTTCCGCACGCTCCTTCGGTTGCATGGCGAACCGATCCCGGCAGATGCCGCTGAGGTCGTGCGCCACGCCGCCGCACGCGTCGGCTTCGATCCTGTCCCGTTCCTTCGCGTGCTCGCGCATGTGGCGGGGACCGCGGCGATACCCACCGCTGAGGCCGACTCGACCCTGACGGGGTATCATCAGGGGATCGAGCGGTTCGTGAGTTACGTAGATGCTGGAGTCTGAAGGCTAAAAGCTGAAAGCTGAAAGCTTAAACCACCTGCTTTTCGCTTCTAGCTTTCAGCTTTCAGCCTTCAGCTTATTGCCCTGTCCCATGACCCCTCTCCCCTGAGACCTGACCCTATGAAGCGCCTCCCCCTCATCCTCCTCGGTGTCGTCGCCCTCCTCGCGCTCCTCGGTGTGAGTGCCTACAACGCCATCCAGACCAAGGACGAGGCCGCCGCCGCGGCCAAGCAGCAGATCGAGGTGCAGCTCCAGCGCCGCGCCGATCTGGTGCCGAACCTCGTCGAGACGGTGAAGGGGTTCGCGAAACAAGAGATGACGATCTTCACCGAGGTCGCGGAGGCGCGCGCGGGGCTCGCGGGCGCGGTGCGTGGCGGGAACGTCGGTGAGATGGCGCGTGCGAACGAGGCGATGACCGGCGCCCTCGGTCGGCTCCTCGCGATCTCTGAGAACTATCCGCAGCTTAAGAGCGATCAGAACTTCCTGCGGCTGCAGGACGAGCTCGCGGGGACGGAGAACCGCATCGCGGTCTCGCGCACCGACTACAACACCGTGGTGCGAGAGTACAACACCTATATCCGTCGCTTCCCGGCGGTGATGGTCGCGGGGCTCGCCGGGGCGGCGGCGCGCGACTACTTCGAGGTAGAGTCAGAGGCCGCGCGCGAGACCCCGAAGGTCGCCTTCTAAACGACCTTCAGTGGTCGGTCGCGGGGGGCTCGGGGCGGGGGAAGAGCCCCTCCCCCTTGGTCACCCGCCATCCAGTGCAGTCGAGGGCGTCGGCGGCGGCGAAGGAGGTCCCAGCGGCCGTCCCAAGGCCCCCTAGGGCGGTCCAGAGGGCCTCGGCCTTCCCTGGCATGAACGGGGCGAGGTAGACCGCCTGGCGGGCCAGCTGGCGCACGAGCGAGGCGAGGACGCTCTCGAGCTCCGGCCGATTCGCCGGGTCCTTGGCGAGGACCCAGGGCTTGGCGTCCTGGATCGCCTGGTTGGCGCGCCCGATCGTGCGGACGATCGCAGCCAGCGCCTCGTGCAACGGGTAGCCCCGCGAGCCGTCGAGCGCCGCGCGGGCCTCGGCGTAGTCCGCGAGGTCGGCGGTATCCTCCGCGGTGCGCGAACCCGCGGGCACGACGCCGTCGCAGTACTTCTCGACCATCGCGGTGGTGCGGCTCGCGAGGTTGCCGAGTCCGTTGGCGAGCTCAGCGGTGTAGACCGCCTCGAAGCGCTCCCACGAGAAGGCGCCGTCACCATCGAAGGGGATGTCGCGGAGCAGATAGTAGCGGAAGGCATCGGGGCCGAAGCGCGCGATCGCCTCGCTGAGCTCGAGCTTCACCCCGGCCGATTTGGAGAAGCGCTCGCCGCCCAAGGTGATGAAGCCATGCGCCCAGACCTGTGCGGGGAGGGGGAGCCCCGCCGCCAGGAGCATCGCGGGCCAGATCACGGTGTGGAAGCGGGTGATGTCCTTGCCGACCACATGCACGGAGGCGGGCCAGGGCGCACGCGAGCCCGGGAAGAACTGCGCGGTCCAGTAGTTCGGGAGCGCATCGAACCAGACGTAGGTGGTCTGCGTCTCGCCGGTGGAGATCGGCCGCGGGAAGGGGACACCCCAGGCGATGCGGGCGCGGCTCGCGGAGATGTCGTCGAGCCCCTGGTCTAGGAGAGAGAGGATCTCGTTGCGCCGATGTTCGGGCTGCAGGAAATCAGGGTGCGCGGTGAAGTGGGCCTTTAGGCGCTCGGTATAGGCCGAGAGCCGGAAGAACCAGTTGCGCTCGGTGACCTCCTCGAGCGTGCGCGTCGGATGCAGCGCGCAGCGCCCGTCATGGAGATCCGCCGCCTGCTTGAAGCTCTCGCACCCGACGCAGTACTGCCCGGTGTACGAGCGCTCGTAGAAGGCGTCGGGGGTGTTCGTGAAGATCGTCTCGAGCAACTCGGTCACGGCCGTGTGATGGGCTATGTGCGAGGTGCGCATGAACTGATCGTGCGAGATCCCGAGCGCCGACCACATCGTGGTGAAGCGCTCGGCGACGCCATCCACGAACTGTTGTGGCGCGACCCCGGCGGCCTCGGCCGTCTGCGCCACCTTCTGCCCATGCTCGTCCATCCCGATGAGGAACCAGACGTCGTCGCCGAGCTGGCGGTGCGCCCGAGCGATCGCGTCGGCGCCGATCTTCTCCAAGGCGTGGCCGAGGTGGGGATCGCCGTTGGCGTAATCGATGGCGCAGGTGATGAAGAACTTGGACATCGCGTGGGTCAGGTGGAAGACGCGTCGCCGGTGTTGCCATCGCCGCGTCCGCGACGACCGCCGCGGCGGCCACGGCGGCGCTTGGGACGACGGGATTCATCGCGCGATTCGGGCGTGGTACGCTCCGTAGGTTGCGGCGCAGGCGTCGCTGGGCGCTCGGTGGGGCGTGAGCGCTCGGAGTGCTGCGGCGCACGCGGACGCTCCGGTGGGCGCTCGCGTGGTGTGGCGCGCGCGAGTGGCACGACCGGGAGATTTTCCTCCTCGTGATCGTCTCCCTCGTGGTCGTACTCGGTCGCCTCATCGGGCTCGGGCATCGGGCCTTCGCCGAGCTCATGCCGCAGCAATGCGAGCGCGATGGTGCGGTATTCCCCGGCAGCGTTGCGCAGCGTCACACGCTCGCGGAAGATGTCGTTCGAGATGACCTTCTCCTCACCGACCGCGGTCGTCAGGAGCTTCCCCTCCTTGGGGAAGCGCTTGCGCTGCTGCACGTAGAATTCGTGCTCGTAGCGCAGACAGCACATCAGCCGGCCACAGGTGCCGGAGATCTGCCCGGGATTGAGCGTCGAGAGGCGCTGATCCTTCGCGGCGCTCGACTTCACGGGGTTGAGCTGCGGGAGCCAGGTGCTCGAACAGAAGGGGCGACCGCAGCGCCCGACGCCATCGAGGCGCTTGGCTTCGTCACGCACCCCGATGTGCCACATGTGCACACGGGTCGAGAAGCGCCGCTCCATCTTACGCACCAGGTCGCGGAAGTCGATACGCTCCTCAGCGGTGAAGTAGATGGTGAGGCGCCGACGATCCCACTGCCACTCGGTGTCCGAGACCTTCATGTCGAGCTTGAGCTCGCGGACGAGTCCGATCGCGGCGCGGCGTACCGCGTCCTCGTCGGCGCGGAGCCGGACTGCGGTGTCGATTTCCTTGGGCGTCGCGAGGCGCACGATCGCGGGCAAGGGCTCGGGCGAGGCCTTGCCGTGCGTGGTCCCCGCCTTCCGCTTCTCCGCGAGCTCGCCGACGCTGTGGACGCGCGCGAAGTCCTCGCCGCGTTCCACCTGCACAATCACCGGGGTCCGCGGCGCTGGCGCCGTCTCCCCTGACCAGGTGTAGAAGGCCCGCCGATTCCCCTTGAACTCGACCTCGACCAGATGGGTCGCCACCGCCACGGTCACTTCGTGAAGCTCCCCATGCGGAGGTACTTCTCGCGCCGCTTGCGGACGAGCTTGTCGGGCTTGAGCCGCTTGAGTTCGTCGAGATGCCGGAGGATCACGTCGTGCACCGCCTTCGCCGTGGCCTCATGGTCGGCATGTGCGCCGCCCGGGGGCTCGGGGATCACCTCGTCGATCACCTTGAGCGCGAGGAGCTCGGGCGAGGTGATGCGGAGCGAGCTCGCCGCCTTCTCGCGCATCTCGGGGCTCTTCCCATCCTTCCAGAGGATCGCCGCACACCCTTCCACGGTGATCACCGAGTAGACGGAGTGCTCGAGCATCAGCACGCGGTCGGCGACGCCGAGGGCGAGGGCGCCACCAGAGCCCCCCTCCCCGATCACCGTCGCGACGATTGGCACGGTGAGCTGGCTCATCTCGAGGAGATTGCGCGCGATCGCCTCCGACTGGCCGCGCTCCTCGGCGCCGAGTCCGGCCCAAGCCCCCGGCGTATCGATGAAGGTTAGGACGGGGACCTGGAATTTCTCCGCGAGCTTGAGCAGGCGGAGCGCCTTGCGATACCCCTCGGGGTGTGGCATCCCGAAGTTGCGGTGGATGTTCTCCTTGGTGTCGCGCCCGCGCTGCTGCCCGATGATCATCACCGTGTCGCCATCGAGCCGCGCCCATCCACCGACGATCGAGGGGTCATCGCGGAAGGCGCGGTCGCCGTGCAGCTCGATGAAGTCGCTGAAGGCGAGCCGGATGTAATCGAGGGTAAAGGGGCGGCGCGACGAGCGGGCCACCTGCACGCATTGGAGCGGGGTGAGGTTCTTGTACGTATCCCGACGGAGCTCGGCGAGCCGCTCCTGGAGCGGCGCGATCTCCGCGGAGAGGTCGAGCTTCTGTGCCTCCGCCTTCTCTCGGAGCTCCTGGATCTGGCGCTCCAACTCGGCGATCGGCTTCTCGAATTCGAGGAGCGAGGTTCCCACGGTCAGCCTCCACGGACGAGGCGCACCCGCTCGTCTCCGAGCAGTGCGCGAAGTTCTCCCAGCGCGGGGCCAGCGGCGGCCACCTTGAGGGAGGTCGAGCGGAGTCGCGCCGGAAGCCCATCGCGACCTTTCCAACGTAGCTCCAGCGGCGCCGACCCGGGATGGGCCTCCGCCACCGCGCGGACGTCGCGGACCACGTCGGCGGGGAGCCCCGCCTCGGCATCGAGCTCCAAGGCGATGGCGAACTGCCCCGTGGCCCGGAGCTCGGCGAGGCGCGTGATCTTCTCGACGATGAAGGTCGGGTTCTCCGCGTCCTGGTCTCGGCGCGAGTAGCCGCCAGAGATCAGGACGGGGACATCGACCTGCACCCGATCGCCGATCGCGGCCCACGCCTCGGGGAAGACCAACAATTCGGCGGAGCCGGCGAAGTCCTCCACGGTGAGGCGCGCGAACTCGTTCCCCGACTTCTTGCTCACCTGTCGCTTGATCGCGGTGATCACGCCGGCCAGGGTGATCGCCTCCGAGGTCCAGCTCCCGAGCTGGGCGACGGTGTGCGAGGCGAGGAGCTCGCACTCCGCACGGAACGGGGCGAGCGGGTGCCCAGAGATGTAGAAGCCGAGGATCGCCTTCTCCTGCGTGAGGCGCGCCGACTCCGAGAGCGGGGGGATGTTCGGGAGGACGGGGAGCAGCGGCGCCTTGGAGGCGCCGTCTACCGGGGCATCGGCCACGTCGCCGAAGAGCGAGCCCTGCCCGGTGGCGATCTCCGCCTGCGCGAGCGAGGCCGATTGGATCGCGCCATCGAGCGCGGCGATGTGTTGCGCACGATGGCCGCCGAGCCCATCGAGAGCGCCGGCATGGATGAGCGCTTCGAGCACGCGCTTATTGCAGGTGCGGAGGTCGATCCGCTCGCAGAGATCGTAGAGCGAGGTGAAGGGCTGCTCGGCGCGCGCCGCGAGGATCGACTCCACCGCCGAGCGTCCGACGTTGCGAATCGCGCCGAGGCCGAAGCGGATCCGCGTGTCACCGACGACGGTGAACTTCCACCCCGACTCATTCACGTCCGGCGGGAGGATCTCGAGCCCGAGGTCACGCGCCTCGTTGATGTACTTCACCACCGCGTCGGTGTCGCCGATACTGGCGGAGAGGACCGCCGCCATGAACTCCGGCGCGTAGTGCGCCTTGAGGTAGGCGGTGTGGTATGAGAGGATCGAGTAGGCGACCGAGTGCGACTTGTTGAAGCCGTAGCGACCGAAGGTCTCGATCTGCCCCGCGATGTCGTCGATCACCTTGGGCGGGAAGCCGTTGGCGACCGCCTTCGTGGTGAACTTCCCGAGCTCCTGCTTGATAAGCTCGGCGTCCTTCTTCCCCACTGCCTTCCGGAGCACGTCGGCTTCGGCGAGGGAGATCCCCGCGAGCCGCTGCGCGATCCGCATCACCTGTTCCTGATAGGTGATGACGCCGTAGGTGGGGGCGAGGATCTCCTTGAGCTCGGGGAGCTGGTACGCGACCGCCTCCTCCCCCTTCTTGCGGCGCTGATAGACCTTGTGCATCCCCGCATCGAGCGGGCCGGGCCGCATCAGCGCGTTGGAGGCGACGAGGTCGTCAAAGCGGTCGGCGCGCATCGCGCGCACCATGTCGGTGGCGAGCGGGGATTCGAACTGGAAGACGCCGGCGGTGCGCCCCGCACGGAGCATCCGGTAGGTGGGCTCGTCATCGAGCGGGAGGGCGTCGAGGTCGATCGTGACCCCACGCCGGCGCTGGATCTCCGCGACCGCGTCGGTGAGGATCGTGAGCGTGGTGAGGCCCAAGAAGTCCATCTTGAGCATCCCGGCCTTCTCGAGCGCGACCATGTCGTACTGCGTGACGACGACGCGCTCCTCGCTCCCCCCGCCGCTCCCCTTGGACTCCGCGGTGCAGACGGGCACATAGTCGTCGAGCGGGCCCGGCGCGATGACGATCCCCGCCGCATGCACGCCCGCATGACGCGAGAGCCCTTCGAGGGCGATCGCGAAGTCGAAGAGCTGTGCGTGCCGCTCATCCTGCTCGTAGAGCTTCCGGACCTCGGGGACCTTCTCGATCGCCTCGGCCACCGTGAGCGAGAAGTTCGGTTGGTTCGGGATCAGCTTTGCGATCGCGTCGGTCTCACCGGGGGTGAAGCCGAGCACGCGGCCGACATCCTTGATGCAGGCGCGTGACTTGAGCGTCCCGAAGGTGATGATCTGCCCCACTGACTCACGCCCGTACTTCTCGCGCACATACTCGATCACCTCGCCGCGTCGCTCCTCGCAGAAGTCGACGTCGATGTCGGGCATCGAGACGCGCTCTGGATTCAGGAAGCGCTCGAAGAGGAGATCGAATTTGAGGGGGCAGACGTTGGTGATCCCGGTGGCGTACGCCACGAGGGAGCCCGCGGCGGAGCCACGCCCCGGCCCCACGGGGATCCCACGGTCGCGCGCCGCCTGGATGAAGTCAGCGGTGATCAGGAAGTAGCCGGCGTAGCCGGTCTTGGTGATCACGCCGAGCTCGTAATCGAGTCGCTCCTTCACCTCGGCGGGGAGCGGCTTGCCGTAACGGGCCTTCGCACCATCGGTCGCCAGCTTCACGAGCAGATCGTTCTCGCTCTTCACTCCCTTCGGGAGGGGGAAGGCGGGGACGAAGTACTTCTTATCGAAGACCACGTTCACCTGATCCGCGATTGCGACGGTCTGCTCGAGCACGTCGGGGCGATCGGGGAAGTGCGCGCGCACCTCGTCGGCGCTTTTGAAGAAGAGGCCGTTGTCGTAGCGCATCCGATCGGCATCGAGCCGGTCCTTCTTGAGCCCGATGCAGAGGAGCACATCGTGCGCGTCGTGATCCTCGGCCTTGAGGAAGTGCGCGTCGTTGGTGGCAAGGACGGGGAGGCCCAGGTCCTTGCCGAGGCGGAAGATCTCCGCGTTGAGGCGGCGTTGGTCGCCGGCCTCGTGGGCCTGTACCTCGAGGTAGTAGCGATCCTTGAAGACCTCGGCGTACCAGGCGGCGACCGCCTTGGCCTCGTCGTAGTGGTCCTCGAGGAGGTGACGCGCGACCTCGCCTGCCATGCAGGCGCTCGAGACGATCAGCCCTTCGTTGTGGCGCGCCAAGAGCTCGCGGTCGACGCGCGGTTTCCCGTAGAACCCCTCGGTGTAAGCGAGGGAGGAAAGCTTCACGAGGTTCCGGTATCCGGTCAGGTCACGGGCGAGGAGGACGAGGTGATAGTAGTTCTTCTCCCCCTGCTGGGCGCGCGTCTTCTGGCGGCGGTCCCCGGGGGCCACGTAGGCCTCCATCCCGAGGATCGGCTTGATCCCTGCCTTCTTGGCCTGCTCCTGGAACGCCCAGGCGGCGTGCAGGTTGCCATGGTCCGTGATCGCGAGGGCGGGCTGCTCGAACTCCTTGGCCCGGGCGATCAGGTCATCGATCCGGTTCGCCCCGTCCAGCAGGGAGTACTCGGAGTGGCAGTGCAGGTGCACGAAGGACATGGGAGAGGAAGGATAGCGCCTCGAGGGGGCCCGCGGGCCCCCTGGCGCCCCCTCTGGAGGGGGGTCCCTCTGGCCCGCCGACTCGGCGGATGCCATGTTCACCCCGCGTCCCCCCCTTTTTTCGGAGACACCCCCCATGCGGTCTCGGCTCCTGTCGGTCGGTGCGCTCGTCCTCCTGCTCGGGGCCCCGGCCCCGATGGCAGCCCAGCGCGACACCGTTCTCACCATCGCCTCTTATCTCGACCTCGAGACGGTGAGCGATCCCCAGCTCTCCCCTGATGGGAAGCAGATCATCTTCACCCGTCGCTTCGTGAACACGCGAGAGGACCGGTGGGAGACGGCGCTCTGGATCATGGACGCCGATGGCGGTCGGCAGCGCTTCCTCACGAAGGGCAGTGCGCCCCGTTGGTCCCCGGACGGGACGCGGATCCTCTATCTCGGCGCCGGGGAGCCGGCCGGTACCCAGATCTTCGTTCGGTGGATGGACGCGGAGGGGGCCACCAGTCAGGTGACGCGTCTCGATGAGGCGCCCAAGGATCCCAGGTGGAGCCCCGATGGAAAGTCGATCGTCTTCGGGCGCTTCGTCGCCACACCGTCGCGCTGGTCGATCCCGATGCCCGCCGCCCCGGCTGGTGCGCGCTGGGACGAGGGCCCGCGCGTCATCGAGGATCTGCACTACCGCCAGGATTATGCGGGCTTCATGCGCCGCGGCTTCGTCCATATCTTCACCGTGCCGGCGGAGGGCGGGAGCGCGCAGCAGCTCACCTTCGGGAGCTGGAACGTCGGCTCGCGGTTCGATGGGCTCGAGGCTGCGGTGAACTTCGATTTCACCCCCGATGGCCGGACGATCGTCTTCGACGGGTGGAAGGGGGATTGGGACGCCGTCTATCGGCGCTCGCACATCTATGCCCTCGATCTCGCCTCGGGCGCGGTCCGGCAGGTGACACGGACCGAGGGGAACTGGACGAACCCCACCGTCTCCCCCGATGGCCGACTCGTCGCCTTCCTCGGCTACCCCGAGGCCCCCGATACCTATTCGCAGCCCGACATGCAGGTGGCGCAGCTCGACGGGAGCAACCAGCGCAACCTGAGCCGGGTGCTCGACCGCTTGGTCAGTGACATGCGATGGTCACCGGACAACAGCGGGATCTATGCGAGCTATACGAATCATGGGACGACCAATGTCCGCTTCTTCCCGCTCACGGGGGCCTCGCGAGAGGTCACCTCGGGGCAGCATCTCCTCGGCCTCTCGTCGATGGCGGGAGGGCGTGATGGGTTCGGTGTCGGCGTGCGATCGGCACCCGACGCCCCCTCGGACGTGGTGCGCTTCTCCCTGCGCGGTGGCGCGCCGTACCAGCAGCTCACGCGGGTGAACGACGATCTCCTCGCCGGCCGCAAGCTCGGCGCGCAGGAGGAGCTCTGGTTCACCTCCAAGGACGGAACGAAGGTGCAGGGGTGGATCGTGAAGCCGCCGTTCTACGACCCCACCAAGCGCTATCCGCTCCTCCTCGAGATCCATGGCGGTCCCTTCAGTGACTATTACGCCAACTTCAGCTTCAACTATCAGGCATGGGCGGCACTGGGCTACGTGGTGCTCTACACGAATCCGCGCGGGTCGACGAGCTACGGGGAGGCCTTCGCTCGCGGGATCAACTTCCGCTATCCAGGCGTCGACCATGAGGATCTGATGGCGGGAGTCGATGCGGCGATCAAGACCGCGTCGATCGACACCGATCGCCTCTATGTCGGCGGCTGCTCGGGTGGTGGTGTGCTCTCCAGCTGGGCGATCGGGCATACCGATCGCTTCGCTGCCGCCGCGGTGCGGTGCCCGGTGATCAACTGGATGAGCATGTTCGGGCAGACCGACATCCCCTTCTTCACGATGAGCTTCTTCAAGCAGCCCTTCTGGGAGGATCCGTCGCGGTGGCTCGAGCAGTCATCGATGATGCATGTGGGGAAGGTCACGACGCCGACCCTGCTCATGACGGGAGAGGCCGATCTCCGTACGCCGATCGCACAGACGGAGGAGTACTACGCCGCGCTCAAGTACCGTGGCGTGCCGGCCAAGATGCTCCGCTTCCCGGGGCAGTTCCACGGGACGGGGACGCGGCCATCGAACGCGATGCGCACGATCCTCTACATGCACGACTGGTACGATCAGTGGGCACGCAGTGGCGGGAAGGCGCAGTCGCGCCGGGCGAAGTGATGTGCGCGCCGTGAGGCGAGAGGGGTGACCTAGACGGTCAGGTGATCGACGGAGCGGGGAAGGCGCTGGAAGACCTCCCCCCACACGGCGATCACCGACGCGCGCACCAGGCGAGGCAAGGCGAGGGGGATCGCATCGGCGGTTCCCCCCGCCTTGCGTTCGATTTCCGCGGCCACCGACGTCATCTCCACATCGGCGATCCCGCACGGAACCATGAGGTCGAAGTACGAGAGGTCGGTGGTCACATTGAGCGCGAACCCATGCCAAGTGACCCACTGCCGCGCATGCACGCCGATGCTCGCGAGCTTGCGCCCGTTGGTCCAGATCCCGGTCTTCCCCGTGATCCGCTCGGCCACGATCCCAAAGGGTGCGACGGCGCGGATCAGCACCTCCTCCACCTGACGCAGATACCAGTGCAGGTCCTGCGTGTGCTCGGTGAGATCGACGATCGGGTAGCCAACGAGCTGGCCCGGACCATGGAAGGTGACGTCACCGCCTCGCTCGACCTCGAAGAGCTCCACGCCGCGCGAGGCGAGGAGCTCCGGCGCTACGAGGAGATGCTCCTCCTTTGATGACCGCCCGAGGGTGATCACCGGCGGATGCTCTACCAACAGGAGGACGTCGAGCGGGATCTCTTTGGATATCCGCTGCGCCGCCACCTCCCGCTGGAACGACAAGGCCTCCGCATAGCTGCGGAGGCCGAGGTCGTGGACCAGGAAGTCGGTCACTGCAATGATGCCGCGCGCTTACGCGTGCAGCATCTTCCCCATCGAGTCGAGCACCGCCTCGGCGATCGCCTCGCTGAGGGTCGGGTGTGCATGGATGGCGAGGTCGATCTCCTCCACCGTGTACTCGTTCTCACGGGCGACGGCGAACTCGTGGATCATCTCGGTCGCATGCGCCCCGATGATGTGTGCGCCAAGGATCTCGCCATGCTTCTCGTCCCGGATGACCTTCACGAAGCCCTCGGTCTCGCCGCTGGTGCGGGCGCGGCCGTTCGCCGAGAAGGGGAACTTCCCGACCTTATACTTCAGGCCCTTCTCCTTGCACTGCCCCTCGGTGAGGCCGATGCTCGCGACCTCGGGGTGGCAGTAGGTGGCGTTGGGGATGTTCCCGTAGTTCACCGGGTGGTGCGCATGGCCGGCGAGGATGGCGGCGACCACATGCCCCTCGCGCGACCCCTTGTGCGCGAGCATCGGCGGGCCGGCGACGTCGCCGATCGCGTAGATCCCCTTGACCGAGGTCTCGAAGCGATCGTTGATCTTGATGAAGCCGCGCTCGGTGGTCTGCACGCCGGCCTCCTTGAGGCCGATGCTCTCGATGTTCGGCGCGCGCCCGGCGGCGACCAAGACCTTATCGAAGGTGAGCTCCTTCTTCTCGCCGTTCACCTCGACGGGGATTGTGATGTTGGTCTTCCCCTTCTTGATGGGACCGAGCTTGGCGCCGGTGATCACCTCGATCCCGCGCTTCTTGAACGACTTGCCGAGCTCCACCGAGCAGTCCTCGTCCTCGACGGGAAGGATCCGCGACATCACCTCGAGGATCGTCACCGTGGAGCCGAAGGCGTTGAAGACGTCGGCGAACTCGCACCCGACAGCGCCCGCGCCGATCACCGCGAGGGTGGCGGGGGCCTTGTCGAGGGTGAGCGCCTCATCCGACGAGAGCACGAGGCTCTTGTCGAGCTCGAGCCCGATCTGTGGGAGTCCCTTCACGCGCGAGCCGGTCGCGATGACCACGCCCTTGGTCGCGGTGTGGGTCTCCACGGTGCCATCGGCGGCGGTGACCTTCACCGTCTTGTTCGCGCCGAGCACGCCGGTGCCTTTGAGCCAAGTGATCTTGTTCTTCTTGAAGAGGAACTCGACCCCCTTGGAGTTCTGGGCCGAGACCTGACGAGAGCGCTTCATCGCGACGCCGTAATCGAGCGTCACCTTCTCCGCGGTCACGCCGAACTCCTTCCCCTTCGCGACCTTCTGCGCGATCGAGGCGGCCTCGAGAAGGGCCTTGGCGGGGATGCACCCCCAGAGGACGCAGGTGCCGCCGAGCCCTTCGCGCTCGACCACCGCGACCGACTGCCCGAGCTGGGCGGAGCGGAGGGCGCCGACGTAGCCGGCGGGGCCGCCGCCGAGGTAGATCACATCGAATTGAGACATGGTGTCAGGGACCAGGGGTCAGAGGTCAGAACGACAGCAACAGAGGGTTCTCGATCAGGCGGCGCAGCGTCTGCAGGAAGGCGGCGCCGACGGCGCCATCGACGGCGCGATGATCGCAGCTCATCGTGACGCGGAGGCGGGGCTGGACGGTGAAGCCACCGTCTGGACCGACGACGACCTTGTCCTCGATCGCCCCGATGGCGAGGATCCCGACCTCGGGGGGATTGATGATCGCGGTGAACTGATCGATCTGCATCATCCCGAGGTTCGAGACGGAGAAGCTGGACCCCGTGAACTCCTCAGGCTTGAGCTTCCGTTCCCGCGCCTTCTTGGCGAGGGCCTTGGCCTCGGCCGAGATCGCGCGCAGCCCCTTCTGGTCGGCATCAAAGATCACGGGGACGATCAGTCCGTCGTCGGTGGCGACCGCCATCCCGAGATGTACGCTACCGAAGCGCCGGATCCGATCGCCGAGCCAGTGCGCATTCACGTCGGGGTGCTGCGTGAGGGCGGTGGCGACGGCCTTCAGGATCACATCGTTGAACGAGACCTTGAACGCATCGCCGATCGCGAGCGCCGCGGTGCGCATCTCGGCGACGCGCGAGAGGTCGAACTCAGCGGTGAGATAGAAGGTCGGGATCGGCCCGATCGACTCGCTGAGGCGCTTGGCGATCGTCTTGCGGATCTGCGTGAGCGGGATGTCCTCGAACGCTTCGCCGGTGCGGACGGGGGCGGAGGCACGAGCCGGCGCTGCGGGCGAGGATGCCACGGGGCCGCGCGCGAGCGCGGCCTCGATGTCGCGCTTCACGATGCGGCCACCGGGGCCAGAGCCTTGGACCGCCCCGAGGCTCACGCCCGACTCGTCGGCGAGACGCCGCGCGAGGGGGGAGACGAGGGCGCGGCCGGCGGGGGTCGCAGGCGCAGCCGGAGCTGCCGGGGCCGCTGCACGCGGGGCAGGGGCCGCCGGCACGCTCGGTGTGGCCACCGCTGGGGCACTCGCCGCAGGAGCCGCGCTGGTCGCCCCGCCGGGGGCCGCACCGCCGAGCAACGCGGCAATGTCCTCGTCCGCCGCCGCGATGATCCCCACGAGCGTGCCGACCGCCGCGGTGGTCCCCGCCGCGACGACCTGCTTGCGCAGCACCCCATCGCCGCGCGCCGTGAGCTCCATCACCGCCTTGTCGGTCTCGACCTCGGCCAAGACCTCGCCGCTCTTCACGGCATCGCCTTCCTGCTTGAGCCACGTGACGAGGCGCCCTTCCTCCATCGTGGGGCTCAACGCCTCCATGAACACTTTGGTCGCCATTGGGTTTCTCAGTCGAGGTACATGACCTTCCGGACCGCCGCGATCGTCTTCTGCAGATCGGGCTTGGCGAGCTTCTCGAGCCCCTTCGCGTATGGCATCGGCACATCGGCCTGATGGACGCGGATCACCGGGGCATCGAGGTGATCGAAGCACTCGCGCTGGATGTAATCCACCACCTGCGCCCCGATCCCCGCGATCTCCCACCCCTCCTCGAGGACGACGGCGCGATTGGTCTTCTGGACCGAGGTGATGATCGCCTCGACGTCCATCGGGCGGACGGTGCGGAGGTCGACGACGTCGACGCGGATCCCATCCTTGGCGAGCTGATCGGCGGCGTTCATCGCGACGAGGACCATCTTCCCATTCGTGATGATCGAGCAGTCGCTCCCCTCCCGCTTGAGCTCCGCCTCCCCGATTGGGACGATGTAGTCGTGCTCGGGGACCTCGCCCTTCGTGTTGTAGAGCATCTCCCCTTCGAGGACGATCACCGGATTGTCATCGCGGATCGCTGCCTTGAGGAGCCCCTTCGCATCGTAGGGCGTCCCCGGCGTCACGACCTTGAGCCCCGGGATATGCGCGAGCCACGACTCGAAGTCCTGCGAGTGCTGCGCCGAGAGCTGCAGCGCCGCGCCATTCGGACCACGGAAGACCATCGGCATCGGGTACTGGCCGCCCGACATGTAGAGCATCTTGGCGGCGGCGTTCACCACCTGGTCGATCGCGAGCAACGCGAAGTTCCAGGTCATGAACTCGATCACGGGGCGGAGGCCGACCATCGCGGCCCCCACGCCGACGCCGGCGAAGCCGAGCTCGGTGATCGGGGTGTCGACGACGCGCATCTCGCCGAACTCCTCGAGGAGTCCCTTGGAGACCTTGTACGCCCCGTTGTAGACGCCGACCTCCTCCCCCATGAGGAAGACGCGGTCGTCGCGGCCCATCTCCTCACGGAGGGCCTGGTTGAGGGCTTCGCGGTAGGTGATGATCGCCATGGTCAGCTCACCGTATCCACGAGGACATCTTCGTAGAGCGCCTCGGCCGAGGGTTCGGGGCTCGCATCGGCGAAGTCCCAGGCATCCTGACAGATCGTCTTGATCTCGCGCTCCATCTCGGCCACGTCGGCCTCGGTGCAGTCGCCGGCCTCGAGCATGCGCGCCTTGAGCATCCAGACGGGGTCGCGCTTGAGCTGCTCGTCGAGCTCCGCCTTGGTGCGATAGGTGCCGCTCACCGCGTCGGACATCGAGTGGCCCATGAAGCGGTAGGTGCGGATCTCGAGGAGCGCCGGACGCGATTCCTTCCGGCAGATCTCGAGCGCGCGCTCCGTGGCCTCGCGCACGGCGAAGACATCCTGCCCATCGACATGCTCGCCGTGCATCCCCTGATACGAGTCGGCGCGACGATCGAGGTCCTTGATCGCGGCGGCGCGCTCGACGGCGGTGCCCATCCCGTACTTGTTGTTCTCGATGATGAAGAGGCAGGGGAGCTTCCAGAGCGCCGCCATGTTGAGCGCCTCATGGAAGGCGCCGGTGTTCACCACCGACTCGCCCATGAAGCAGACAATGACCTGATCGCCGCCGCGATACTTGATCGCGAAGCCCACACCGGCCGCGACCGGCACATGCCCGCCGACGATCCCGTGCCCGCCGAGGAAGTTGAGGTTCCGATCGAAGAGGTGCATCGAGCCCCCCTTCCCGCGCGAGCACCCATCCACGCGCCCGAAGAGCTCCGCCATGATCGCCCGCGGCGACATCCCGCGCGCGAGGGCCTGTCCGTGATCGCGATAGGTCGTGATCACATAGTCGTCGGGGCGGAGCATTGAGAGGATACCGGTCGAGACCGCCTCCTGCCCGATGTAGAGGTGGCAGAAGCCGCCGATCTTCCCGAGGGCGTAGGCTTCGCCGACCTTCTCCTCGAAGCGGCGCTGCAGGAGCATCGAATGGAAGAGCTCGCGGCGCAGGGCCGGATCGCCGGGGAGGGCGCGCGGATCGGGGCGTTTCTTGGGGGGCATAAGAGGCTGAAGGCTGAAGGCTCAAGGCTCAAGGCTGAAGGCGAAAAGCAAAAAAGCTCGTAGCTGGATGGGAGTGGCTGGGTGGGCATTCCGCCTCCAGCCTTCCGCCTTCAGCTGTCCACTCCCGCTGCCTGCACCTGCTCCCAGGCGTGGTACGACGAGCGCACGAGCGGACCCGACTCGACATGCTTGAAGCCCATCGTCATCCCCTGCTCGTAGAACAGGCGGAACTCGTCGGGGGTGACGTAGCGGTCGAGGCGGATATGATCGTCCGACGGCCGGAGATACTGGCCGAGGGTGAGGATGTCGACGTCGACTTCGCGCAGCTCGCGCATGGTCTGCAACACCTCTTCATTGGTCTCGCCCATGCCGAGGATGATCCCCGTCTTGGTGGGGATGTCGGGGGCGAGGCGCTTGCTGATCCGGAAGATCTCGAGCACGCGCTCATACCGGCCACCGGGGCGCGCCTTCTTGTAGAGGCGCGGGACGGTCTCGGTGTTGTGATTGTAGATCTCGGGGCGCGCCTCGAGCACGGTGCGGATGGCGTCGGCATCCCCTTGGAAGTCGGGGACGAGGACCTCGACCGAGCATCCGGGTACCGCCTCATGGACCTGGCGGATGGTCTCGGCGAAGGCCCAGGCCCCGAAGTCGGGGAGGTCGTCGCGGTCGACACTCGTGATCACGAGGTGCCGGAGATTCATCTTCTGCGCCGCCTCGGCCACGCGGCTCGGCTCGGCCGGGTCGAACTTCGGCGGACGCCCATGGGCCACGGCGCAGTAGGCGCAGTTCCGGGTGCAGACATCGCCCAGGATCATGAAGGTCGCGGTGCCATGCTCCCAGCACTCGCCGACGTTGGGGCAGTGGGCCTCCTCGCAGACCGTATGGAGGTCGAGCTCCCGCATCAGCCTCTTGAGGCGCAGGTAGTTCTCGCCGCCGGGGGCCTTCACCTTGAGCCAGGAGGGCTTCCGCTCCGGGAGGGGTTCGGCGCGATGCCGACCCATGATCTGATAGAGGACCTCAGCCACGACTCACCTGCCGGTCGAAGGGGGGCGGAACCGCATGGTGGGGAGGATAGGGGGTGCGGCGAGATAACGGGAGGTGTAGTAACCGTCTTTAGATGCTTTTGAAGGGTATTCAAAATCCGTCCGAGCAGGATCTCTGGGCCCATGGAAATTGGGCGAGGACCTCGGCGTGGCGACGAAACCTCGAGGGGGAGGCTATCGTACGAAGGGACAGTCCTCACCACCCCACCCCCACCCATGTTCAAGACCGTCATAGTCCTCGGCGTCCTCGCCCTCCTCGCGATCTTCGCCCTGAAGCTCCTCTTCGTCCTCCTGGGCTTCGCGATCCCCGTGCTCCTCCTCGGCTTCCTGATCTACGGGGTTCTCGTGGTCTTCGCGCCGGAGAAGGCGGCCCGACTCAAGGCCCGGATCGCCGAGATCTGAACTAGGGTGCGGGCTCGGTTGCGCCGACGCCCGCCACAACCCCCAGCCAGCTCAGCCGGCGTCGAGCGCCTCGGCGACCGCCCAGCCGAGGAGGGGGATCAGCAGCTCATGGTGCCCGGTGATCTCGTACCCGGTCCCGCCGGCGAGCACTGGGCGCTGCACCACATTCATCCGCGGCCGATAGTGCCGCTGCATGTCGAAGTCGACCGTCGTGAACTCGATCGGGCGCCCCGCCCCGATGTTCCGCGCCACGGTCAGCGCCTTGAGGAAGACCTCGGGCATGATCACCGCGCTCCCCAAGTTGAGCACGACGCCCCCCTGATGGAGATCGTCGCAGGAGGAGGCGAGGCGGCGGAAGTCGCGATGGCTCGTGTCACCGATCGCGGCGCCATCGGCGGCGGGATGCTGATGGATGATCTCGGCGCCGAGTGCGGCGTGCACCGTGACGGGGATCCACTGCCGATGGGCCGCGAGGATGATCGAGTGCTCAGAATGCGCGAGCGACGGCGCCGCTTCGAGGGCGCGCGCGACCGACTCCCCCATCCCCCAGCCATGGTGGATCCCCTGGGTGAAGGCCTCGTTGAGGCCACGCCCCGTCTCCTCTGCCATCCCGAAGGTCCCGTCCTTGAGCCCCGCGGCCACATCCTCGGAGGTCCCGCCGAAGCGAGCGATCTCGTAATCGTGGATCGCGGCCGAGCCATTCATCGCGAGGTGGGTGATCACCCCGCGCTGCATGAGGTCGACGAGGATCGGGCCGATCCCCGTCTTCACCACATGACCGCCGAGCATGACGATCACGCCCTTCTTGCGGCGCGCGGCGGAGACGACGGCGTCAACGATCGCGCGGAAGTCGTGCGCCTTGAGCGATTCGGGGAGGGCGCGGAGGAAGGCGGCGAAGGAGCGATCGCTCCCGGGAGCGGTGGCGAACTCCTCGGCGCGCACCTTGTTGGGGCGCGTCGCGACCGGGATGGTGCGCACCTTGGAGAGATCCGCTTCGCGCGGCGGGCGACGGTCCTGGGTCATGGCGATGGTGTGCCTTGGGTGGCGCCGGAACCGTTCCGGCGGTAGCTGCGCAGGAAGAGACTCAGGCTCCCAACGGACATCCGCGACTTCATCTGCACCATCATCCGGTCCTCGTCGTCGGTCATCCAGAGCTCGGCCTGCCCCCCTTCGGCGAAGATACCACGCGCCTTGATGATCGGCTGGATGACGATCGTGTTGAAGGTGCCGGCGGGGACCTGGATCCGCTCCCGGCGGAGCACGCGGATGGTCACCGGGTTCCGGTCGGGTTTGAAATAGCGGTTGAACGAATAGGTTCGGCCCACCTCGAGTGGGACGGTGCGTATGAAGTAGAGGAACGAGCCATCGTCGAGTGGGTCAAGCACCGAAGGGACCTCGCGGTTCTGCTTCCACGTCTCGTGGAACACCGCGCGCTCAGGGAAGATCTCAAAGATCCGCTCGCGCTCGCGTGCCCCCTGTTGCTGATCCTGACGGAAGCGGAGCGAGTTGAGTGTCGTCACGTCCATCCAACTTTCGTAGGCGTCGTTCACCTGGTAGAAGAAGGTGCCGCCGCTGATGTCGAAGCGGACGTGCCAGGCGCTCCGGTCGCGAATCGGTTTCACCCCCAGCACGGCGAGTCGAGCCGACCCGACCTTGATGGCGCCGAACTTCACGTCGTAAGTGAGCTGTTCGCCGGCTTCGAAGGGGACCGTGAGTCGACCGCGCTCGGGCGTCTGAGCGCCCAGCGGAGCGAGCCCCGCCATGAGCACTCCCATGAGCGCTCCTACGAGTCCCACCACGCGGCCGACGCCGCCGCGACGGCGCGCGGCGAGGCGGGGGATCACGCGACGGGTTGCGGGCGCCGTCGCCGTCGGGCGGCCCACGCGGCGCGGGCGAGGGCCAAGACATCGGGCCAGGGATCGCGGCGCGTCTCGCGCTCGCGCACGTCGAAGCGGGTGGCGACCGGAACCGCCTCAATCCGCCGCGCCTGTGCCGCCGCAGCCTGCAACAGTTCGAGGTTCGCCTGCCACGGGGTCTTAGCGGTCGACGCGGGGCGATCACCCCCCGCCTTGAGCATGTCGCGCACGACGGTGATGCGCAGCAGACGGAAGGTCCCGAAGGGATCCTGCACACCGGGCACGGTGACGGCGGCGCGGATCGGCCAGAGTCGCGGGAGCCAGCGGACGAGCCCATGGAGCTTGCGGATCGCCTCCGGTGCGGTCTCCGCCACCGTCCGTTCCGCGACCACCACGTCCGCGCCACCCTCGAATCGCTTCACGAGCTCGGGGATCCCCTCGGGGAGATCGGTGAAATCCCCCTGCATGAGGAGGACCGCATCGCGCCGAGGATAGCGCGTCCGCTGCGAGGCCTCGCGGAGCAGGGCATCCACCGCGCGGGCATACCCCACGCGCGCCTTCCCGCCGAGGACCGTCATCGGCATGACCTTGGCGTAGGGCTCGAGCACCTCGCGCGTGGCGTCGGTGCTCGCGTCATCGTAGACCAGGACCTCGTACTCACGGGGATACTCCTGGAAGAGGGTGCGGATCTTCCAGAGGAGTACCCCGATGGTGGGGCCCTCGTCGAGCGTGGGGATGCAGACGTACAGCATCCCTGAAAACTAGCGCCCCCCGCCCTGGAGATGGGGGCGGGGGGCGCGTCGCTCTCGGATGAGGAGTTACTTGACCCCGACCATCATCCGGCGGATCGGGACGATCATCAGGCCGAGGATCAGCGTCGCCGCGAAGAGGGCGAGCGCGGTGCCGCTGAAGACCGCGGGGGTCTGCTCGAGCTTCGTCGGGTCCACATGGCCTCCGACGAGGCCGGCCACGAGGTTGCCGACAGAGGCGGCGAGGAACCAGATCCCCATCATCTGCCCCACGTAGCGCCGCGGGGCGAGGGTGGTCATCGAGGAGAGTCCGACGGGGCTGAGGCAGAGCTCGCCGACCGTCTGCAGCAGGTAGCTGAGGATCAACCACCAGGGCGAGACGAGGACGGTGCCGTTGCTCGCGACGACGGTGTTCGCCGCGAAGAGCATGAGCAGGAACCCGAGGCCGGCAAAGCCGAGACCGAGGGCGAACTTGCTCGGGCTCGAGAGTTCGATCCCCCGCTTCGCCATGCCGACCCAGAGGGCCGCGAAGACCGGCGCGAGGACGATGATGAATGCGGAATTCACCGACTGGAACCAGGTCGCCGGCATCTCGAAGCCAAGGATGGTGCGATCGGTGAAGTCGTTGGCGAAGAGCTGGAGCGAGGTCGGGGCCTGTTCGAAGGCGGCCCAGAAGATCGCGGCGAAGACGAAGAGGACGAAGATCACCGCGACGCGCTTCTTCTCATCGCCGGTGAGGCCGCCGAAGAGGAACATCCAGGCGAAGAAGGCGACGGCGAGGCCGACGAGGACGAAGGTCATCGCGCCGCCGATCGCGACCGGATCGACGGTGACCACCCCGAGCGAGGCGAGGACGAAGAGGAGGGCGACGATCCCGACGCCCCCAAGGGTGGTATTGCGCACCATCGACTCCTGGCGCGCCTGCACCGCGGGATCGGGGTCGCGCACGATGTCCTGCCCGATCGGGCCCAACGTCGAGCCCGCCTTGAGCCAGAACCAGAGGAGACCGGCGGCCATCCCGATGCCGGCGGCGCCGAACCCCATGTGCCAGCTGACGCGCTCACCCAGGTAGCCGGTGATCAGCTGCCCGAGGAAGGCGCCGACGTTGATCCCCATGTAGAAGATCGAGAAGCCGGCGTCGCGGCGGGCGCCGCCCTGCGGATAGAGATCGCCGACGATCGCGGAGATGTTCGGCTTGAGGAGTCCCGTGCCGAGCACGATCAGCACGAGCCCGAGGAAGAAGAAGGTCTGCGAGAGCGCGGCCCCCGCGAGGCCGGAGAGGCCGATCGCGAGATGGCCCCCGGTGATCAGCAGCGCGCCGATGAAGATCGCGCGGCGCAACCCGAGCCAGCGGTCGGCGATCCATCCACCGGGCAACGAGGCGAGATAGACGCAAGCCGCGTAGATCCCGACGATCGCCGAGGCCTGCGTCCGCTCGAAGCCGAAGCCGCCATCGGCGAGCGCGGCTGCCATGAAGAGGACGAGGAGGGGGCGGAGCCCGTAGTACGAGAAGCGCTCCCACATCTCCGTGAAGAAGAGGGTGGAGAGCCCACGCGGGTGGCCGAAGAAGCGCGTGTCGTTGGTGTAGGGCGCGGCATCGGCCGCGGCGTACGCGGCGGGACGATCGCTGGACTGGGCCATGGGAGCCGGGGTGGGGGGAGGGGGGACGGTCAGGGCGCGGCCGGCGCGCCACTCCGACCGAGATACATCGAGATGACGCGCGACGCCAGTCTCTCGTTCACGGCCTCGTCGTGTGAGATCAGGAGGATCGAGAGCCCGCGGGCACGCTGGAGCGCGGCGAGTAGATCGAGGATCTGCGCCCGCCGCATCGGGTCGAGGTTCGCGACGGGCTCATCGCAGACGAGGAGGTCGGGTCGGGCGGAGTCTAGCGAGCCGCGGCATCGAGGCGTCCAGGTCGCGAGAGGGGAGAGCGGTCAGCGTCGCCAGGTCCAGTTCGGATCGGCGGTCGATATCAATAGACGCGCGAGCGACGGTCGAAGTGACGCGGGATCGAGGGCGGACGGGATGGTGCCGATCGCGTCGGTCAGCGAAATGATCAGGGCGTCGCGGACCTCAGCGTACGTCACGGGCCGCCCGAGGACGTCGGTGAGGGTCGCTGCGGGAACTATCGGGCTTTCCGGCGTCCCTGGAGGGCGGAGCCGCGCGATCCGCGGCTGGACGTCCTCGAGGAGGATCGAGCCGTGCTGAAGCAGGGCCCCCTCCTCCCGCCATTGGGCCGACCCGACGAGCTTGGCCCCGCCGACCACGATCTCCCCCTCGCCCGGCTCCGCGAAGCAGGCAGCACCGTCTGGGCGAAGGGCGAGGCGCTTTGCCGGGTCGCGTTCGATCGCGGTCGCGGCGACGCCCAGCCGTGCGAGGGCATCGAGGAGAAGCGCGTTGATCGCGACGTAGCTCTCGCGTAGGGTCATCGTCCCGACGGGGGCGGCGATGCTGTAGGTGACCTCATGGTGGTGCAGGAGGGCGCGCCCCCCGGTGGGGCGCCGCACCACCTCGATTCCCTCGGCGCGCAGCGCCGGCGCGTGGATGGTCCCGCGGGCCCGCTCGTTCCGCCCGAGCGAGAGGGTGGGGCGCGACCAGGCGTAGATCCGGAGCACCGCCCGCCCGGTCGCCCGCGCATGCGCCAGCAGGGCGAGGTCGGTGGCCATGTTCTCCACGCCGGTCGCTGGGCCGGAGTCGAGCAGCGACCAAGGGAGATCGAGGAACGCCGCGCGGGGGGATGCCGACACGGATAGGAATGTACGAGCGTCACCCCGCCCTTGTAGTTTTCCCTCGCGGTCCTTCATCCGATCTTCGAGGTCCCCCCACCGTGACGACCAGCGTGCATCCGCAGCCTGATACCTTCGTCTCTCGCCACATCGGCCCCTCCGACGCCGACATCCAGGCGATGCTCGCCGAGCTGGGGTACGCCTCGCTCGACGCCTTCATCGTCGACACGATCCCCGAGACGATCCGCTTCCGGCGGACCCTCGCGATCCCCGGTGGCCAGTCGGAGCAGGAGGCGCTCGCCGCGTTCAAGGCTGAGATGTCGGCGAACGAGGTGCGTCGCTCCTTCATCGGGATGGGGTACCACGACACGCACACCCCGACGGTGATCCAGCGCAACATCCTCGAGAACCCGGGGTGGTACACTGCGTACACGCCGTATCAGGCGGAGATCGCGCAGGGGCGCCTCGAGGCGCTGCTCAACTATCAGACCGTGGTGAGCGATCTCACCGGGCTCCCGATCGCGAACGCCTCCCTGCTCGACGAGGGGACGGCGGCCGCCGAGGCGGTGACGATGGTGCACGGGATCGTCGGGAAGGATGGGCGCGACGTCTTCCTGATCGCCGATGATTGCCATCCGCAGACGATCGAGGTGGTGACGGCGCGTGCCGAGGCGCGCGGGGTCGCGGTGCAGGTGCTATCGCCGAAGGCGATGCGCCCCGATGCGACCACCGCCGGTGTCCTCCTCGCCTATCCGAACACCTTCGGGTCAATCGAGGACCATCGGGCGCTCTGCGAAGCGGTGCACGCGGCGGGCGGGCTCGTGATCGTCGCGACCGATCTCCTCGCGCTCACCCTCCTCGCCCCGCCGGGCGAGTGGGGCGCCGACGTCGCCGTCGGGAATTCGCAGCGCCTCGGCGTGCCGTACGGCTACGGCGGCCCGCACGCCGCCTTCTTCGCCACCAAGGATGACTACAAGCGGCAGATCCCGGGCCGTCTCATCGGCGTCTCACGCGATTCGTCTGGGAAGCCGGCGCTGCGCATGGCGCTGCAGACTCGCGAGCAGCACATCCGCCGTGAGAAGGCGACCTCCAACGTCTGCACCGCGCAGGTGCTCCTCTCGGTGATGGCGGGGATGTACGCCGTCTGGCATGGGCCCGAGGGGCTCGTGCGGATCGCGCGCCGTCTGCAGCACTTCACCGAACTCTTCGCGGCGGGCGTGCAGCAGCTCGGCCACACCCCGACGGCGTCGGTGCGCTTCGATACCGCCATCGTCGAGGTCGGGGCGCAGCAGGGGACGATCCTCGCGGCGCTCGATCGTGAGCGGATCAATGTTCGCATCGTGAACAGTCGCACCCTCGGCGTCTCGATGGGGGAGACCACCTCACTCCGCGATGTGAGCGATCTCCTCGATGCGTTCAACGGAGGGCGTCCGCATGGGCTCGATCTCGACGCCCTCGCGAAGACCCTCGACACCCGCTTCGACGAGCGCTTCGCGCGCACCTCGGAGTTCCTCACCCACCCGACCTTCCATCGCTACCGCAGCGAGACGGAGATGCTGCGCTACATGCGGACGCTCGAGTCGCGGGATCTCTCCCTCGCGCACTCGATGATCCCGCTCGGCAGCTGCACGATGAAGCTCAACGCGTCGGCCGAGATGTATCCGGTGACCTGGACCGAGGTCGGCGGGCTCCATCCCTTCGCCCCGCGTGAGCAGGCCAAGGGGTACGCCTCGATGTTCACGCGGTTGGAGAAGGCGCTCGCCGAGGTGACTGGGTTCGCTGCGGTCTCGCTCCAGCCGAACGCCGGTTCGCAGGGAGAGTACGCCGGGCTCCTCGTGATCCGTGCCTTCCATCGGGCGCGTGGACAGGGGCATCGCCATATCTGCCTGATCCCGCAGTCCGCACACGGCACCAACCCCGCCTCCGCGGTGATGGCGGGGATGCAGGTCGTGGTCGTGAAGACCGATGCGCAGGGGAACATCGATGTGGCCGACCTGCGCGCGAAGGCGGAGCAGCATGCACCGAATCTCGCCGCCCTCATGGTGACCTATCCGAGCACGCACGGCGTGTTCGAGGAGAGCATCAAGGACATCTGCGCGATCATCCACGAGCATGGGGGCCAGGTCTATCTCGACGGCGCCAACATGAACGCGATGGTCGGGCTCTGCCGCCCGGGCGACATCGGGGCTGACGTCTGTCACCTCAACCTCCACAAGACCTTCTGCATCCCGCACGGGGGCGGTGGTCCGGGGATGGGGCCGATCGGCGTGGTGGCGCATCTCGCGCCCTTCCTCCCGGGGCACTCCGTGGTCCGCACCGGTGGGGAGCAGGCGATCGGCGCGGTGTCGGCCGCGCCGTGGGGGAGCGCGAGCATCCTCCCGATCTCGATGATGTACATCGACATGATGGGGGGCGAGGGGCTCGCACATGCGACCAAGGTCGCGATCCTCAATGCTAACTACATGGCGCACCAGCTGCGTGGCCACTTCGAGGTCCTCTACAAGGGGAAGAACGGGCGCGTGGCCCACGAGTGCATCATCGACACGCGACCGATGAAGACGTCGGCGGGGGTCGAGGTGGAGGACATCGCGAAGCGCCTGATGGACTACGGCTTCCATGCGCCGACCGTCAGCTTCCCCGTGGCGGGGACGCTCATGATCGAGCCTACGGAGTCGGAGTCGAAGGCGGAGCTCGATCGCTTCTGCGAGGCGATGATCGCGATCCATGGCGAGATCCAGGATATCGAGCGCGGCGTGTTGAGCCGCGAAGATAACCCGCTCGTGCACGCGCCGCACACGCAGGAGGTGGTGGTGAGCGATGCCTGGACGCGTGGCTACTCGCGTGAGCGGGCGGCCTATCCGTTGCCGTGGGTGCGGGAGCGGAAGTTCTGGCCCGCCGTGGGGCGCGTCGAGAGCGCCTTCGGCGATCGCAACCTCGTCTGCTCCTGCCCGCCGCTCGAGGCGTACGCCTCGGCCTAAGGACACGAAGATGGTGGGTAAGCGAAAGGGGCGCCGCGGAGATCCGCGGCGCCCCTTTCGCTTGGTATCATCGAGCGCGGCGCTCAACGCGCCGCGAGAGACTCACTCGCCGAGGTGCGCCTTATAAGCGTCAGCCGACATGAGGCCGGCGAGGGCGCTGGCGTCGATCTTGAGCTTGATCATCCAGCCATCACCGTAGGGGTCGCTGTTCACGAGCGCCGGCTCGCCATCGAGGCGCGGATTCATCTCGACCACCGTACCCGCCATAGGCGAGTAGAGCTCGGAGACCGCCTTCACCGCCTCGATCGTGCCGAAGACATCGTGGTCGCCGAAGGCGGCCCCTGCCTTGGGGAGGTCGAGGAAGACGATGTCGCCGAGCTCGCCCTGGGCGTAGTCGGTGATGCCGACGATGACCACCAAGGGATCATCCGTCCGCTTCACGTACTCATGGTCCTTGGTGTACTGCAGGTCGGCGGGGATCGAAGACACGAGCGCTCCAGGGTGGTGAACGATTAACGCATCTTGGACGAAGGCTACCCCGTCAGCGAGAGGCGGTCAAGCTGTTCCGATGGCGCGAAGCGAGGGGATCAGCGCGTCGACCTGATGCGCAAGCGCCTCGAGGCTCCCCGCGTTCTCGATGATCCAGTCCGTGCGGGCCCGCTTCTCCTCCACGGGCCACTGGGCGGCGATCATCGCGTCGGCCTCAGCCGCACTGAGCCCACGGTCACGGACCAGCCGTTCCCGGCGCACATCGACCGGGGCATCGACGAGAAGGATCTGGTCGACCGATGCGGTCAGTCCTGCCTCGAAGAGCAACGGGATGTCGAGGATCACCAGCGTCTCCCCTCGGGCGGCGGCCTCGGCGACCCGCTCCGACCGGAGACGCTCGATCGCCGGATGCATGATCGCCTCGAGTGCGGCCCGCTCCGTGGGATCCGCGAAGACGATCGATCGGAGGACCGCGCGATCCAACGTCCCGTCGGCTCGTCGTACCCGCGCCCCCCAGCGCGCGACGATCGCCTCGAGTGCTGGCGTCCCCGGCGCGACGATCTCCCGTGCCAGCGCATCGGCATCGATCACCGTGAGCCCATGGGCGCGCAGTCGGTCGGCAACCGCCGATTTGCCCGCGGCGATGTTTCCGGTGAGTCCGATCGTGCGCACCGGAATATCGATCAGGTGAGGGAGAGCTGGCTGCCACCCGCCGGCGGCGCGACGTCGTGGCAGGCACGGCATCGCGCCTCGTAGCTGTCGGCGCCACCGACCATCACCACCGGCGAGTCGTATGCGGCCGGCCGACCGTCGATCAATCGTTGATTGCGGCACGCCGGCGCCCCGCAGCGTACACAGATCGCGTGCAGCTTGTCGACGACCTCCGCCACACACATGAGCTGCGGCATCATTCCGAAGGGCTCGCCGCGGAAGTCGGTGTCCGTGCCCGCGAGGATCACACGGCGCCCGCGTGCGGCAAGATCGTTGACCAGCGCGACGATCCCCTCGTCAAGGAACTGCACCTCATCGACGGCGATCACCTGCGCCATCGGTTCGAGCCGGAGCGCGATCTGCTGAGCGGAATCGACGGGGATCGCCTCGATGGTGCGGCCATCGTGGCTTCCGACGGCGTGGATCCCGCCCGCGTAGCGATCATCGAGATGCGACTTGAAGACCTGCACGCGCTTCTTGGCGATCATCGCGCGGCGCACCCGCCGGATGAGCTCCTCGCTCTTCCCGCTGAACATCACGCCGGCGACGACCTCGATCCACCCGCCGGTGAGTTGGAGCGTCCCACTCATCGCGGGCTCCTCGGGCCCCCACGCGGCGGGCCACCGCGTGGGCCGCGCGGACCATCCCCACGCGGCCGATCCCCGCGCGGTGGACCACTGCGCGGCGGACCACTCCGCGGGCCACGTGCGCCGAACCCACCAGGCTTCGGTCCGCGATCGCGCCCCTCGCGTCCGTCACGCCCCCCGCGCGGCTCACGCTCGCGCTCGGCGGTGCGGGCCGCCTCCTGTTGCTGCTGATGCTGCTCGCGGACCCGGCGGACCGCGGCCTGCACCACCTCGTTCTGCGCGGCGCGAGTCTGCTCCAGCAGTCGCAGCGCCGCCGCCGCGATCTCGGTGCCATCGTACGACGCGAGCAACGGCTCCAGCGCGAGGATCTCGCGCGCGGGGAGCCCGGTGCTCAGGATCGTCCGCAGCTCGCTGCGTACCCGTGCGTCCGCGGTGCGCGCCCGCTCGATGGTCCCGGCGGCGCCGAAGGGCTGCAAGCGCATCGCCCCGACCACCTGCTGTAGCGCCCGCTGCTGCCGCGGCGCGATCACGACGACGGTCTGCGCGGGGTGCGCGGCGGTCACCGCGGCCCAGCGCGAACCCGTCGGGAGGCCGAGCACGATCAACAGCGCGGCGTTGGGAGCGATCTCGCCATCGGTCACCGTCACGAGCGCGCCGTCGGTGTAGCCGAGCGATCGCACGAGGTGGCGCGCCCGCTCGGCGCACGCGGGATCGTCGGTCACGATCGCCGTCGAAGGGACGTCGATCTCATCGAGGATCAGCGGGAGCGTCTCCACTGAGGCGCCGGCGGTGGTCAGCACCAGCGTTGACCCCTCGGTCAGGCTCGCCGTCGCCTCTGTTGCCGGCGCGACGTCATCGGTCACGCGCCGCGCCTTGTGGAGATGGCGCTCGATCAGCACCTCGACGTTCGGTGTCGCGGCGAGCGCGGTGAGCCACCGAGATGCGGCCTTCGGGACCTCGGCCAGGACCGTCGCGAGCGCGGGATCC
Source organism: Gemmatimonadota bacterium (assembly GCA_016871915.1). Lineage (GTDB taxonomy): Bacteria > Gemmatimonadota > Gemmatimonadetes > Gemmatimonadales > Gemmatimonadaceae > Pseudogemmatithrix. The sequence goes on from VHBP01000006.1 coordinate 49,767, forward strand.
TCGGCATCGAGCTCGTCGGCGGCGATGAACCCGACCGTGGTCACACCAGCCAAGGGTGCGAGCGAGGCGGCGAGCGCCTCGGCGATCACCGCCGGCGCCCCGATCACGACCGGGGCCGGGCCGGCGCCGAGGAGGCGACGCGCACGGGCCGGGGTGGTCGCCGCGACCACGCGGTGGCCATGGGCGGAGGCCTGCGGCGCGAGGGCGCGCGCGAGCGCCGTGGCCGCGTTGGCATCGGGGACCAAGAGGAGGAGCTGCGTGCCCGTCGCCTCGGCGGTGAGGCGCTCCAGCGCGGGCAGGGCGAGCTGCGCGACGCGGGCCCAGTCGGCGGGAAGGAAGTGCGCCACGTGGGCGGAGCGGACGGCACCGGCCGTCTCGCGTGGGGAAGGGGTCACGGCAGGCTCGGTTTTCAATGGCGCCACGAGGGGCGCATGTGGTACACTCAGGCGAGCGCGGAATATAGCGATTTCGTGTTCGCCCCGTCCGCATCCTCTTTCTGCGCCCCCTCACGGAGGTCGTTCGTGTCCACCCCCCTCGTCTTCCACCCCTCGGCGAACATCGTGGCGCTCCGTGAGTCGGCCACGATCGCGGTCTCTCAGCGGGCGAAAGCGTTGAAGGCACAGGGGCGCGAGATCATCGACCTCGGGGCAGGAGAGCCCGACTTCGACACCCCGGAGCCGATCCGTCGTGCGGCGCAGGCCGCGATCGATGCCGGCGCCACGCGGTATACCGCGACCGAGGGGATCCTCCCGCTCCGCGAGGCCATCGCCGTCGATGCGAATCGCGCGTACGCGGGTCCCGATCGCGTCTCCGCTGCCGATGTCGTCGTCTCCACGGGGTCCAAGCAGTCGCTCTACAACGCTTGCCTCGTGCTCTTCGGCCCCGGTGACGACGTGCTCGTCCCCACGCCGAGCTGGACGAGCTACTACGAGATGGTCGGGCTCGCCCGCGCGAACGCGATCGAGGTACATGGCGATCCGGCGCGTGGCTTCAAGGTCGATCCTGCGTTGCTGGCGCGGGCGGCGACGCCACGCACCAAGGGGCTCATGCTCAACTCCCCGAGCAATCCGACAGGGTCGGTCCACTCGCCGGACGAACTGTGCGCGATCCTCGATCTGGCGGCGGCGCGCGGGTGGTGGGTGATCAGCGATGAGATCTATCGGCGCATCGCATACGATGCGCCGGCACCGAGCGCGCTCGATGTGGCCTCGCATCGCGACCATCTCATCGTCGTGAACGGGGTGGCGAAGGCGTATGCGATGACGGGGTGGCGGATCGGGTGGACGGTCTCGCCCACGGCGGTCGCGAAGTCGATGAATGCGCTCCAGTCGCACACCACATCGAATGCCGCGGCGGTCTCGCAGCACGCCGCGCTCGCGGCGCTGACGATCGGGGAGCCGGTGGAATCGGCGGTGCGGGCGATGGTCGCGGAGTTCAAGCGCCGGCGCGATGCCGCGTTGCCGATCCTGCGTGAGGCGGGGCTTCGGGTGCTCGATCCCGCCGGTGCCTTCTACTTCTACTTCGAGGCGCCTGGTGCGGGGACGGTCCCCGATGCCGGGGGCGCCTTCTGCGCCACGCTCCTCGATGAGTCCGGGGTGGCGATCGTCCCCGGGTCGGCGTTCCGCACGTCGGATTGGGTACGCGTCTCCTATGCGGCCGATCAGGCGCAGGTCGTCGAGGCTTGTCGCCGCATCGCGCGTGTGGCGCGCGCTGCGTGCGTGAGTCGGTGAGCGTCCGGCGAGGGGCGAGGTGAGCGGGATGCGCCTCGTTCACCTCTCCGATCTCCATCTGGGCTTCCGCCAGTACCATCGGCAGACGCCCGCTGGGATGAATCAGCGGGAGGCCGATGTCGCCGCGACCTTCTCGCGTGCCGTCGACCAGATCATCACGCTCGCGCCGGAGCTCGTCGTGATCGGGGGCGATGTCTTCCACACGGTGCGCCCTGCCAACACCGCGATCCTTCATGCGGTGCGGGAGTTCGGACGGTTGCACGCGGCGCTGCCGGAGACCGTGGTCGTGATCGCCGCGGGCAATCACGACATGCCACGCTCCACCGAGAGCTCGGGGATCCTACGACTCCTCGAGCGCCCCGATCGGTGCATCGTCGCCGACCGGGAGGCGGTACGCGTCGCGCTCCCGCAGTGGGACTGTGCTGTGCTCGCGGTCCCAGATCTCCCGCCGGGGACCGTCGAGCTCGCGCCCGATCCGGCCGTCCGGCGCAACGTGCTCGTGATGCATGGTGAGGTGCCGGGCATCGTCCCAGCGGGCGCCGCCGCCGATCGGGCGGCGATGCAGATCCCGTTGGCGGAGGTCACGCGCCCTGGGTGGGATTACGTCGCGCTCGGGCACTATCACGTCTATCGCCGCATCGCCGATCACGTCTACTACTCAGGGTCGATCGACTATACGAGCACGAATCCGTGGGGCGAGCTCGCTGAGGAGCGCGCGACGAAGCTCCCCGGGAAGGGGTTCATCGAGCGGGATCTCACGACGGGGAAGCAGACCTTCCATCCGCTCGCGCCGGCGCGACCGGTGCTCGATCTCCCCGCCATCGATGGCCGCGGGATGTCGGCGGAGGGACTCGACGCGGCGATCCAGGCGGCGATCGCGCGGATCCCGGGTGGGATCGACGGGAAGATCGTGCGGGTGGTGGGGCATCAGGTGCCGCGCCATATCGCCCGCGCGCTCGATCACCGCGTGCTGCGCGAGTTGGCGCGACGCGCCACACATCTCCATCTCGATCTCCGCCGGCCCGATCTGGTCCGTCCGCGCGCCGCGCTCACCCCCGGTCGGCGTCCGTCGCTCGATGAGACGCTGCGCGCCACGCTCCTCTCGCGCGCGCTCCCGGTGGGGCTCGAGCGCGAGGCGCTCGTCGCGCTGGGGCTGCGCTATCTCGAGGCGGCGGAACCGATCGAGCCGGTCCAGCGCCTCGTCGAGGAGGAGACGTGAGACTCCGTCGACTCCGCCTGCAGAACTTCCGGCAGCATGTCGATAGCGAGCTCGTCTTCTCGGCGGGGCTGACCGGGATCATCGGGCCCAATGGGGCCGGCAAATCGACGATCCTCGAGGCGATCGCCTGGGCGCTCTATGGCAGCCATACCGTGCGTGGCGGGAGCGATTCGCTCCGCTTCGCGCGCGCCGCCCCGCGGGCCGCGGTGCGTGTCGAGCTGGAGTTCGATCTCGCGGGTCATCGCTATCGCGTGGTGCGCGGTCTCACGATGGCGGAGCTCTACCTCGACGATGGCCCGACGCCGATCGCGAACGCCGTCTCTACGGTCACCGAGTTGCTCCAGCGGCGCATCGGGATGACGCGCACGGAGTTCTTCAACACCTACTTCACGGGGCAGAAGGAGCTCGCCGTGATGCAGGCGCTCTCCTCATCCGAGCGCGCGCACTTCCTCTCTCGCGTCCTTGGCTATGAACGCCTCCGACTCGCGCAGGACGCCTGTGGCTTGCGCCGCCGCGACCTGACCAATGAGATCGCGGGGCTGCAGGCGGGACTGCCCGACCGAGCATCCATCGAGGCGACGGTGGGAGAGGCCGAGGCGACGCTAGAAGGTGCGGAGGACGCGTGGCGCGCCGCCACGGAGGCGGTCGCGACGACCAAGACGGCGCTCGATGCCGTCGCGCCGCAGTGGCTCGCCGCCCAGCAGGGCCGCGAGGCGCGGCAACGGCTCGAGACGGAACAGGCGACCCTTGATGGCGAGCTCGTCGCGGTGACGCGGGAATTGGAGCGCCTCGCGCTCGAGCAGACGACTCAGGAACGCCAACTCGCCGAGCTCGATCCCACCGCCGCGGAGGCGACCCCCGCCGAGCGGCGCGAGCGGGTGGCCGCCCTGCACGCCGCGATCGCGACGCAGCGTGCCGAGCTCGCGACACTCGAGGAGGAGATCACGCAGCGACGCACCGCGTGGGTCCGCGAGCAGCAGGAGGTCGAGACCCGACTTCGGGCGCTCCGAGCCCAGTACGCCGAATTGCGGGACCAGCGCGATCGCCTCCTCTCGCTCGGTGAGGACGGGGATTGCCCCACCTGCACGCGACCGCTGGGCACGCACTATCGCGACGTCCTCGATCTGCTCGAGCGGCAGATGGAGACCGTCGAGGCGGATGGGGCCTATTTCCGCAGCCGCCAAGGGCAACTACGGGAGATGCCGGAGGAGCTCGCGACGCGTGAGGCGCGACGCCGTACCCTGCGCGAGCAGGGCGAGGTCGCGGAGGACCACCGGGCGCAGCTCGAGGGGATCCTTGACCGGCTCGAACGCGTCGTGCGTGAGGTCGCCGAGCGATCGGCGCGTCGCAGCACTGTGCAGGCGCGTCGCGACGAGACCGCGGGACGTCTCGTCGCGCTCGGTCCCCCGTCGGCGGATGACGCCGCCCTGCGCGAGCGGCATGAGGCCTGTGCCGCGGCCTTTGCCCAGGCGAGCACGCGCGCGGCCGGTGCGCAGGCGACCCGCGAGATGGCCGGCGCCGCGCTCACGCGGGCGCGGGAGGAACGGGCAGCGGTCGAGGAGCGACGCGCGCGCGTCGAGACCCTCGAGCAGGAGCGCGTCCTGCACGACGAGCTCCATCGGACCTACTCCGACCTACGGACGGATCTCAACTACGCGCTCCGTCCCGAGCTCTCCGAGATCGCGTCGCGACTCCTCAGCGAACTCACCGATGCGCGTTACACCGAACTCGAGCTTGACGATCGCTATCGCCTCGTGGTGCTCGAGGAGGGGGTGCCCAAGCCGGTGATCTCCGGCGGCGAGGAGGATGTCGCCAATCTGGTGCTGCGCCTCGCGATCTCGCAGATGATCGCGGAGCGCGCGGGGCAAGCCTTCTCGCTGCTCATCCTTGACGAGATCTTCGGCTCGCTTGACGCACAGCGCCGCGACGCCGTGCTCGCGCTCCTGCGCGGCCTCCAGGCTCGCTTCGAGCAGGTGATCGTGATCAGTCACATCGATGATGTGCGCGATGGGTTGGACCAGGTCTTCTCGGTGGGCTTCGATCCGGAGACGGGGGCGGCCGTCGTCGCCGCCGCGGAGGGGCCGCGCCTCGGCTCCCTCCCACTCGCCGAGATGGTGGGATGAGCGCGCCGCGCGTGCGACTTACGGGGTCCGAACCCATCACGGTGGACGAGATCCCCGCGCTCAATCTCGTCTTCAGCGATGCCTTCAGTGAGCGCTACCGGCGCGATGGGATGACCGGGGTGCGCGTGCCACCGCTCAATCCCGTCCTCTGGCGCTTCGCGATCGAGGCGGCGGGCGCCGGGGCGATGTGCTGGCGTGATGCGCAGGGGCGCATCGCCGCCTTCAACCTGGCGCACGTTTCGGGGAGCGAAGGGTGGATGGGGCCGCTCGCGGTGCGCGAGGATCTGCAAGGGCAGGGGGTGGGACGCGAGATCGTGACGGCGGGGATCCGTCGTCTGCTCGATGCCGGCTGTCGCACCGTCGGGCTCGAGACGATGCCACGCACGATGGACAACATCGGCTTCTATGCGCGGCTCGGCTTCGTCCCTGCGCACCTGACGATCACCGTCACCCTCGACGCGGGGTCGCCAGCGGGACCGCGACCGGAGCGGCTCAGTGCGCATCAGGGGGTGCTGCGGGCGCGCGCGATGACGGAGATCGCCGCCTGCACCGATCAGGTGCGCCCTGGCGCGGATTACGCGCGGGAGATCGAGGGGACGCTGCACCATGGCGTCGGTGACTGCGTGATCGTGCGCGATCCAGACGGGGCGGTCCGTGGCTTCGCGCTGGTGCACGAGGTGCCGCTCGTCGAGGGGCGCGTGCTCGAGGAGCTGCGCGTCCTCAAGCTCGTCGTGCGGGAGGCGGAGGCGCTCCCCGGGTTGATCGAACGGCTCGGGGTGGCGGCGCGTCAGGCGGGGGCGTCACGGGTCGCGGTGCGCCTGCAGGGCGCCTATCCCGATCTCTTGCGGCAGTGCGTCGCGACGGGCGCGCGAGTGCGCTGGACCGATCTGCGGATGACCCTCGCCGGCTACGGCGAGCCGACCCCGACACGCGGGATCGTGCTCTCCAACTGGGAGCTCTGACTCAGCGCTTGGGCGAGCGGCCGGCGGTGCGGGCGCGCTCGGCGCGCTTCACCACGCCGAACACCACGAGGAAGGTGCCGAGGGTCAGGAAGGCGTGGATGACGCCCGGGGCATCGAGCGCGAAGGTCGCGATCGCCCAGAAGACGAGCATCACGACACCGACGAGGGAGAGGAGGTCCATGGTGTGGGAAACAACGCGCATTGACGCTCCGCTGTCCAGTCTCGTAGCTTTGCAGGAGATGATGACGGGACGGAGAGAATTCACTTTTTGAGCCGATAAGTCCTCCGAAGCGGATCCGACATCTCTGCCGACGCCATGCCCGGATGCCGGGAAGACGGACGTAGGGTGAGGGCCTCATGCATTCGACAGGGCTTCAAAAACCTCTCTTCGCTCCCTCCTCTGCCGGGGCCTCGTTCCAGTGGGACGGGGCCCCGGCGCTCTTCGCCTCACGGAACCTCGATGCCGCATCGGGGATTCATGAGGGAGCGGGCGCACCGGCCCGTTCGTCCCTTTGCCCGATCTCTTTGCCATGTCCGTCGTCCAGATCACCCGCATCGTCCGCTTCAACGCCGCGCACCGCGTCTTCAACCCGACGCTCAGTGACGCGGAGAATCAGCGGCTCTTCGGGAAGTGCAACAACCCGAATTGGCACGGGCATAACTACACCCTCGAGGTGACGGTGGAAGGGGGGATCGATCCGGTGACCGGCTACGTGGTGAACCTCCGCGACATCAAGCAGGTGGTGGAGCGGGAGATCGTGGAGCATGTCGACCACAAGAACCTGAACCTCGAGGTCCCCTTCATGCAGGGGATCATCCCGAGCACGGAGAACTTCGTGCTCGCCATCTGGCGCGTCCTCGCGCCCGCCGTCGCCCCCGCACGGCTCGCACGCCTCAAGCTCTGGGAGACGGACAATCAGTATGTCGAATACGACGGGCGGTAAGCCCGCGGTGCACCCGACCAAGCCGATCACCAGCTCGGATCAGTTCGAGGCGGCGCCGCCGATGGCAGCGGCGCGGATGGCGGAGTTCGAGGGGATCATCCGGCGCGAGCTCGAGCTCGTCGGGGAGGATCCCGCGCGCGAGGGGCTCGTCAAGACGCCGGAGCGCGTCGCGAAGGCGATGTCGTGGCTCACGCGGGGGTATGGGATGGATGTCGCCGATGTGGTCGGCGACGCGGTCTTCGCGGAGGAGCACGCCTCGATGGTCATGGTGCGCGACATCGAGTTCTACTCGCTTTGCGAGCACCACATGCTCCCCTTCTTCGGCCGGGCGCACATCGCCTACATCCCGAACGGCCGGATCGTCGGGCTCTCCAAGCTCCCGCGCATCGTCGAGGTGTTCGCGCGCCGGTTGCAGGTGCAGGAGCGCCTCACGCAGCAGGTGGCGGAGGCGATCGAGGAGGTGCTGCGCCCCGAAGGGGTCGGTGTCGTGATGGAGGCCTCGCATCTCTGCATGATGATGCGCGGGGTGGAGAAGCAGGCCTCGAGCACGATCACCTCGGCGCTCCGTGGGAGCTTCAAGGACGACGCCAAGACGCGTGACGAGTTCCTGCGACTCGCCTACGCGCACACCTCGTCGCGATGAGCCGTCCGCTTGCGGGGCGGACGGCGCTCGTCACTGGGGCCTCACGCGGGATCGGTGAGGCGACGGCACGTGCGCTGGTGGCCCTCGGGGCACGCGCGCTTCTCGTCGCGCGAGATGCGGCGGTGTTGGACCGCGTGGCGGGCGAGTTGGGCCACGGGGCCCTCGCGCTCGCGACCGATCTGACCGCACCCGGGGCGACAGAGCGGCTCGCCGCGCGCGTGCTCACGGCCCTCGATGGGGCCCCCGATATCGTGGTACATGCCGCAGGGAGCTTCCCGCTCGCGGCGGTCGAGGCGACCACCGACGCAGATCTCGACCTCGCCCTTGCCCTCAATGTCGCCGCGCCGCTCCGGCTCACCCGCGATCTCCTGCATGCCATGCGTGCCCGTGGCTCGGGTGACATCGTGACGATCGGCTCGGTGGCCGACCGCGCCGTCTTTCCCGGCAACGCGACCTACGCGGCCTCCAAGCATGCGCTGCGCGCCGTCCACGAGACCCTGCGCATGGAGACCCGTGGCTCGGGGGTGCGGGCGACCCTCGTCTCCCCCGCCGCGACCGATACCGCGCTCTGGGATCCCCACGATCCTGACACGTCCACGCATCTCCCCTCGCGCACCGAGATGCTGCGCGCCGCGGATGTCGCCGAGGTCGTGGCATGGGCGGTGACCCGCCCCGCGCATATCAACGTCGAGGAGATCCGGCTCGCGCGGAGCTAGACGCGCACGCCGCGAGTCTCACGCGCGCACCAGCCCGATTCGCGCTCCCTTCATGCGCCTCGAACTCGTCGAACGGCTGCAGTGCCCCGCCGATCACCGCCCGACCCCCCTCGTCGTCGTCGCGTCGGAAGTGGTCGATCGCGACCTTCGTCGCGGGACGGCGGGGTGCATGCAGTGTGGACGCGAGGCGCGGTTCCGTGCGGGGGACCTCTGGGGTGCCTCCGTGGGTGCCGCGACGTCAGCTTCCAGCGAGAGTCCTGAGCGTCGTGAGCGGGATGCGACGTATGCCGTATCGCCGTCGCTCGAGGCCCTCGATCGTTTGCAGGCGCTTCTCGGGCTCACCGAATCAGGGGGCGCGGTGCTCCTCGGCGGACGCTATGCGGCATTTGCCGCCGGTCTCCAAGCACGGCTCGACCTGATGGTGATCGTCACGGATCCCGACGCCTCCCTCTTCACCTCGGCCGCGCGCGTCATCGGGTGGGCCGATGGGGTGCCCTTCGCCGAGGGGACCTTCCGTGCCGCCGCCCTCGATGGGGCGCGGCTGGTGGACGCTGCGGTCCGTACGGTGCGCGCCGGTGGACGGATCGTGGCCCCGATCTCCTGCCCCCGACCCTCGACCGTCACCCTGCTCGCTGCGGATACCGCCGAGTGGGTAGGCGAGCGTGGGGCGACGCCATCCGTGATCCCACTCGAGCGCGCCGCGCCACGGTGAGGCGGTCGGGCCGGCCGCTCTGGTGAGATCAGCTCTTCGGGGTGATGCGGACCCAATAGCGGATGGGACTTCCCGCCACCGGACGGCCATGTCGCCGAACTTCTGCCACCACTTGGAAGCTGTCGGTCGCTACGGGGAGACGATTCGAGAAGACCCGAAGTCGTCGGATGGACATCCCGCTCGTCGAGGTGGTATCGACGACGCCCCGCCGGCCGGCGTTGCTCTGGAGCACGGCAATCGTCGTGTCGCCTGGCGACAACGTGTCACCACGGTAGATCAGCTGCCAACGCACCGGCCATCCGACGACATTGCCGGGAGTCGCCGTCGGGCCCGAGAGGTTGCGAACCGAGACGCCGATGTCGCTAGTCAGATTCGCGGCACCATCGGGGAGCACGTAGTCGAGGGTGAGGCGCGTCGACCCCATCGCACTGACGGTATCAGGGCGGGGGGTCACGACGATCGTCCGTCGTGCGCTCTGGAGCGTACCGAGCGAGGCGAAGACACGAATCGTCCCACTCGCACGCGTCGTGGTGAGGAACCCCGTCGCGCCGATCGTGACGCCCGTATCCGGCGAAAGGAAGCGGAAGTCGACACCGGCGATCACGGCGCCACGCCCATCGTAGGCCGTCGCCTGGAGCGGTGTCGCGACGCCGAACGAGTCTCGCAGCGTGTCGCCGACGATCACGGCGGGGAAGGGGATGCCGGAGAATTCGATCGCAGTGAGCTCGCCTTCCGACGCGACGGGGGTATCACACCCGAGGAGCAGGGCGAGGGAGAGGGACGCGAAGCCCCAGTGGCGCACCGCGCGCGGGGTGGCACGTCCGCACAATCCCATCATCAGTAGCCCAACCGTTCGGCCAGGCGCGTCGCGAGGTTCACGTACGCCTGCGACGCGGGATCAGCTGGCGAGCGCACCACCACCGGTTGGCCCGTCGCGAAGGCCTCGGCGGCGGCCGAGCTCCGCGGGATCACCAGATCCATCATGAGGTGCGCCGGCACCTTCTGTCGGATGTAATTCGCCGTCGTCTCACAGGCGGGGTTCCCCGCCTCATACATCGTGAGCAGGATCCCATCGAAGATGAGCCGCTCGTGCTGCGTCACGATGTCCTGGATCCCACGTAGGATCTGCGGGGTGGTCTGGAGGGCGAGGGGCTCTGCCTGCAGCGGGACGAGCACACGATCGGCACAGGTGAGCGCGGCGCGCGTGACCGGGCCGAGCCCCGGTGGCGTGTCCAGCAGCACGATATCGCACCGTTCGCTCGCCTCGCCAAGCATCAGGGCCAAGAGGTCGGAGGAGGCGATCCCCTCCTGATAGGCCGTATGGTCGGCCGCTTCGGTCACGCTCCCAGCCAGCATCACCCGCAGCCACGGGAGGGTGGTGGGGAGCAGGATCTCACGGAGGCCGCGCAGGCCGAGGAGATAATCGGCGAAGCCGTACTGGGGATGGCCCTGTCGGAGTCCCACCCCGAAGCGCACCGAGCCCTGAGGATCGGTGTCGACGAGCAAGGTGCGAAGGCCGCGCCGCGCGAAGGCGGCGGCGAGATTCACCGAGGTCGTCGTCTTTCCGACCCCGCCCTTTTGGCTGACGATCGCGATGGTGGTGCCCATCTCAGCTCCGCGTCGGCTCACCCGCCCCACCGCTCGCGCCATGGAGCTGATCGAGCGTGGCCTGCGCGTGCGCGATCCAGCGGGCGGCATCTTCCCCCCTGGGGGGGTGGGCCAGGAAGGCCTCGAGATGTGCCGCCGCCCCGACGGCATCACCGCGTTTGATCAGCAAGAAGGCCAGCCCGTATTGTGCACCGCTCGCGGTCGCATCGACCTCGATGGCCCGACGGTATGCGCGGATCGCCTCCTCCACGCGCCCGACCTTGGTCAAGGCGATCGCCATGTTCTGCAGGATGCGGAGATCGGTCGGGTGCTCCCGCAAGGCCAATCGGTAGCTCGTCACCGCCGCGTCGAAATCCCCTTGGCGCTCCAGAACCAACGCCTCGTTCAGATAATCGAGGCGC
>VHBP01000007.1 GCA_016871915.1 Gemmatimonadota bacterium
GAGGGGCTGCACTGGATGCTCTGGCAGCGCCGCGAGCGGCGGGAGCAGCGTCGGCGTCATCATCGGCGTGGTGGGCGAGGGCACATCGGTCGGCTTCGATACTTCGCGCAACGACTCGAGCGTGACCGCATCCTCGACCCGGAATGGCCCGCTCTGGGTGCGACGCAACGCGGTGAGGTGCGCCGCGCTCCCGACGGCACGCGCGAGATCTCGCGCGAGCGAACGGATGTAGGTCCCTCCGCCACAGGTGATGCGCACGTCGGCCTCGGCGATCCGCCGATCGGCCGCGCTTCGCAGCGCGAGGACCTCCCAGCGATGCACCTGGATCGTGACCGGCGCGAGGTCGACGGTCTCGCCGCGACGCGCCAATGCGTAGGCACGCTCGCCATCGACTCGCTTGGCCGAGTAGGCGGGGGGCACCTGCGAGAACGTCCCGACGAAAGACGGGAGCGCGGCGAGCAGCGCCTCGCGTGTGGGGAGCGGCGCCTCGGCCGTCACCGAACCGACGTGATCCTCGGTATCGGTCTCCGCGCCGAATCGGATCGTGGCCTCGTAGACCTTGGGCTCACCTGAGAGATGCGGGAGGAGGCGCGTCGCGCGCCCGACGAGGAGCACGAGCAAGCCCGTCGCGAAGGGATCGAGCGTCCCGCCATGCCCGATGCGCGACTCATGCAGCGCCCGGCGCGCAGTGCTCACGACGTCGTGCGACGAGACGCCGACCGGTTTGTCGACGAGGAGGACGCCGTCAGTCGTCCCGGTGGTCTTCCGGTGCGGCATCGGCGGCGGGGGGCTGATGCAGCGAGGCGAGCAGCGTCTCGATCCGCGCCGCGCGCGCGACCGACTCATCGAGCCGGAAGTGGATCTCGGGGGCGAACTGGAGGCGAAGCGCCTTCCCCACCCGGCTGCGCAGATGGCCGGACACGCCGCCAAGGACCTCGAACGCGGTGGTCTTCTCGGCCTCGGTCCCCAAGACGCTGACGTAGACCGTGGCGTGGCGCAGGTCACGCGCCATCTCGACCGCCGTCACCGTGAGCAACCCGGTGACGCGGGGATCCTTGAGGCCGTGAGACAGGAAGGCAGCGACCTCCTCGCGGACGGCCTCCGCCACACGGTCCTGTCGCCGCGGATCACGTGGGGGCATGTGTGACCTCCTGTGCGGGACGCGCTCAGTTGGCCGAAGCCGACTGGAGCGTCCGCGCGACCGATTCGGTGCGGTAGAGCTCAATCACGTCGCCGACCTTGAGGTCGTTGAAGTTCTCGACGCCGATGCCGCACTCGTACCCTTCCTTGACCTCCTTCACATCGTCCTTGAAGCGGCGCAGCGAGCCGATCGTGCCGTCGTAGACCTCGATCCCGTCGCGGACCACGCGGACGCGGCCCTGACGGTTCATGATCCCCGAGCGGACGAAGCAGCCGGCGATGACGCCGATCTTCGGCACCTTGAAGGTCTCGCGGACCTCCGCCTCGCCGACGATGACCTCCTTCTCCTCCGGACGCAGGAGGCCTTCGAGCGCGGCGCGCACGTCGGCGACCGCCTCGTAGATGATGCGATAGAGTTTGATCTCGACGCCTTCGCGATCGGCGGCGGCGCGGGCCTTGGTGTCCGGCCGCACATGGAAGCCGATGATGATCGCGCCCGAGGCCTTGGCGAGGAGGATGTCGCTCTCCGTGACGGCACCAACGGCGCGCGCCACGACCTCGACCTGCACCTCCTCGTTGCTGAGCTGCTGCAAGGCGTCGGCGAGCGCTTCGGACGGACCGCCCTGGTCCGCCTTGATGAGGAGCTTGAGCTGGCGCTTCCCCTCGCCCGTCGAGGCCATGAAGTCCTCGAGGGAGACGGCGCCCTTCGCGGTGCGGCGGCTGCGCGCCTCGCGATCGAGCCGCTCACGCCGCTGCGCGATCTCGCGCGCCTCGGCGGCATCGAGCACGGCGATGAACTGATCGCCCGCCATCGGGACACCGGTGAGCCCGAGCACCTGCACCGGGATGGCCGGTCCGGCTTCCTTCACCGGCTTGCCACGCTCGTCGAGCAATGCGCGGACGCGTCCCGAGTGGAGCCCGCAGATGAAGTCATCCCCCACGCGGAGCGTGCCGTTCTGGACGAGGATCGTCGCCACCGCCCCCTTCCCGGCGTCGAGCTGCGCCTCGACGACCGAGCCCGTCGCGCGACGATCGGGATTCGCCTTGAGATCGAGGATCTCCGCCTGCAGGAGGACCTGATCGAGGAGCTCGGTCACGCCGGTCCCCTTCTTGGCCGAGATCTCGGAGGCGAGCACCGTGCCCCCGAAGTCCTCGAGCACGACGCCGTGCTGGAGGAGGTCCTGCCGCACCTTCATCGGGTTCGCGGCGGGGAGGTCGCACTTGTTGATCGCGACGATCATCGGCACGCCGGCGTTCTTGGCATGCGAGATCGCCTCGATGGTCTGCGGCATCACGGCGTCATCGGCCGCGACGACGAGGATCACGATGTCCGTGACCTGTGCGCCACGGGCACGCATCGCGGTGAACGCCTCGTGACCGGGGGTATCGAGGAAGGTGACGGTGCGGCCATCCGGGAGCGAGACATGATACGCGCCGATGTGCTGGGTGATCCCACCGGCCTCGCCCGCGACGACGTTCGCCTTGCGGATGTAGTCGAGGAGCGAGGTCTTGCCGTGGTCGACGTGCCCCATGATGGTGACGACGGGCGGCCGCGGCTGGAGGTCGGTATCGGCGTCCTTCTCCTCCACCTCGGGGGCCGCGGCGTACTCCTCTTCCCGCATGGCCTCGAACCCGAACTCGCTCGCGATGAGCTCGATCTGGTCGAAGTCGAGGCGCTGGTTGATGGTCACCATCAACCCGAGGTGCTTGAAGGCGAACGACACGATCTGCGTCGCCGGCACCTTGAGGATGTCGGCGAGCTCGGAGACGGTGATGAACTCGTTGACCCGCACGGTCTTCTTCTCGCGTTCGGCCATCTCGGCGCGGATCGCGGCGAGCTCCTCACGGGCGCTCTCATCGATGCGGCCGCCGCGGCGCTTGCCGGGCGCGCCCTCCATCTGGCGCATGGTGCGCGAGATGTTGGCGGTCACCGCTTCCTGATCGACGCGCTTCCCCTTCTTCCCACGGCGCGGGCCAGACGACGGGGTGGCCGAACCCACGCCACCGCCCATCCCCGTGCCGGAGCGACGATCGTCACGACGGCCACCCGAAAGGCCACCTCCCGGCGTCGCCGACGCGATCGGGCGCGGGGGCATCGGCATCACGGGGCGCGGACGCGGCGCCCCATGAACGACCGGCTGGGGACGGGGACGCGGGGCCGATGGCACCGCCGAGGCGGCTGGGGTCGGGGTCGAGGTCAGCTCACCGGCGCCTCCATCGCTCCCTTCGCGCTTCGCGCGCAGCCGCTCCGCCTCCTCCGAACGGGCGCGCGCGATCTCACGTTCGGCCGCTTCAGCGGCGGCACGCTCCGACGCGACACGCTCGGCGGCGGCACGCTCGGCGGCGGCCGCTTCCGCGGCGGCGGCGTCGAGGACAGCCTGTTGTGCGGCGGCTTCAGCGGCCGCCGCTTCGGCCTGGGCCACATCAGCGGCACGCCGGCGACGGGTCGCCTTGGGCGCCTCGGGCTCAGGCGTGGGCTCAGGGGCCGGCTCGGCGACTTTCTTCTTCGCCACCGACTTCCTCGCCGCCGGAGCCACCTTGGGCTCAGCGACGGCGGCGGTCTTCTTGGCCGCGACCTTCTTCTTGGCGGTGGTCGGCTCGGCGACCGGCGCGGTGCGATGGCGCTTGTCGCGCTCCCACCGAACGCGCGCCCGCGCGACCTGTTCGTCGGTCAGCGGAGAGGCCGGCGTCCGCGCCGCAATCTCCATCGACCGCAGCATGGCCAACACCTCGTCCGCCGAGATGCCGAATTCCGTCGCCAACTCACTCACCCGAAGCTTGCTCAACCCGTCCCCCTTGAACCGTCTGGTCCCGTTCCCGCCGGAGCGGCGAGCGCGAGAATCCCCTGTGCCAACTCGGCGTCCACGACACCGATCACCGCTGTCGCCTCGCGCCCACCGACCTGCCCGAGCGTCGCCGCCGACGCCACCCACAGCATCGGGACCTGCTTGGCGACGAGCAACCCTTCGACCTTCTGCCGACTGTTCGCCGCCGCATCGGCCGCGACCACCGCGACCCGCAATGTCCCACGTCGTGCCGCCTCACGGACCCGATCCACTCCTAGTACGGCACGCCGCGATCGCAATCCGAGTCCCAGCAGACCTAGGAGGCGTCGCTCCGTCGCCGCATCCATCCCTTACCCCTGCCCCGACTCCGGCTTCGCGGTCGGCGTCGCGACCTCATTGCCCTCCTCGGTCAACTCGTCCAGGATCGCGACGATACGGTCGGCCTCCTCCGGCGCGATGCCGGGGAGACGCAGGAAATCGTCACGATCGAGATCGATGATGTCGTTCAACGTGCGGTAGCCACCGGCCTCGAGCACCGCGACGGTGGCCGTCGCAAGCCCCTCGATGGCGGCGAGCGGGACGTCGGCCGCCTCATCGCCCGGCAGCGGGGCGAAGAGCGGCATCTCGCCGCCCCGCTCCATCCACTCGCGGCTCGAATACAGATCGATCTTCCATTCGGTGAGCTCGGAGGCGAGTCGCACGTTCTGGCCGTTGCGCCCGATCGCCAGGGAGAGCTGATCCTCGTCGACGACCGCCTGGATGGTCTTGGTCGTGGCATCGCTGAAGACGCGTGCGACCTTGGCCGGGGCGAGCGCGAGCTTGGCAAAGCGCTCCGGATCGGCCGACCAAGGCACGATGTCGATGCGCTCCCCGCCCAGCTCCTGAACCACGGCCTGCACGCGGGCGCCCTTCAAGCCGACACACGCCCCCACTGGATCGATGCCATCATCCTTGGACACGACGGCGATCTTCGTGCGGCTCCCCACCTCACGCGAGGCCGCGCGGATCTCGACGATGCCCGACTGGATCTCCGGCACCTCGAGACGGAAGAGCGCCTGGACGAAGAGGGCATCGGCCCGGGAGAGGATGAGGCGCGGCCCCTTCGGCGTCTCCTCGATGCGCTTGAGCACCGCCCGGATCGGCTCGCCCTGCGTATAGGTCTCGCGATGGTTCTGCTCGCGATACGGGATGATCGCCTCGGCCTCGCGGAACTTGTTCAGCAGGAGCACGATCTTGCCACGCTCGATCTGCTGGATCTCCCCCGAGAGCAGGTCGCCCACACGCGACGAGAACTCGTCGCGGATCTTGGTGCGTTCCCCCTCGCGGACGCGCTGCACGATGCGCTGCTTGCACGCCTGCACGGCGGAGCGCCCGAACTCGTTGAAGTCGACCGGGATCTCCATGATGTCCCCGGCCTGATAGTCGGGGTCCTCATAGCGCGCCTCCTCGATGTCGATCTCGATGACCTCGTCAGTCACCTCCTCGACGACCTTCTTGAGGATCACGATCTTGATGTCGCCCACGGAATCATCGATCTCCACCTCGGCCTGTACCGTCGGGCCGTACTTCTTCCCGAGGGCGGCAAGGATGCCGTCCTTGAGGAGCTCATGGAGCTCGGTGCGATCGATCTGCTTGCTGTTCGCCAACTCGCGCAATGCCGCGAGGATCTCGGCCGATCCCGCCATGGTCAGACTCCTGAAATGAATGCCTTACGGTTTCCAGTGGAACGCGAGCCGGGCGTCGGTGACGTCCGCCAGCGCGATCTCCCGCTCCTGCCCCTTCATGTCGCGGAGTCGGATGCGCTCCTGCCCCGCCTCCCCCTCCACCGCGACGATCTCGAACTCGTACCGCCCGTGGAGCGCCAGGGCGTTGACACTCGCCCGCCGCCCCACGAACCGCACCCAATCGGCCGCCGTCCGTAGCGGCCGCTCCATCCCCGGGGAGGAGACCTCGAGCACGTAGCGTGCCGAGATCAGCGTGGGCTCGGCATCGAGCCGGGCTTCGATCGCCCGGGACGCCCGCTCACAATCCCCGACCTGCACCTTCTGACGGTCCAAACGGTCGATCCGGATGTCAAGCACCTGTCGCCCCTTGGACCCTCCGCGCTTCAGCTCGACCAGTTCGAGCTCAAGCTTCGTAAGTTCTTCACTGACAAGCAGTTCGATTGCGTCGACGGACACAGCTACGACCTCACAGAGCACAAAAAAAGTGCGGGGAGACCTGCCCCCACACTCCGCAAACGGACCGGAATGTCTCCCAACTCTCCCAAAGGTACGGATTTACGCGGGGACAGTCAAGCAGAGCGGACGATGACCCCGATCTGGCGGCCGGCGTCGCCAGCCCGATGGGAGAAGAAGCGATCGTTGTCGCACTTGGTGCATTCGAGGTCGGCGGACCAGCGGCCAATACCGAGGGCCTTCGCCTGCTCGCCGAGGAGGGCGCGGAGGTCGACCTGCCGCGGGCGCTGGGTCTCGAGCCCGGTCAATTGCCGGTAGACCTCGGGGCCCACCTCATAACAGCGTCCGCAGATGGAAGGGCCGAAGTGAACCCGTAGCCCGGCGGGCGCATGCCCTGCCGCCTCGAGGGCGCGCACCGCCTCACCGAGGATCCCACCAGCGACCCCTCGCCACCCGGCATGCACCGCCCCGACCGGGCCGTCCTCATGGGCGAGGAAGATGGGGACGCAGTCGGCGATGGTGACGGCCAGGCCGCCGGCCCCGAAGAGGAGATGGCCGTCGGCACCCTGATGGCGGACCCAACCCTCCCAGGTCGGCTGGTGCCGCAGCACCTCAGTGCCGTGCACCTGCTTGGCCGAGGCGAGACGTGGGACTCCGGACTCGGCGAGCGCCCGTTGGAGATCGTGCCACCGGGCCGACGATTCGGGTGCCACCCCCTGCTCGGGGAAGCCAAAGGTCCCGGCCTCACGCGTCGTGACGAAGACGGAGAGCCCGAGGTCGTCGAACCCGGGGATGGGGTGATGCGGAGGGAGCCCTGCGATCGGCATCGGTTCGATGCGCCCGAGGGCGAGTTATTCGACGCGCTGGATCGAAGCGCCGAGGGAGTTCAGCCGCTCGTGGATGCGCTCGTAGCCGCGCTCGATCTGCCCGATGTTGTTGATCGTGCTCGTCCCCTTCGCGCAGAGCGCGGCGATGAGCATCGCCATCCCGGCGCGGATGTCAGGGCTCTCCACCGTGGCGCCGCGGAGTTCGGTCGGGCCGCTCACGAGCGCGCGATGGGGGTCACAAAGCACGATGCGCGCCCCCATCCCGATCAATTTGTCGACGAAGAACATCCGCGACTCGAACATCTTCTCGTGCATGAGGATGATCCCCTCGCACTGGGTCGCGGTGACGATGGCGATCGACATCACGTCGGCCGGGAAGGCGGGCCAGGGCTGATCCTCGAGCTTGGGGACCGCGCCCCCGAGATCGGAGCGGATGCGAAGCGCCTGCTTCTCGGGGACGATGAGATCAGCGCCGTCGATCCGCGTCTCGACGCCGAGGCGCTCGAAGCCGAGGCGTACGGAGCGAAGATGCTCCACGCCGGCATCGGCGATGCGGAGCTCGGACCGGGTGACGGCGGCAAGCCCGATGAAGGAGCCGACCTCGATGTGGTCGGGGCCGATGCGGTGTGTGCAACCGTGGAGGGGCCGCCCCCCCTCGATGGTGAGGAGATTGGAGCCGATCCCATCGATGCGTGCGCCCATCGCCACGAGCATGCGGCAGAGGTCCTGGACATGCGGTTCGCTCGCCGCGTTGTGCAGGATCGTCGTCCCCTGCGCGGCGACGGCGGCCATGATGGCGTTCTCGGTCCCGGTGACGCTGGGTTCGTCGAGGAAGAGGTCGACCCCTCGGAGCCCGCGCGTGCGGAAGATGATCCGCTCCGCGAATTGGTGCTCCGCGCCGAGGGCCTCGAGCGCGAGGAAATGCGTATCAAGTCGCCGGCGTCCGATCACGTCGCCACCCGGCGGGGCCAGGTGCACCTCACCGGCGCGCGCCAGCAGCGGCGCCGCGAGGAGGATCGACCCGCGGATGCGGGTGCAGAGCGCCGGATCGAGGGTATCGCCGCGGACGGCCTTGGCGGTGATTACCAGGGTGTTCGGTCCCGTCCAATCCGCGGTGGCCCCCGCCTGCTTGATCAGCTCGACCAGGCTCAGGATGTCCTTGATGTGAGGGACGTTCTCGAGCGTGACGGGGTGATCCGTGAGGAGCGCGGCGCAGAGGATCGGGAGCGCGGCGTTCTTGTTGCCGGCGGGCAGGATGGTCCCGGAGAGGCGGCGACCGCCCTCGACGATGAACTGGGGTTGAGCCATGTGCGGGAATATACGCTTGACGCCCCGCCACCGAGGGTCGAGGATTCGATATGCTGATCTTCCAACTCGCCGCCGCGTCGGCCACGGTCGCAGACACCGTGCTCGTCCGCGCCGTGCCCCCGATCCGGACGACCTTCGAGCAGATCGTCTTCGTGGCCTCGGGGCTCACGAGCCTCCTGGCCCTGCTCCTCTGCGTGCTCGCCGTGCTCTCACTCCTCGCGATGCGGCAGGGGGCGGCGGCGTTGCAGGCCGAGGTCACGAAGCTACTGGTCGAGCTGCGCCCGCTGGCGCAGGAGGCCGCGGCGGCGGCGAAGGAGGTCCGGCAGGTCGCCACGCAGGTGCAGGAGATGGTCGCCGACTCCAAGGCGACGGTCACCACCGTGAACACGACGGTTCGGGCCTCGGTCGAATCGCTCGGGGAGCGAGTGCAGGAGGTGAGCGAGACCGTCGGTCGGGTGACGAAGATGGCCGAGGGGATCGCGACGGCGGCGGCCGGGGCGGCCGGGGCGGCGGCGGGGTTCATGTTCGGTGGCCGGCGTCGGAAACGGCGGCGCGAGGAGGAGGCCGAGGACGCCGACCTCGGCGACGACGAGGTTGACGAGGAGGGATGATTCGCGTGTGGCGCCCCGCCCTCCTCATGGCGCTGGTGGCGCTCGTCTGCCTCCCCACCGACCTCCTGGCGTGGACGCCGGGCACACACATCCTGCTGGGGGAAGCGCTGCTGGGATCGGCCGAGGTCTTGCTCCCCGCCGGGCTCGCCGCACTCCTCCGTGCCTTCCCGATGGATTTCCTCTACGGGTCGATCGCCGCGGACACGAGCTTCGCGAAGCGCTACGCGAAGGTGGGGCGCCACTGTCACTTCTGGTCGGTGGCCGATGATATCGCGGACCGCGCGCGCGACGAGCCGCTGCAGGCCTTCGCCTACGGGTACCTCGCGCACCTCGCCGCCGATGTCGTGGCGCACAACCACTTCGTGCCGCATCAGCTTGCCATCACCGCCGCGACCTCAGGCGCGGGGCATGGGTACTGGGAAAGCCGATTTGAGATGCAGACGGGGGATCGCTGGGCGCGGCGCGCGCGTGAGGTGATCCAGCGCGATCATGGACGTGCCGATGAGCATCTCGACCGGATCCTGAGCCCAACGATCTTCAGCACGCCGACGAATCGGCGGATCTTCCGTGGGATGGTCCACGCGTCCGACTCGCAGTCGTGGCAGCGGGTGATGGCGCTGATGGCGGAGCGCAGTCGCTATCCGCTCCGGGATGCCACGGTCGCCGCGCATCTCGATGTGGCGTTCGATTACGTGGTGGACTGTCTAGCTCATGGCACGGAGTGCGTGCCCCGCCGGTTCGATCCGAGTGGCGAGGAGGCGCTGCGCGAGGCGAAGCAGTTGCGGCGCGCCTCGAAGGCGGGCGGCGAGCGCGCGATCCGACGCGAGGCCGCCGATCGTTTCCGCCTCCCCTCGGCCGGGCTGGGGTTCGCGCAGCGGCTCTCCGCCCCGCTCCACGCCCCCGCCGGTTCACCCGCTACTTCGCGATCCGAGCCACCAGCAGCTGATTGAGCTTCTTGGGGTCGGCGCGCCCCTTGGACTTCTTCATCAGGAAGCCGACGAGCACCCCCTGCAGCTTCTGCTCCCCAGCAGCGAAGCGCGCCGCTTCCGTGGGATGCTCGGCCCAGACCTCGTCGATCCACTGCTCCAACGCCGAGTCATCGCCAACCTGCAGGAGTCCATCGCGCTGCGCGATCTGGTCGGGGGCCGCCGCGTCGGTGCGCATCGTGGCGAAGACGGTCTTGGCCGCGGTCGAGCTGAGCTGTCCCCCCTTCACCAACGCGATGAGCGCGGCGAGCCGCGCCGGTGCGATCGGGAACTGGGCGAGCGAGACGCCCGACTCGTTCAGCGCCGCGAGGACCTCACCCATGATCCAGTTCGCTGCCGCCTTCCCGTCGCCAGCGGTCGCGACGACCACCTCGAAGTAGGCCGCGAGCTCCACGGTGCCCGAGAGTACCTCGGCCTCCGCAGCTGAGAGCGTGTGCGAGTCGATCCAGCGCGCCCGACGTGCGGCCGGGAGTTCGGGGAGCGCATCGCGCTGCTCGCTGATCCATTCTGGCGTGAGGACGAGCGGCGGCAGATCGGGCTCAGGGAAATAGCGATAGTCGTGACTCCCCTCCTTGGACCGCGCCGCGCGGACCTCCTGCGCGGCCGCATCAAAGAGCATCGTCTGCTGGGCGATCGTGCCGCCGGCCTCGTAGGTGGCCACGTGGCGACGGAACTCGAGCTCGAGCGCCTTCTCGACGTTCGAGAAGGAGTTGAGGTTCTTGATCTCGGTGCGAGGACGGAAGGTGGTCTCGCCGAGCGGCCGCGCGGAGACATTGGCGTCGACGCGGAGGGAGCCCTCTTCCATCGAGACATCGCTCACGCCACAGAAGAGGAGGACCTCACGCAGCGCGCGGAGGTAGGCCCCGGCCTGCGCCGACGAGCGGATTTCTGGTTCGCCGACGATCTCGATCAGCGGCACCCCGGCTCGATTGAGATCGATCGCGGTCATCCCGGGAAAGCGATCGTGGATCGACTTTCCCGCATCCTCCTCCATGTGGACGCGGGTGATCCCGACGCGCATGCCATCGGCCAAGGTGAGATGCCCCTCCGTGGCCAGCGGGAACTCCGCCTGAGAGATCTGATAGCCCTTCGGCAGATCGGGATAGAAATAGTTCTTGCGCGCGAAGATGCTCCGCTCGTGCACGGTGCACCCGAGCGCAAGCGCCGCGCGAGTCGCCAGCGTCACGGCCTCGGCGTTGAGCACCGGGAGCGCGCCCGGCAGCGCGAGGCAGACGGGACAGGAGTTGCGATTCGGCGCGTCGCCGAAGTTCGTCGAGCAGGCACAGTAGGCCTTGGTGCGCGTCTTGAGCTGTACGTGCACCTCGAGCCCGACGACCATCTCCCAAGCCGTGGCGCTCATCGGTGGGCCTCCGCGCCGAGCGCTTCTTCCAGCGCATAGGCTGCCCGGAACATCGTCGGCTCGTCGAAGGCCGGAGCGAGCAACTGTCCGCCGACCGGGAGGCCATTCACCCGCCCGATGGGGAGGGAGATCCCTGGGATCCCCGCGAGGTTCGCCGTCACCGTGTAGATGTCGCTGAGGTACATCTCGTAGGGATCGGAGATCGCCCCAAGTGCGAACGCCGGGGTCGGCGTGGTCGGGGTGAAGAGCACATGGACGCCTGACGCAAAGACGTCGGTGAAGTCGCGCGCGATCAGGGCCCGGACCTCCTGCGCTTTCCGATAGTAGGCATCGTAGTAGCCCGCGCTCAGCACGTAGGTGCCAAGGAGGATGCGGCGCGTGACCTCGGCCCCGAAGCCGGCGGCGCGCGTCGCGCCATACATCGCCTGCACGCCATCGGCTTCGATGCGCATACCGTATCGTACGCCATCGAAGCGGGCGAGATTCGCCGAGGCCTCGGCCGGCGCGATAATGTAGTAGACGGGGATCGCGTAGGGCGTATGCGGGAGCGAGACCTCGCGGATCGTCGCCCCCTGCGCACGGAGCGCCTCGAGGGCGCGATCACAGGTGGCGCGCACCTCCGGCATCAACGAGTCGGGGAAATACTCCTTCGGCACGCCGACGACAAGGCCGGCGAGCGGCCCTGGGCCAACGCGCATCGCGGGCACCGCATGCGCGGCCGAGGTGGCATCGCGGGGATCGTGACCCGAGATGATCTCGGTGGCAAGCGCGGCATCGTCCACGGTGCGGCCGAAGGGGGCGACGCAATCGAGGGAGGAGGCGAAGGCCACGAGCCCGTAGCGCGAGACGCGGCCGTAGGTGGGCTTCACGCCGACAATCCCGCAGAAGGCCGCGGGCTGCCGCACCGAGCCCCCGGTCTCGGAGCCGAGCCCGATCGGAGCGATGCCGGCGGCGACCGCTGCGGCGGAGCCGCCCGATGAGCCACCAGGCGCGCGGCGGCGATCATGCGGATTCCGGGACGGCCCGAACGCGCTGTGCTCCGTCGAGGAGCCCATCGCGAACTCATCCATGTTCGTCTTGCCGATCACGATGGCGCCGGCCTCGCGCAGCTTCCGCACGGCGGTGGCCTCGTAGGGGCTCACCCAGCCGTCGAGGATCTTCGAGCCGCAGGTCGTGGGGAGTGTGCGGGTGGCGAGGTTGTCCTTGATCGCGACGGGGACACCAGCGAGCGGGCCCATCGCGAGAGGCTGCATCGTGGAGTCATGCGCACCGACCGGATGCACGATGGCGTTGAGCCCATCGGCTCCCGCATGGGTCTCTGCGAGGCGGTCCAACGAGGCCGTGAGGAGCTCACGCGCAGGGGTCCGCCCCTCGCGCACGGCGGCGCCGAGCTGGGCGGCGGTCAGATCGAGGAGAGAACGGCTCATGCCCCCTCCCCCGCGTCTTCGTGCGTGGCGAGCCGCGGGACGAGGAAGAACCCTTCACGCATCTCCGGCGCGAACTCGGCAGGGGGGCGCGTCAGCGGCACCGCCCCCGCCACATCGGCCCTCAGTGCCATCCCCGGACGCACCGCATCGGCGGCGGCCGCGCCGGACGATGGCACCTGCTGGAGGGCTTCCATGTGCCCGAGGATCGCATTGAGCTGTTCGACGTACGGGGCGAGCTCTCCCTCAGGGATGCTCAGCCGCGCCAACGTCGCCACATGCCGCACATCATCAGGCGTCACACTCATCACTCGAATCCTCGCTCAAGTCCGGCGAAGGCGATCACCAGTCGCTTCCGCCCGATGCTGTCATCATCGAAATCGACCGTCACCTTCGCGTCGCGGCCACTCCCACTGAGCTCCGCGATGGTGCCGGACCCAAAGCGCGTATGCCACACCCGCTCGCCGGGGACGAAGCGCGGGAGGTCCTGCGACGGCGCCTCCTCCGGCTCGAATTCCACACGCGTCCCCCCGCGCGGAGACCACTCTGGCGTACGCGCCCCACCGAAGGGGCGTTCCCGCCCCTCGTTCCGACCGAACCGTGATCCGCCGCCAGCGCTCCCCCCGAGAAAGGGCGAGGCGATCCGCGCAGACCCCTTGGCTCGCGCGGTGGGCTGCTTGGTGTAGTGCTCCGCCACCCCACCTCGGAGGAAGCTCGACATCACGCTCGGCAGCAACTCCCCGTTGCGCCGACGCTGATGCGCCCAGGAGAGCTGGAGCCGCTCGCCGGCGCGCGTGATGGCGACGTAGAGCAACCGTCGTTCCTCCTCGAGCGCCTCGGGATCGTCGATTGTCCGGAAGAGCGGGAAGAGTCCCTCTTCGAGACCGGAGACGCAGACCATCGGGAACTCGAGCCCCTTCGCCGTGTGCACCGTCATCATCGTCACCGCATCGGCATCGGGGCCGAGCTGATCGAGTCCGGTGACGAGGGTCGCGCGCTGCAGGAAGTGATCGAGCGGCCGTAGCCCCACCTCGCCACCATCCTCGATCAGGGTCTCGGCCGCCGAGGTCACGAGTTCACGGACGTTGTCGAGGCGCTCGAGCCCCTCGGGGCCTTCCGCCCGCAGCGCCTCGTTGAAGCCCGTGGCCTGGATCACTTCGAGCAAGAGCCGATCGACTCCACTGTCGGCCGCGAGCGCGCGAACGCGATCGACGATCGCGACCATCTGCGTGAGTGCGTTCCGCGTGGCAGGGCGCACCCCAGCCATCGACTCGATCCGGCGCGACTGTTCAAGCAGCGAGACGCCGTTGGTCCGTGCCTCCGCGGCGAGGAGTTCGAGCGTCGTCTCACCCACCCCACGCTTGGGCGCGGTGATGGCCCGACGGAACGCCTCATCGTCCGACGGATTCGCGACGAGACGGAGCCAAGCGACGAGGTCCTTAATCTCGCGGCGGTCGTAGAAGCGCACCGCGCCGATCACGCGATACGGGATCGCCTGCACGCGCAGCGCCTCTTCCATCGCGCGGCTCTGCGCATTGGTGCGGTAGAGGATCGCGCACTCGCGCCATGCGCCACGCGTCCCCTGCCATCGCCGACAGGCGTCGACCACGGCGTCGGCCTCATCGCGATCGTCTGCCGCCTCCACGAGGGTGACCGGCTCCCCACCGAGACGCGTCGTGCGCAGCGTCTTCCCTCGGCGCCCTTCGTTCATGCGGATCACCGCGTTGGCGAGATCCAGGATGGGCGCGGTCGAGCGATAGTTCTCCTCGAGGCGCACGATGCGCGCGGAGGGGAAGTCGCGCTCGAAATCGAGGATGTTGCGGATGTCGGCGCCCCGCCAGCCGTAGATCGCCTGATCATCGTCACCGACGACGGCGAGGTTGCCATGCCCGCCGGCGATGAGCCGCACGAAGTCGTATTGCGCGCGATTGGTGTCCTGGTACTCGTCGACGAGCACCTGCTGGAAGCGCGTCGCGAAGTGCTGGCGGATCTGCTCCGACTCGCGGAGGATGCGGACCGGGAGGGTGAGCAAGTCGTCGAAGCTCACCGCGTTCGCGCTCCGAAGCGCGCCCTCCAGTTCGCGATAGACCTTGGCGGCGGCCTCGGCGATCGGGGTCCGACCGAGGCGCACGTACTCCACCGGATCCACGAGCGCGTTCTTGGCCGACGAGATCTCGGCGAGGATCGCCTTCGGGGTGAAGACCTTGTGGCTGATGCGGAGCCGCTCCATCTCACGCTTCACGACGGCGAGGGTGTCGTCTTCGTCGTAGATCGTGTATTCCGGTGTGCGTCCGACGCGATCGGCGTGACGACGGAGCATCCGCGCGCCGATGCCATGGAAGGTGCCGATCCACATCCCAGCGGGATCGTGCCCGAGGAGCCGTCCGACGCGCTCGCGCATCTCCCCCGCCGCCTTGTTGGTGAAGGTGACGGCGAGGATGGCAGAGGGCGGGACACGATGCTGCTCGATGAGCCGCGCGATGCGTGTCGTCAGGACGCGCGTCTTACCGGAGCCAGCGCCAGCGACCACGAGCAACGGCCCTCCGATGTGCTCGACCGCCTCCTGCTGCGCGGGGTTGAGAGCGGGGCTCACCCGAGGCGATCGGCGCCCACCCAGGGGCGCAGGGCCTCAGGCACCGTCACGCTCCCATCGGGCTGCTGGTAGTGCTCGAGGATCGCCGCGAAGATCCGCGGGAAGGCGAGCCCGGAGCCGTTGAGCGTGTAGACGAAGCGGGGTTTCTCGCCTGGCGCCGGCCGGAACCGGATGTTGGCCCGACGCGCCTGGAAATCGGTGAAGAGCGAGCACGACGAGACCTCGAGCCACTTCCCGACCCCGGGGGCGAAGACCTCGAGATCGTAGGTCTTGGCGCTCCCGAACCCGGTGTCTCCCGCGGCGAGGAGCACCACGCGATATGGGAGTCCCAACCCCTGCAGCACCGTCTCCGCATGCGAGAGCAGCAGCTGCAACTGCGCCTCCCCATCCTCCGGCGCGCAGTAGCGCACGAGCTCGACCTTGTCGAACTCATGGACGCGCAACACCCCCCGCGTGTCCTTCCCCGCGGAGCCTGCCTCGCGACGGAAACAGGGGCTGTAGGCGCAGAACGCCTTCGGGAGCTCCTCCGCCGCGAGGATCTCATCACGATAGAGGTTCGTGACGGGGACCTCCGCCGTGGGGATGAGGAAGAGCTCCTCATCCTTCAAGGCGTACATGTCATCCTCGAACTTCGGGAGCTGGCCGGTGCCGACCATCGAGGGCCGGTTCACGACGACGGGGACCCAGCACTCCTCATAACCGAACTCGCTGGTGTGCAGGTCGAGCATCGCGTTCATGAACGACCGGATCATCCGAGCGCCGGTGCCACGATAGACCACGAACCCCGAGCCGGAGATCTTGGCGCCACGTTCGAGATCGAGGAGCCCCAAGCTCGCGCCCACTTCCCAGTGCGGCTTGATCCCCTCGGCCTCGCGCGGCGTGCCCCAACTCCGCACCACGACGTTGGCGGACTCATCTCCTTCCGGCACGTCGGGGAGCGGGATATTCGGCACGCCCAGCAGGAGCTCCTCGAGCCGCGCCTCGGTCGGCGCGAGCGTCGCCTCGAGCGCGGCGATCGCCTCACCGAGCGCGCGCGCCTCGGCCATCTCCACCGCGGCATCCTCTCCGGCCTTCTTCTTCTTGCCGACGACCTGCGTGAGCGCGTTGCGCTGCGCCTTCTTCTCCTCGACGGCCTGGATCGTCTGCCGACGCGTGCGGTCGAGCGTCTCGGATTCGTCGATCACCGGCCCGTAGACCTCGAGCTTCCCCCGTCGACGCATCCCGTCGCGAAGCGCCTCGGCCTGCTCCCGGATCATCCGGAGATGGTGCATCGCTCAGTACTCCGGGATCCCGGCGACGAACGAACGGAAGCCGCAGTTGGGATTCACCCGCGCGCTGAGGATCGCCCGACGCCCGACGGGATCGATCGAGTCGACGACGAACTTGGCGTAGATGTCCGCCGACTGGCTGTACTGACAGGCCAGCGAGTTGATCTTCACCATGAAGACACCACCCGGGTTCACCAGGAGGGTCGAATCGGGGAGCCACCCGGTGCGAGGGGCCTCGAGGAGCTGCGAGTACGGCGTGGTCGAGCGCTGCATGGCGACGACTCGCGACCCGATGAGAGGTTGGACGAGCTTGCTCACCGGCAGGATGACCAACCGGCCATCGGCATCGATGTCGATGGCGAAGTCGAAGGAGCCCGCGGCGTCGAGCTGCGACGCGGAGGCCGTCGTCACGATCACAGCGGACGGATAGGTGGCCGAGGTCCCGGTGACCGCCCAGAGCTCGAAGCTCCGATCGATGTTGGGGAACTGCGCCTGGAGCTGGAAGGGATCGTCACACGCCGTCAGCCCGCCCCCGAAGAGGGCGGCGACGAGGAGAGGAATCAGGGCGCGGCGACGGCGCGCGGCAGGGGTCATGGGCACAGGGTGGAAGCTAGCGGGAGCGACGCGTGGATGCCACGCGAAACTGCTTGACTTCGGAGGGGGCCCGGGTATGCTTGAGCGCATCCCATCCACCCTGCGCCGATGCCTCCCATTCACGTCCTCGTCGCCGACGACGAGCCGCACATCGGCCGGATCATCAAGACCAAGCTCGAGCAGGGGCCGTTCACCGTCACCCTCGCTTACGATGGCATGGATGCCGTCGAGACCCTCGAGCAGGATGCGTCGGTCCAACTGGTGATCCTCGACCTCATGATGCCGCGCATGGGGGGGATCGCCGTCCTCGACCGGATGCGGGCCGACGCTCGCTGGTCTGCCCTCCCCTGCCTGATCCTCACGGCCGCCGGTCAGGACCATCAGGAGGTCGAGGCTCGGCAGCACGGCGCCAACGACTTCATGACCAAGCCCTTCAGTCCGAAACGACTCCTGGCGCGCGTAGCCGCGCTCGCCGGGGTCGCGGAGCCCCATGACTAGCCCGCTCTACGCTGTGGTCCTCGCCGGTGGGGTCGGTTCGCGGTTCTGGCCGCTGAGCACCCCAGATCGTCCCAAGCAGCTCCTGCCCTTGATCGGCGCCGAGCCGATGCTGACCGAGACGGTGGCGCGGCTCGTCCCGTTGGTCGGGATCGAGCGGATCCTGATCCTCACCAGCGAGCGCCTCAAGGCCCCGATCCTTGGCGCCGTGCCTGGACTGACGGCGGATCAGATCCTCGTGGAGCCCTGCCCCGCGGGGACCTGCGCCGCCCTCACCTGGGCCGCCGTCCAGGTCGCCGCACGTGGCGGTGCCGATGCCCGGATGGTCTGCGTCCACGCCGATTGGGCGATCGGGGATGCGGAGCGATTCCGGTCGACCCTCGCCGCCGCAGCGGAGGCTGCCGCCTCGCACGATGGCCTCGCGACCGTCGGGATCGTGCCATCGCGCCCCGACCCAGGGTTCGGGTACATCGAACCCGGCGCGACGCTCACCGGCGAGATCCGGCAGGTCGCGCGCTTCATCGAGAAGCCTGACATCCCGCGCGCGACCCAGATGGTCGCGGCGGGCTATCTGTGGAACTCGGGGATCTTCGCCTGGCGCGCTACCGACCTGCTCGCCGAGGTGCGCGCGGTGACCCCCGAGCTCGGCCCGGCGCTCGCGGTGATGGATGCCGCCGGCGGCTCCCCGAGCGCCGAAGCCTTCTTCGCTGCGGTGAGCGGTGGGATCAGCATCGATGTCGGCGTCCTCGAGCGCAGCCGCCGCGTGATCGTCCTCGCCGGGGCGTTCGGCTGGGATGATGTGGGGACCTGGGCGGCACTCCAGCGCGTCCGCCAACACGATGCCGATGGCAATGCGACCTTTGGCCGCGTCGTCACCAGGGGGGCGACCCACAACGTGGTGCACACCGAGCAGGGCGCGGTGGTGCTCTACGGCGTGCACGATCTCGTGGTCGTCGTGCGTGACGGCGTGACCCTCGTGACGACGGTCGACCTCGCGCACGACCTCAAGACCCTGGTTGACACCCTACCGACCGACCTGAAGGAGCTGACGTGAGCGGGTTCGTCCTCTACGACGACGCCGTCGCGCGCACCCTCGAGCCCTTCGCGCTCACGCGGCCGACTGGCGAGCTCCGTGCCGGGAGCCGCCTCATCCGCGAGCGGTGGGCGCAGGTGCTCGGCCTCGAGGCGATCGGCTTCGTCGGCGCGGCGCATCTCGCGCGGTTCGAGGAGCCGGGGGCGCCACCTACCGCCACCGGCGTGCTCCCTGCGGGCACCGTCGTGGTGAACGCCCGCTGCGCCCCGTCGCTCACGGCGCGTGTGGCCAGCGGCACGACGATGGTGATGATCGGGAATCGGATCGCCGCGGTGCAGCTCGCCGCCGACACCCCGGTGGCCGCGCTCGCCGACGGCTCCGCCTCGCTCGAATCCCTCGGCACGCGCACCGGCGTGATGGCGCGCGTCGAGGGGTGGTGGCTCGTGGCCGCGTGGGATCTCATCCGTCATCTCCCCGAGATGCTCGCCGCCGATACGGTGGCCGAGCTCCCACCCGCACCGCATCGCCCCGAGGGGCTCTCGGTGATCGGCACCCATCCGATGCACGTCGACCCGAGTGCGACCATCGAGCCGATGGTCCTCATCGATGCGACCGCTGGCGCCGTGGTTGTGCAGCGCGGCGCGTCGGTGCAGGCCTTCACGCGCCTCGTCGGTCCCTGCGTGATCGGCGAGGACGCCATCGTCGCCGGCGGGCGCGTCGCCTGCTGCAGCATCGGTGAACGCAGCAAGGTGCATGGCGAGCTGAGCGTCTCGATCGTCATCGGACATGCCAACAAGGGGCATGACGGTTTCGTCGGGCACTCGGTGATCGGCCGGTGGGCCAACCTTGGGGCCGGCACGATCACGAGCAACCTCAAGAACTCCTACGGCACGGTGACCTGCTGGTCCCCGAACGGGATGCGTGACACTGGGATGCAGTTCCTCGGGAGCCTGATCGGCGACCATGTGAAGACGGGGATCGGGACCCGCCTCACCACGGGCGGGGTGCTCGGCGCGGGGGCCAACTGCTTCGGCACGCAGATGCCGCCAAAGGTGGTCGCCCCCTTCGCTTGGGGAGAGGCCTCGCGGTGGGAGCTCTTCGCGCTCGACAAGTTCCTGGTGGTCGCCGAGCGGATGATGCAGCGTCGGGGGCGCGCGTTGAGCGCCGAGATGCGCGACTGTCTGGCCGCGGCACACGCGGCGCGCTGGTCCGTCTGACCGCCGTCCAGCAGACGCACACGATGCGCGGATGGACCCTCGGGAGCGGCAGCTCCGGAAATGCCATCGTCCTCGAGAGCGGGGCGTATCGGATCCTGATCGACTGCGGATTCGGCCCGCGGGCGATCGCGGTGCGCCTGCGGACGCTCGGGATCGCGCCCGAGTCGATCAGTGCCCTGCTCATGACGCATGAGCACATCGATCATGCGCAGGGGGCAGAGCGGGCGCAGAAGAAGTACCGGTGGCCCGTCTACGGGTCCGCGGGAACGCTCCTCGCCCTGCCGGAGATCGAGAGCCGTTGGCGGCGACCGATCGCGCCGGGGGTGCCGGTGGCGATCGACGGGTTCACCATCGAGGCGATCGCGGTGCCGCACGACGCAGCGAGCTGCTTCGCCTACACTGTGACTGCCTCGGCGTCGGGTGCCCGCGTTGGGGTCGCGCATGACCTCGGGGCGGTACCGGATGAGTTATTCGGGAGCTTCGCCCGGTGCGACGCGTTGATGCTCGAGGCGAATCATGATGCGGAGCTGCTCCGTACGGGGCCGTACAACCTCGCCCTTCAGGAGCGGGTCCGCGGGGGGCGTGGGCATCTGAGCAATGCGCAGGGGGCGGCGCTCGCGGCCGCCGTCGTGCATCCGGGGCTACGCGCGATCTCGCTCCTCCATCTCAGTGCGGTGAACAATACGCCAGCTTTGGCCGAGCAGGCAGTGACAGCCGCCGTGCGACGCGCGGGATTCTTCGGATCGGTGTCAGCCGCCCCCCGCTGGGAACCACGACTCGCCTTCACGGTATGAGCGACTGACACTCGCTCCCCCATACCGTTGGACCCGAAGACCATACAAGAGCGCTTTACTTCTATGCGCCGGCCGAATAGACTGACCGGTTCGGTTCCGCCAACCCGTTGAGAACATGACCACCCACTCGCAGCAGATTGACTGGAAGGCGGACGCCCCGGCGTCGATCGTCGTCTTCCTCGTAGCCCTCCCCCTCTGCCTCGGCATCGCCCTCGCGTCGGGCGCGCCCCTCTTTGCGGGGGTGATCGCGGGGGTCGTCGGGGGGCTCATCGTCGCGCCGATCAGCGGCTCCGCCCTGATGGTGAGTGGGCCTGCGGCAGGGCTCACGGCGATCGTGCTCGCCGCGATCACGCAGCTCGGTGACTACCGAGCCTTCCTCGTTGCCGTCGTCATCGGTGGGGTGCTGCAGATCCTCTTCGCGGCGGTCCGAGCGGGGATCATCGGGTACTATTTCCCCTCCTCGGTGATCAAGGGGATGCTCTCGTCGATCGGGATCGTCCTCATCCTTAAGCAGGTCCCGCACGCCATTGGCTACGATGCCTCGGCGATGGGGGGGGAATCGTTCGCGGAGGGTGAGGCGACGACCTTCTCCGCCGTCGCCGATGCCCTCGGGGCGATCCAGCCCGGGGCGGCACTGATCGCGGCGATCTCCCTCGTCCTCCTCTTCGCATGGCCGAGGACGCCGTTGGCGAAGGTGAAGTTGCTCCCGGCCCCGTTGGCGGTCGTCCTCCTCGGCCTCGCGGCAAATGCCCTCTACCCAACGCTGGCCCCGGGTTGGACGATCGATGCCACGCACCTCGTGGCGCTGCCGATCCCGACGAGCGGGGCCGAATGGGCGCAGCAGTTCGCGACCCCGGCCTGGGGAGCGATCACTTCTCCCGCGGTCTGGCGCATCGCGGTCACGCTCGGGATCGTCGCCTCGCTCGAGACATTGCTCTCCCTCGAGGCGACCGACAAGATGGATCCCTACAAGCGGGAGGCGCCGCCGAATCGCGAGCTCCTCGCGCAGGGGGTCGGGAACACGCTCTCCGGATTGATCGGCGGGCTCCCGCTGACCGGCGTCATCGTGCGCTCCGCGGCGAATGTCTCCGCCGGGGCGAAGACCCGTTGGTCGGCGATCCTGCATGCCGTCCTCCTCGCCGGAGCCGTGGTTGCGATCCCGCAGCTCCTCAATCGGATACCGCTCGCCGCGCTCGCCGCGATCCTGCTCCATACGGGGTGGAAGCTCGCGCATCCGAGCATCGGACGGGCGCTCTGGGCACAGGGTCGGTCGCAGTTCATCCCCTACGCCATCACGATTCTCGTCGTCCTCGTCACCGATCTCCTCGTCGGGATCGGCGTCGGGATGGCGGTCGGCATCTTTTTCCTCCTCCGAGACATGCTCAAGGCGCCGCCCTTCACCGAGGTAAGCCCCAAGGGGGCGGTGCTCCGGCGGTTTGAGCTCCATCCATATGTAAACTTCCTGAACAAGGGCGCCCTCCTGAGCGTTCTCGATGACTTGCCCGATGGCGCTAGCGTCGAGATCGATGGCCGTCAGGTCCAGCGCATCGATCCCGACGTCCTGGAGGTCATCCACAACTTCCGTGAGACCGCGATGATCCGCGGTATCGACTATCAGCTGGTGGGGGTGCCAGCCCTTTCCACCGGCGGTAATGTGCACTGATTTCTGCAAAACTGAATCACAACAAAAAACGGATTATCTCAATGCCAATTTCCAAAACTGAACTCACCAGGGCCAGAAAAATTTGGGGCGACGCACTGGTCGCCATCTCTAAGGCCTACGACACTCAAGGGATCAAAGCCGCGAAGAAATTAGCCAATGCGGCTATCGATGCTGCATACGGCTACGATCTTGGCCCAGTGCTGTTCAAACCGACCCTGACAAGCGGAAGAAAAACTTTTCGGCCCACCCGCGAAGGGGCTCTTTCGTATTTTGTGGGCCAGAATCCGAAGTTCACAGACAAGGGCTTTGCCTTGAAAGGCTGGCGCTCAGTGAAATCGGAAACTGCCGCATTTTTTATTCACGGCGATATGGCTCTGTGGATGGGTTGGGTCACCTTCACAGACAAGTTCGGTAAGGTCACAAAGGTTGAAAAGAGCTGGGGCTACAAGAAAGATGACAAAGGGGTACTCCGCATCGTACTCCATCATTCCTCATTGCCCTTCGCTCCGTGATACCGCCCACCACCGGCCAACCGCAATTCGCAAACAGATGCGAATCATCCGAGGCGCCTTAAGGTTCAGAAAGCATCCAATGCTGCATCGGTATCTTGATGTCGTTCAGGAGCGCAACCTGAACGCTCGTGAAGAGGTGGGCCACTTGCGGGTGGGGCAAAATCGCATCCAGCGATTCCACCACCTTGGCGCCCATACAGTTCGGGAGCTCCGATACTCGGCGGCCGCGCATTCTTTAGTGAGTGGTGTACTAAACACAGACGGGCCTCGGCCGATTTCGCGACCGGGGCCCGTCTCACATCCGATCCGGACGGTTTAGTACATCCCGCCCATGCCACCGCCGGGCGCGGCCGGCGCGGGGGCTTCCTTCTCCTTTTTCTCCACGATGAGCGCCTCCGTAGTGAGGAGGAGCGAGGCGATCGACGCCGCGTTCTGCAGCGCGGTGCGGGTCACCTTGGTCGGGTCGATGACACCCGCCGCCACCAAGTCTTCATACTCGTCCGAGAAGGCGTTGTAGCCGAAGCTCTTGTCCTTTGACGCGCGAACCTTCTCCACCACGATCGAGCCCTCGCCACCGGCGTTGGCGACGATCATGCGGATCGGCTCCTCGACGGCGCGACGGATGATGTCGACGCCGATCAGCTCATCGGCCTCGAGCTTGAGGCTCTTGAGCGCGCCCTGGGCGCGGATAAGGGCCACGCCACCGCCCGGGACGATCCCCTCCTCAACGGCGGCACGAGTCGCATGCAGCGCGTCCTCGACGCGGGCCTTCTTCTCCTTCATCTCGCTCTCGGTCGCGGCGCCGACGTTGATTACCGCCACCCCGCCGGCAAGCTTCGCCTTCCGCTCCTGGAGCTTCTCCTTGTCATAGTCACTGGTCGACTTCTCGATTGCGACCTCAATCTCCTTGATGCGGCCCTTGATCTTGTCCTCCTCACCGAAGCCATCAATGACGGTGGTATTGTCCTTGTCGATCACAAGGCGCTTGGCGCGGCCGAGGTCGGAGAGGACGGCGTTCTCGAGCTTGAAGCCGACCTCCTCGGAGATCACCTGGCCCCTGGTGAGGACCGCGATGTCCTCGAGCATCGCCTTGCGGCGATCCCCGAAGCCCGGGGCCTTCACCGCGCAGACGCGGAGGGTGCCGCGGAGCTTGTTTACGACAAGCGTGGCGAGCGCCTCGCCCTCGATGTCCTCGGCAATGATGAGGAGGGGCTTGCCCGTCTGGGCAACCTTCTCGAGGACGGGGAGGAGGTCCTTCATCGACGAGATCTTCTTGTCATGAATGAGGATGTGCGCGTCCTCGAGGACCGCCTCCATCTTCTCCGGATCGGTAATGAAGTACGGCGAGAGGTAGCCGCGGTCGAACTGCATGCCGTCGACCGTCTCGAGGGTCGTCTCGAGGCCCTTGGCCTCCTCGACAGTGATGACGCCGTCCTTCCCGACCTTCTCCATCGCCTCGGCGATCAGGTTTCCGATCTCCGGGTCGTTGTTAGCCGAGATGGTGCCCACCTGCGCGATCTCCTTCTTCCCCTTGGTGGGGACGGAGAGGCCCTTCAGCTCCTCGACGATCGCCGCGACGGCCTTATCGATACCGCGCTTGATCGCCATCGGGTTGGCGCCGGCGGTGACGTTCTTGAGCCCCTCACGGAAGATCGCCTGCGCGAGCACGGTCGCGGTGGTGGTGCCGTCACCGGCGAGGTCGGAGGTCTTGGTCGCGACCTCCTTCACCATCTGCGCGCCCATGTTCTCGATCGGATCGGCGAGCTCGATCTCCTTCGCGACGGTCACGCCGTCCTTGGTGACGGTCGGGGCGCCGAACTTCTTGTCGATGACGACGTTCCGGCCCTTGGGGCCGAGGGTGACCTTGACGGCCTCGGCGAGCTGGTCGACGCCGCGCTTGAGGGCGGCACGCGCCTCGGTGTTGAAATGGAGTTCCTTCGCAGCCATGTCAGTATGCTCTCAGTGAGTGGGAAGGGATCAGGAGACGACCGCGAGGATGTCGCTCTCGCGGAGGATGAGGAACTGCGCACCGTCGATGGTGACCTCGGTGCCGGAGTACTTGCCGTAGAGCACCTTGTCGCCGGCCTTCACCTCCATCGGGACGCGCTTGCCGTCCTCGGTGCGGCCCGGGCCGACGGCGATGACCTCGCCCTGCTGCGGCTTTTCCTTGGCGGTGTCCGGGATGTAGAGGCCGCCGCGCATCTGCTCGGCCTCCTCCATCGCCTTGACGACCACGCGGTCGGCCAGCGGCGCGACCTTCTGGGCGGCGTTCTTGGCTGCCATGGGTATCCGATCTCCTACGAAATAAGGTGGATGGAATTGGTGTTGAAGCACTCGCGATAAGTGAGTGCTAACACGAGGGATTCTAGTTGCAATCCACGTGCCAGTCAACTCCGCCACTTTGTCAGCTCAGTCGCCTAACCCTTTGGGGATAAAGGCGTTAATGGCAGACTCACCCTGCCAGGATGCCGTGCGCCATGCACAGGCCAATCAACGTCAGATCAGGCTCAGTTAGCTCGATCTCAGCGGAGTGCGGCTGGATCAACGCCGCGAGCCCACCCGTCGCCACCACCTTCGGCACCCCGGGCCTCGGCCACTCGCGCTTGATGCGTCGGACGACCCCATCCACCGATTCGGCGGCGCCGTAGATCACTCCCGATCGGATGCACTCGTCGGTGCGGGTCCCGATCACCTTGGCAGGCGCCACGAGCTCGGTGGCCGCCAACTTCGCCGTCCGACGGAAGAGGGTCTCCGCCGAGGTACGGATCCCGGGCTGGATCACCCCGCCAAGAAACACGCCGTCAGCGGTCACGCAGTCGTAGGTGGTCGCCGTCCCCAGATCGACCACGACGCAATCGACCCCGTAGAGCCGGCTGGCCGCCAGGGTGTTGATGACCCGATCCGCGCCGACGGTCATCGGCTCGTCGACCGCGAGGGTGATGCCGAGAGGTGAACGTGCGTCGATGATCACCGGCCCCTTCCCGATCAGCCGGGCCATCGACTCGGCCAACGTCCCTGTCACCGAAGGCACGACCGAGCCGACCGCACCCCCGGCGAGCTGTCGCGCATCGATACCAGCGGTGCCCAGCAGCCCGTGCAGCAGGAGGTGCACCTCGTCCGGCGTCCGCGCCGCCTCGGTGGTGACGCGCCAATGGTGACGCACCGCGCCATCGACGCAGAGCCCCAGTGTGGTCTCGGTGTTCCCCACATCAGCGACGAGTAGCATCTCGGACTCCGTCAGACGGTGGCAAAGGTGAGCGAGCCGGCGCGGACCGGGGTGATCCCCGCTGGTGTGGCGACGAGCAACTCCCCGCGCGGGGAGAGCCCACGCGCGACCCCCTCGACGGGCTCGGCGAGGGTCCGGCCGATGGCGACATCGCGCGTCGCGAAGGCGGCGAGCTCCTCCCCACGCAGCGCCCCGG
The DNA here is from genome assembly GCA_016871915.1 of Gemmatimonadota bacterium. Classification (GTDB taxonomy): domain Bacteria; phylum Gemmatimonadota; class Gemmatimonadetes; order Gemmatimonadales; family Gemmatimonadaceae; genus Pseudogemmatithrix. The sequence continues at coordinate 26,211 of VHBP01000007.1, forward strand.
CCGCGTTGGCCGCGGCACGTAGTGCGGGGATCACCTCGCCCAGCACCTCGACCGGGTCGGCCCCTTCGAGGGTGGTCGCCTGCGGCTGATCTGCCGGCACCTCGAGATTGATCCCGACCCCGATCGCGACCCAATCAGGATGCATCCCGCGCCACCGCGTCTCGACGAGCACGCCGGCGAGCTTCCGTTCGCCGACCCAGAGATCATTGGGCCACTTGAGTCGCACCGGTGCACGGGTCCAACGATCGAGCACCGGGGCGAGCCGGAGCCCGACGCGCACCGAGAGCACATCGAGCGCGGTGGCATCGCCGCTCGGCCGCTCGAGGAGCGTCATCCAGATCCCGGCGCGCGGCGCCGAGGTCCAGACCTTCCCGTTTCGCCCGCGCCCGCCCTCCTGCGCCTCGGCGATCACCAACGTGCCCCCCGGTGCGCCACCTGCGGCGAGCGCATGCGCCCGGTCCATCGTGCTCCGGCAGACAGCGTGCGCCTCGACCTGCGGGAGGCCCAGCAAGGCGGCGAGCGCCTCCCCCGTCCACCCGAACCAGGTCACCAGGCCCCTCGGGTCCCGAGGAGCACGAGGATCAGTGCGCCGAGTGCGAAACGATAGACGGCGAAGATCCCGTACCCGCGGTGCGAGACGAACTTGAGGAGTACCGCGATCGCGATCCAGCTCGAGATGGCGGCCGACGCGATGCCGACGACGATCGGGAGCGAGAGCCCCGTCTCACGGAGCGCATCCGGGACTTTGAGGACCGCCGCCGCGAGGACGATCGGCATCGACATCACGAAGGAGAAGACGGCAGCGGCACTGCGATCGAACCCAAGGGCGCGCCCCGCGGTGATCGTCGACCCCGAGCGCGAGACCCCAGGCACCAAGGCCAGCACCTGTGCACACCCGATCAGGAGCGCATCGCGCCAGGTCATGGTGTCGCGGGCCCGGCGCGTCGGCACCTTGGCATCGACGAGCCAGAGGAGTGCCCCCATCACGATCAGCGCGATCGCGCTGATGAACGGAGCCCGGAAGACGGTCTCCGCGAGATCCTCCAGCAGGAGCCCACCGAGGCCCGCGGGGATCGTCGCGATGAAGATGAACCAGGCGCGACGTGAGGCATCATCGACCGGACGTCGGTGCCGCAGCAGCGTCACCCCACCGATCGCGACAGCACGCCACTCGGCGCGGAAGTACCAGGCGAGGGTGATCAGCGTGCCGATGTGCAACGCGAGGTCGAAGCCGAGCCCCGCCGGCGCCCACCCGAAGACCCACGGGGTGAGGGAGAGATGGGCCGAGCTCGAGACGGGGAGGAACTCGGTGAGCCCCTGAAGGATCCCGAGGATGAGCGCTTGGAGGACGGTCGGTTCCTGCATCGCGGGAAAGCTACCGCCCGTCCATCGCGTCGGCGTAGAGCCGCTCGTACCGCGCGACCACATCGCTCGTGGCGAAGCGCGCCCGCGCGTCGGCCGCCGCGGCGGCACTCGCCTCAGACCACCGGCCGGGGTCGAGGAAGCCGCGCACCGCCTGGGCCATCCCCTCGACGTCGCCGAGCGGGAGGAGCGCCCCAGTCACCCCATCGCAGACGACCTCCGGCACACCGCCCACACGGGCCGCGACCACCGGGACCCCGCTCGCGAGCGCCTCGAGCGCGCTGAGACCGAAGCTCTCACTCTCCGACGGAAAGACGTACACATCAGCGGCCGCGAAGAGCGGCGCGACGGTGTCGATCTTCCCGAGGAATCGGACGTCCGCCGCGACACCGAGTCGGCGCGCCTCCTCCTCAGCGGCGTGCCGATCGGGACCGTCGCCGACCATGACGAGGACGCAGTCGTTCTGCGCGCGGACGCGGGCGAAGACGCGGATCACGTCAACGACGCGCTTCACGGGTCGGAAGTTCGAGATATGCATCAGGACGGGGCGTCCACCCCCGAGCTCCTGCCGCAGCTCGTTGCCGTAGCGGGCCCGGTCGAAGACGATGGGATCGACGAAGTTCGGGATGACCTCGATCAGGCAGTCGGAGCACCCGAAGGCACGGGTGGTCTCATCCTTGAGCCACTGCGAGACCGCGGTGATGCGATCAGAGCGCTCGATCGAGAACTTGGTGATCGCCTGATACGAGTGATCCTGGCCGACGATCGTGATGTCGGTGCCGTGGAGCGTCGTCACGACGGGGAGCGCTCGCCCCTGTTCGCGAAGCATCTCCTTGGCGATCCAGGCACTGGTCGCGTGTGGGATCGCGTAGTGCACATGTAGGAGATCGAGCTCGTGGGCCAACACCACATCGTGCATCCGCACCGCAAGGGCCAGGTCGTACGGCGGGTATTCGAAGAGCGGGTAGTTCCCGATGCTGACTTCGTGGAAGTAGACGCGCGGGAGGAAGTGCGGAAGCCGGAAGGGATGCTCGTAGGAGATGAAGTGCACCTCATGGCCACGACCGGCCAAGGCAATGCCAAGCTCGGTCGCGACGGCGCCCGAGCCTCCATAGGTCGGATAACAGGTGATCCCGATCTTCACGATGCTGCTCCTTGCCTGAACCAGCGTTCGGCCTGCGCCTCCGCATCCGCCGCCGTCGGGTCGAGCCGAGTGACCTCGTCAGTGGCGGTGAGTTGATGCCGGAACCAGGTGCGCTGCCGCTTGGCGTACTGCCGCGTGGCGATGAGGACCGCCTTGCTAGCCGAGGCGTGCGAGCGCTCCCCCTGCACCAGTTCCCGTACCGCACGATAACCACAGGCGTTCCACGCCGGGGCATCGGCGGGCACCGTGGCGATGATGGCACGGACCTCCGCCTCCCAGCCGGCGGCGAACATCGCATCGATTCGCGCGGCGAGCCGTTCGTGCAACTCAGCGCCCGGATCGACGATCAACCAGTGCGCGCGATAGGCCGGGGCCGCCGACTGCTCGGCGAAGGCATCGCTGAGCCGAGCGCCGGTGAGGAGGGCGACTTCGGCGGCGCGCACCAGCTGCGTGCGACCCAGGGGTGCCCGCGCAGGATCGAGGACCGCGACCCAGCGACGCAGGGTCTCCATGTCGAGTGTGGCGAGCGCGGCATCGAGTACGGTGCGACGTACGGGATCGAGCGGGGCCTGCGGGGCGAGCGGATGCAGCAGCGCCTTGAGCCAGAACCCCGTCCCGCCGCACACGATGATATGCTGACCACGTGACGCGGCCGATGCGATCCACCCGTATGCGGCCTCCGCCCACCGCGCCGCGGACCAGCGCTCGGTCGGCTCGGCGACATCGATCCCCTCATGCGGGACGCGATGGCGTTCCTCGCGCGTCGGCTTCGCCGTACCGATGTCGAACCCACGATAGATCTGTCGCGAATCGGCCGAGATGATCACCGCCCCATGGCGCTCGGCGAGGGCCAGCGCGATCGCCGACTTCCCCGCCCCGGTCGGTCCCGCGATGACGTGCAGCATCGAGCGAGGCATCGCGCGCGGACTCAGGTGCGCCCGAAGCGCCGATCGAGCTCGTCCCAGGTGAGCTGCAGGATCGTCGCGCGGCCATGCACATCGTGCGCGGGAAGTGTGGTGCGTGCGAGCGCGAGGAAGAGGGCCCGCATCTCCTCCGGCGCGAGGAGATCCCCCGCCTTCACCGCCGCCTTGCACGCCACCGTCGCCGCGAGGCGCTCGTGCCGCGCGATGGTCGACGGGAGCCGGTCTCCCGTGAGCGCCGCCAAGGTCTCACGCAGACAACGCTCGGCGTCGAAGCGCGGATGGGGATTGGGCACGGCGTGGACGAGGACGCTGTTCCCGCCGAAGGCCTCGGCGTCGAAGCCGAGTCCGACGAAGAGCGCGCGATGCGCCTCGAAGACCTCGGCCTCCGCCGGGGAGAGGTGCAACGTCAGCGGGAAGAGGAGGCGCTGTGACGGCGCATCTCCTCGCTCGAGCGCCCCCATGAAACGCTCGTAGAGCACCCGTTCGTGCGCCGAGTGTTGATCGATGAGCACCAGCGCATCGCCCCGCTCGAAGGCGATGTAGGCGCGATGGAACTGGATCAGCGGCGGGACGATCAGCTCGAGATCGGCGGCGGGTGTGGTGGCCTCGGAGGGGCGCGCCTCCAGTGAGCCAGCAGCCTCAGGCTGATCCGTCGCGCCCGCGTCCGGCTCGAAGAGCGGGGCCGGCGCGCTCGGCGCCGCCTGCCGCAACACCTCGATCGGGAGCGGGGTGCCGAAGAGTGCCTGCGGCATCTCCGGTCGCGGGATCGCGCCGACCGAGGCGATCGCGTCCTCGGTGCCAAGGGCGCGTCGAACGGCACGCTCGACCGCGCGCTCGACGGTCCACCGATCGACGAAGCGCACCTCGGCCTTGGCCGGATGCACGTTCACGTCGACCTCGCGACCCGGCAGCGTCACCTCAAGGACGAGACTCGGGCGTGTCCCTGCGGGAATCGTCGACTTATACGCGGCCTCCACCGCGCGGACGATGCCGACGTCACGCACGGCGCGGCCGTTCACGAGGACGAGCACCTGGCGGCTCGTGATCCCGACATCGGTGGGGCGCTCGACGAGCCCCGCCACATGGATCGCCCCCTGCACGTCATCCACCGCGACGAGGCGCTCCGCCACCTCCCCACCCCAGAGCGGGCCGAGTCGCGCGCGCAGCGACGCGGCCGCGGGAAGCTGCCACTGTTCCTTCCCGTCGTGCACCAGACGGAAGCGCACATCACGACGCACGAGGGCCATCGTCCCCATCAGCTCGACGATCGCGCGCCACTCGCTCCGCGCGCCGCGCAAGAACTTCTGCCGCGCGGGTGTGTTGTAGAAGAGCGCCTCGACCGAGACGGTGGTGCCCCGTCGCCGCGCGATCGGCGTGACCCCGACGAGCGTGCCGCCGGAGACCACTACCGCGACACCGGCGCCATCCTCGGTCGCGGTCTCGATCCGCAGCTGTGACACCGATCCGATCGCGGGGAGCGCCTCGCCGCGAAAGCCGAAGCTCCCGACGCCGACGAGATCCTCCGCATCCCGGATCTTGCTCGTGGCGTGTCGCGCGATCGCGAGGCGCGCGTCCGCTTCCGGCATCCCCGTCCCGTCATCGCTCACCCGGATGAGCGCGCGTCCGCCATCACGGATCTCCACGTCGATCGCCATCGCCCCGGCGTCGAGGGCGTTCTCGACGAGTTCCTTCACCACGGACGCCGGACGTTCCACCACCTCACCGGCCGCGATGCGATCGGCGACAGCGGCGGAGAGGATCGCGACGCGTGCCCGCTCGGGACTCACCGCCGCGCTCCGATGGCCCCCGTCGGTCCGATCGCGTCGAGCACCGCCAGCTCCTTGGCCGTCAGCGCACGCACCGCGCCTGAGGCAAGCCCGCCCAGCTTCACCGGACCGAAAGCGGTCCGGACCAGCCGGAGCACCTCGAGCCCCACCGCTTCGCAGAGACGACGCACCTCGCGATGTCGGCCCTCACGAATCGTGAGCGTCAGCTCCCAGGTGCGGCTCTGCTCCCCTCCCGTGACCTCGACCTGCTCTGGATGGACGGCACCATCCTCGAGCTCGACGCCGGCCCGAAGCTCGGCGGCCGCGGCCTTCACCGGCCCGCGCACCGTCGCCACATAGGTGCGCTCCACGCCGGCACTGGGATGGGTCAGGCGATGCGCCGCCTCGCCATCGGTGGTGAGCAGGAGGACGCCCTCCGTCATGTAATCGAGACGTCCCACGTAGGTGAGGCCCGGTTGCGGCGGGACGAGATCGAAGACGGTGCGACGCCCCTCGGGGTCGTGCGCGGTGGTCAGCACCCCTGCCGGCTTGTGCAGGACGATCCAGGTGGTCGCCTTGGGCATCACGATGCGGTGCCCGTCGACGGTGATGACATCATGCGCTGGATCGACCGATTGTCCCGTCTTGGCGACGACGTCGTTGATCTTGACGCGCCCCGCCGCGACCAACTCCTCCGCCTTCCGACGCGACGCGACTCCCGCCCGCGCGAGGGCGCGGTGGATGCGCATCGCCTCGTCGGTCATGGGGTCGGCGCGGGCTCCGCCGCCGCGGACTCGGCGACGTCCGGCGCCTCGACCGCCGTGTGTCCCGCCGGCAATCCGGAGCGGTGCAACGCGATCTCCAGTTCATCCACGCGCGGGAGCTCCTCGAGATGTCGGAGCCCGAACTGCTCGAGGAACATCGCCGTCGTCCCGTACAGCAACGGACGCCCCAGCCCCTCCGCGCGCCCGACGACATCGATCAATCCGCGCTCGTGGAGCGACTTGATGATCGCGCCGGCATCGACCCCGCGGATCTCCGCGATCTCGGCGCGTTCGATCGGCTGCCGATACGCGATGATCGCCAAGGTTTCGAGCGCCGCCGCGGAGAGTCGCTGCGGGCGCACCGCCATCTGCGCCCGCTCGATCGCCTCCGTGTACTCGGGGCGCGTCAGGATCTGCCACCCATCGCCCACGGCGACCAGGGCGACGCCATGGCCATCCACATCGTAGTGCTCCCGGAGCTCCTCGAGCGCCGCCTGAACCGCAGCAGGCGACGATTCGGGGTCGAGCGCCGCGAGCTCCTCCCCTGGGATGGGGCGAGGGCTCGCGAAGAGGGCGGCCTCAAGCAGCTTGGCCAGCGAGTTCACGGCGAATCTCCACGTCGGCGAATGGCCGGGGTTGGGTCAGAGAGAGCTCGCTACGCTTGGCGAGCTCGAGGAGGGCGAGAAGGCCCGAGAGGACCTCCCAGGGTTCGGCGTCGGCGCGCACCACATCGCGCCACCGCGCCTGTTCACGCAACGCGAGCACCGCACGCACCAGCCCGATCGCGCCATCCACATCGATCGCGCGCGGCACCACCTCGTGCACGGTCGGGCGGTTGGCCGTCCGGAGCACCCGATCGACGGCGACGAGGAGGTCGGTCAACGAGAGGGCCAGCGGGGCCGGAGGCGGGGCCGCAGCCTGCTGCACGAAGGTCCGCCCGAACCGGTTCCGACGATCGTCCCCGAGTCGCTCGAGGACATCGACGACCTCACGCATCTGCTGGTATTCGAGCAGTCGCCGCACGAGCTCCGCCCGCGGATCCTCCCACCCCTCATCGCCTTCCTTGCGAGGAAGGAGCATCTGCGCCTTGATGCGGATGAGGCGGGCCGCCATCTCCAGATATTCAGCGGCCTCATTCAACTTCAGTGCGTGCATGCGGTCGACGAACTGCTGACAGACGCGAGCGACGGGGATATCGTAGACGTCAAGCTGCTCGTCGCGAATGAGCGAGAGCAGGAGGTCGAGGGGGCCATTGAACCCGTCGACATCGACAACGAACGCGCCCTCGAGGGGCGACAAACCCGGTGCGGTCACCGCGGGAAGGTAGGCCCCTCTCGCAGCAGAGTCAAAGCGCCCGACGGCCTTGACGTAACCCCTTGCCGAGCATAGGCTTCAGGGCTACGGCGCCGGAGGTCGGTGCCGCGAACTTCCCTTTGGAGAGTATGTCCGTGCCGAGAATCGCGTCCGCGAAGAAGAACATGCGCAAGACCAAGGCGGCGACCGCGCGTAACCGGTCGCAGCGGGCCGCGCTGCGGACCGCCCTCAAGGCGGCGAAGGATTCTGCCGCGACCCCAGCGGCGAAGCGCAAGGCGACGCAGCTCCTCGATCGCGCCGCGCGGAAGGGGCTCGTCCACCGCAACACCGCCGCGCGTCAGAAGTCGTCGATCGCCAAGGCCAAGTAGGTCGGCCGGAGCGCATCAGAGGCGCCGCTGCCCTACGGGGTGGCGGCGCCTTCGTCGTTTCGGTCCTCGCGGCGCACCACGACCGTCAGGTCGCTCGCCTGCCCCTCGAGCGGCCGATACCACCTCATGGCCCCACTCAATCCGCGGCGAGCTCTCCTCCACACCGCTCGCAGTACCACTCCGTCGGGAAGTTCAGCGTCCCGCAGTCATGGCACTTCCGCGACTTGCCGTTGCCCGTCCCCTCCGCCGGCGGTGTCGCACGACCCGCTGCGGGCGCCGGAGCCGAGGGAGCCGAGGGAGCCGAGGGAGGCGCCTGCACCGCCCCACCGAATGCCGGCGAGGCGAACGAGACCCGCGGCGGACGATCGGATGGCACCCCGGGAATCGGCCGACGCGGTCCCTGCACCTCCTCAAGCAAGGTGCGCCGATGGGCGAGCGCCGCGACCAGGGCATCGCGTTCCGCCCCGATGGAGGTGACCTGCGCATTCAGCCCGTTCAATCGCTTCGCCCACACGCGCGGGTCAAGTTCGCCCACCGCCGCACGCAATTCGCCCTCCGCCCGCTCCTCCTCCACGCGGGCGAGTCGGGCCTCGGCGTCCTGCACCGCCGCCGCATCTTTCTCCAACCCCGCCGCGAGCGCATCGGCCTCGACCTCCGCGCGTAGCCGCAGATCGGCGAGCCGCGTCTCGTACTCCTCATGGAGCCGCGCATAGAGGTTCGGTGGCGTCCCGTCACGCCGCTCCTCCAGCTTCTCGAGATAGCCGGCGTAGCGCTGCGTCTCGGCGAGCAATTCGTCCAACGTCTCGGTTGCGGGCGTAGGCATCTGGGTCATGACCGGGCTGAGCGAGGCGACCGCAGTGCGATCACCGATCTAACTGATGGACGACGCGCCCCCCGACGATGGTACAGACCGCCTGTCCTGCGAGGGTCTGGCCGCCGTACGGGGTGTTGCGCCCCTTCGACTTGAACCGCGCGGGATCCACGGTCCACTGCCGGGTGGGATCGAAGAGTGTCACATCGGCGAGACTCCCCTTCGCGAGCGTCCCGCCGGGGAGGTGGAAGACCTTCGCCGGGCGGGTGCTCATCCGGTCGACGAGCTGTGCGATGGTGAGGACTCCGCGCTCCACCAACCAAGTGACGTTCATGCCGAGGGCGGTCTCGAGCCCGACGATCCCATTGGGCGCATCGGCGAACTCGCGCTCCTTTTCGTCGTAATGGTGCGGGGCATGATCGGTCACGAGGAGATCGATCGTCCCGTCCCTCACCCCCTGCTGCAACGCCGCCACATCCTCGGCGGTGCGCAGCGGGGGATTCATCTTCGCGTTGGTGTTGTAACCCTCGACCGCCTCATGGGTGAGCGAGATGTGATGGCTACAGACCTCGGCGGTGACGTTCACCCCCTGGTCCTTCCCCCAGCGCACGAGGTCGACGGACCCCTTGGTGCTCAGATGGCAGAGATGGATGTGCCCCTTGGTGAGCTTGGCCAGGAGGATGCAGCGGATGACGTCGATCTCCTCCGCCTCGCCAGGGATCCCCTTGAGGCCCAGTCGCGCGGAGACGGTGCCTTCATGCATCGCGCCGCCCTGCGCGAGCGCCATCACCTCACAATGCTCGACGACGGGGATCCCGAAGGTCTGCGCGTACTCGAGCGCGGTGCGCATGATGTGCGAGTTCTCGACGGGCTTCCCGTCATCGCTCACCGCGACCGCACCGGCCGCGACCATCTCTCCGAACTCGGCGAGGGTCTCCCCCATCTGCCCGACGGTGATCGCACCGTAGGGGTAGACCCGCGCGAAGCCGGCCGCCTCCCCTTGCCGCTTCACGAAGCCGACCGTCGCCTGATTGTCGGTGACGGGCTTGGTGTTCGGCATCGCGCACACGGCGGTGAAGCCGCCGGCGACGGCGGCATGCGCGCCACTCGCGACGGTCTCTACCTCTTCGCGTCCCGGCTCCCGGAGGTGCACATGCACGTCGATGAAGCCGGGCGCGACGACGAGTCCCTTCGCCTCGATACGCTGCAAGCCGTCTGGGCCGGCGATCTGTCCGCCGATCGCGGCGACCTTCCCGTCGACGAGGAGGAGATCCCCGACGGCATCGAGGCTCTGGGAGGGATCGACGAGGCGCCCGCCCGTGATGAGGAGTGATGTCGTCATACGGCGGTTCCCCTGGCGGCGTCGGCGAGCGCCGGGGCATTGCCGGCTAGGAGGTAGAGGACGGCCATCCGGACGGCGACGCCGTTGGTCACCTGCTCAAGGATCACGCTGTGCGGGCCATCAGCCACATCGGAATCAATCTCAACGCCGCGGTTCATGGGACCGGGATGGAGGATGACGAGGTCGCGCGGCGCGCGCTCGAGCCGAGCACGGGTCACGCCGAAGACACGGTTGTATTCGCGAAGCGACGGGATGTAGCCGAGCTGCATCCGCTCGAGTTGGAGCCGGAGGACGTTCAGCGCATCGGCCCACTCGATGGCGGCTTCGATCCGGCCGAAGACTTCCACGCCAAGCTCTCGGATCGCACCCGGCAAGAGGGAGCGTGGGCCGCACACGGCGACCTGCGCCCCCATCGCCTTGAGCCCCCAGATGTTGGAGCGCGCGACGCGGGAGTGCAGCACATCACCGATGATGCAGATCCTCTTCCCTTCGAGCCCGCCGAGCTTCTCGCGCAGGGTCAGGAGGTCCAGCAGCCCCTGCGTGGGGTGTTCGTGCGTACCATCACCGGCGTTGATCACGTTTGACTCGATTCGCTCGGCGAGGAAGCGCGCGGCGCCGGAGTGCGGATGGCGGATCACCACCATGTCGATCCGCATCGCCTCGAGGTTCCTCGCGGTATCGACCAGGGTCTCCCCCTTGGAGACGCTGGAGGCGGCGGTCGCGACGTTCACCGTGTCGGCGGACATCCGCTTCTCGGCGAACTCGAAGGAGATGCGCGTGCGGGTCGAGGGTTCGAAGAAGAGGTTCACCACCGTCATCCCGCGGAGCGTCGGGACCTTCTTGATCGCGCGCTCCGAGATGGCGCGGAGCGGTTCCGCGACATCGAGAATCGCGGTCACCTGCTCACGGGAGAGACCCGCGAGCCCCAGCAGGTCCTTCCCGAGTATCGTCACAGGAGGGCTCCGGAGACGACGACCTCATCGCGGCCGTCGAGAATAGGGACGAAGACATCGACGCGTCCACCGGGCCCGACCTCGATCCGCTTGCCGATGACATCGGCGTGGATGGGGAGCTCTCGACCCCCTCGGTCGACGAGGACCGCGAGCATGATGCGGGCTGGCCGCCCGAAATCCGCGAGCTCATCGAGGGCCGCGCGGATGGTGCGGCCGGTGAAGAGCACATCGTCGACGATCACGACCACCTGATCGTCGATGTCGACGGGGATCTGTGTGCGACCCACCACGGGGCGCGGTCCGACGGTCTGCAGGTCATCACGATAGAGCGTGATATCGAGGGCGCCACGCGGGACATCGGCCCCTTCCCGATCGCGGATCACATCGGCGAGTCGGTCGGCGATCTGCACGCCGCGGCGCTGGATCCCCACGATAACCAAACGGTCCAACCCGGCGTTCAACTCGAGGATCTCATCCGCCATGCGGGAGATCGTCCGGGCAACGGCCTTGCTGTTCAGGGCGACTTGGGCGGCGTCGGGCATTCCGGAGAAGAAAGATACGTCGTGTCCGATCGGCGCGAACCCATCGGCAGGGACGGACAGGGCGGGATTCGAACCCGCGATTGGCTATTAACCAATACACGCTTTCCAGGCGTGCGCCTTCAACCACTCGGCCACCTGTCCCACGTCGACCCCCCGAACCGGCTGAGGGCCCGACACACGACGGCGCGCTGGAGGAGACCCTTCAGCGCGCCAGCTCGTGTGAGCGGACAGAGTGAGATTCGAACTCACGATACCGTTGCCGGTATGCCGGTTTTCGAGACCGGTGCCTTCAACCACTCGGCCATCTGTCCAGACCTGCAAGTTACCCTGCGGCAGGAGGGGGGGTCAACGGTCGGGAACCGCCACGCGTGAGACCGGGTTCCAGTGCCATGACCAAGATGCGTCGTGCCCTGCTCGCCCTCGCCGGCCTCCGACTCCTCCTGCCCGTCGCTCCTGCGGCTGGACAGGGGATGCGGGTCGACTCCTTCCCCCTCCCCAACCGTCCCATCTCGCGGATCGTGGCGCCTCGCTGGATCGCCGAGGAGGATCGGGACTCCTACGGGGAGGCGGAGACGGTGCTCCGGCTTCTCCAGATCGGCCCGGGCTCGCGGGTCGCGGACATCGGGGCCGGTGACGGCTATTACGTGGCCGCGCTCGCGGCACGCGTCGGTGCGACCGGGATGGTCTATGGCGAGGACATCGAGCCCCGCTACCTCCGCCTCCTGCGGAATCGGGTGGCCGACGAGGGTTGGAAGAACGTCCAGGTGGTCGAGGGGACGGCGGGAGATCCCATGTTGCCCCCCGCGAGCACCGACGTGGCGCTGATGATCCACATGTACCACGAGATCAGCTCCCCCTTCGAACTGCTCCATCGGCTGGCGCCGGCATTCCGCGCCGGGGGACGGCTCGCGATCCTCGACGTAGATGGCCCGACCGATCGGCATGGGACCCCGCCCCGGCTCCTCATCTGCGAGCTCCAGGCGATGGGGTATATGCGGGTGCGCCGCGAGGAGATGGCGGACGGGGCCTACCTGATGATCTTCAGCGCACCGGATGCCCTCCGGCGGACGACGAGCGCGGCCGATGTCCGCGAGCGGGTCGCGAAGGCGGACTGCCGGGCCTAACCGCGCCGTTCGGCGAAGAAGCGCTGGAGCAATGCGCCGCACTCCTCGGCGCGCACCCCGCCCTGCACTTCCGGGCGGTGATTGAGCTTCGGATGTCGCAGCAGATCGCTGACCGACCCCGCCATCCCCGCCTTGTCGTCCCACGCGCCGAAGACCACGCGGCCGACGCGCGCGAGGACGATCGCCCCCGCGCACATCGCACAGGGCTCCAAGGTCACGTAGAGCGTGGCCCCGGGGAGTCGCGACTCGCGCAACGCATAGGCCGCCGCCCGCAACACCCGAAGCTCAGCGTGCTGCGTGGCATCGCGGCCGGTGATCATGGCGTTGGCGCCACGCGCGACGATCGTCCCGCTCTGCACGACGACCGCCCCGACGGGCACCTCCCCGGCGGCGGCCGCACGTTCGGCTTCTTTCAATGCCTGCCCCATCCACCACGCGTCCTCCTCGGCGCGATTCGCGAAGATCACCGGGGCGGTCATGCGGGGACCCAGCCGTAGTGATCGCGCAGGAAGGCCAACGCCGCGGTCACGAAGACCTCGGCGAAGCCGGCGCGGTTCGACGCGGTATCGCGAAGGCCGGTGTAGTGACTCTCGACCTGAATGGCGTCCGATGGGCCGGCGTTCGATGACCCGTGACGCACGGTGTTGAACCCGCCGTTGAAATAGTCCTGCCCCGCGAGGGGTGCAGGCTCTGGTTCTGAGGGGACCGCGGGGATCCCTAGCGCGGCGAAATGGGATCCGAGACTGCAAGGGCCTCGAATGAGTGCCGCAGCGGAATCCCGGGAGACAGCGACGCGCCCCAACTCAGCGACCGAGCTCATCGCCACGTAAGGGGCGAGCGACGCATCGGTCAGTCGCAGCTCGCTCGCCGAGAGCTGATAGCCCAGCTCCAGCCGTTGAATGGTATGCCCATGCCCATGGAGATCGATTACGAGGATCCGCGGGTGGAGGCGACGCGCGCGAACCTTTGCCGAATCGATCGCTCCTTGGAACTTCGTCCACATGGGAGCGAGGGGCGCATAGCCGGCCGTGGCCTCCTGCACATCTCGGTTGGCATCGAACTTCCGACGCTGGAGCCGATTGATGACGAGATAGGGGCGCTTCCCGATGCGGCCCGAAAAGGCATCGCTGATCGTACGCGCGAGGGCCTGCGTGTTCAGGTCGTTCCCAGTGATGCAACCTGAGCAGACGCGGTCGGGGAGCTCGGCGGGCGCCAGATCGCCTCCATGTGGGGCGATGATGACCAGGGGGATCTCGCCATCGATGGTATCGACCCAATCGGCCTCGGGGAGCGGAGCCGTCGGGGTGGTAGGGATCGTGGGGTTGGTCGGCGCGGTAGGCGCATCCCCTTCGGATGCCCCCCCACAGCCGACGGCGCCGAGGATCGTGAGGATCCCCAGCGCCGTCCTGACCACCGATCGTGGATCGCGACGGATCATGCCGGCTCGAAGACGAGGTGACCACCCGCGGCGCGCGCCACGATGGCGTCGCCGTCCTTGAACTTGCCCTCGGGGAGCGCCATCGCCAATGGGTTCTGGACCATTCGCTGGATGGTCCGCTTCAGCGGCCGCGCCCCGAAGGCCGGGTCATACCCCTCGGTGGCGAGGAGCTGCTTGGCATCGCCGCCCCCTGTGGTCAGGGCGTGGCGGGCACCGAGGGGAAGCGTCGGCCGGCCGCTGACCGACGGGAGATTCCTCGCGCGTCACACCATTCCAAGAAGGGGATCAACCACTTCCGCGTGATCCCTAGCGCCTCGCGGAGCTCCGAGGGGGAGTAGATATTCCCTGGGCGTACATGGGCGCTCAGCCGTGCGAGCAGGGCCACGACCGCCTCGTGCGCGAACCACCACTCTATGCCGACCTGCACCACCTGCCCGTCTTTTTGCAGAAGCTTGAGCAGGGCGACGACCTCGCTCCCCCATTGCGCCTTGAGCTCGGTCAGCGATGGCGGCTCGACGCCCGCGCTCCGAAGGCGCTCCAGGACGTCATCCTTCGCGGATCGTGCTCCCGCTTCGGCGCCAGCGGCAAACCCGGGAAGGCGCACCGTTGCCCCCTCGATCACGATCACCTGCGCCCTTTCGGCGCGACGAATCACCTCATCGGCGATCGCCGACTGCGCGCTCAGGAGCTGCCGCGCCTCCTGCCGATCGAGCCCGGGGGCGAGGGGATTCTCCTGATGAGCCCGCTCGAGACGCGTGATGAGCCGTTGCCTGAGACGCTCCAGGATCTCGTTGCGGATGACTCGATCGCCAACCCGCGTGACCTTCGCGAGCTCCTTCATGAGCCGTTCGACCTGGACGGGGCGAACACCAAGCCGCTGCGGGACGGTAGTGAGATCGAGCCCCGTAGCGATCGATTCATCGAGCATCCACCCGAGTCGCGTCGCGAGCGTCGCGTCCGTTTCCAGCCAAGGGCGGGCACGGCGCGAGAGCGGGATGGCATCGGTCACCACCCCACCGCCGATCGTCCCGATCGGTGAGCCCCCACGCAGCACGACGCGATCACCTCCGCGCGCGAGCACGGGCGTGTCGAGCACGAGGCGCACGGCGCGTGTGGAGCCAGCGATAACCTCTCCCCCAGCGGCGATCACCCGCGCGCCGCATTCTTGGGTGCCGAGATGGAATCGCACCCGCGTGCGTGGACCGAGTCGTTGCGCATCGGATAGGAGGGTGAGATCGGCGCGCAGCACCTGCGTGGTCTCCCAGGGCTCATCCGCGCATACGAGGGTTGCGCCAATTGGGACCTCCTCGCGATCGATCCCGGCGAGCGCGACCGCCACGCGATGCCCGGCCTGGATCTCATCGACCTTCGCGCCGTGGGACTCGAGGCCGCGCACGCGCGCCGCGCGATCGCCGGGAAGGATGCGCACGGCGACCTCACGACGCAGCACCCCACTCCACCCCGTGCCCGTCACCACAGTCCCCGCTCCCGCCACCGAGAAGACGCGATCGATCGGCAGCCGCCAAGGATCCTCGCCCCCACGCGCGGGCACCGCCGCGCAGGCCGCTGCCAGCGCCGCGCGCAGCGCATCGAGCCCCTCGCCAGTGAGTGCAGAGACGGGAAGCACGGGAGCGCCCTCGAGCACCGACCCCGCGAGCGCCCCTCGCACCTCGTCAATCGCGTGAACCCGTAGCTCCTCGTCGACCAGATCGGCCTTCGTCAACGCAACGACACCGCCGCGGATCCCGAGGAGCGAGAGGATCGCGAGATGCTCACGCGTCTGCGGGCGCACCCCCTCGGCGGCATCGATGACCAAGAGCGCGAGGTCGATCCCGCTCGCCCCGGCGAGCATCGTGCGGACGAATCCCTCATGGCCCGGGACATCGACCATGCCGACGGTCCCCACCCCCTCGAGCACCAAGGGCGCGAAGCCCAACGCGATCGTGATGCCGCGCCGTTGCTCCTCCGGGAGCCGGTCGGTCTCGACCCCGGTGAGGGCACGCACGAGCGCCGTCTTCCCATGATCGATGTGCCCCGCCGTACCGATGATCATCGGCTCTCGGCGCTCGTACCGCTCGCCTCCCACTCCCGCCAGGCGCGGAGCGGCTTACCCTCGGCGAGATGCTCCTCGAGGAACTCGCGGACGAGCCGTTGATGGGCGCGGGCGACCTTGGCATCCTCCGGGATCACCTCCTCCCCAGAGGCCCAGGCCAAGAGCATCGCGCGTGCGTCGGCAGGCAGGGCACGCGCCCCCGGCGCCAACGCCGCACATCGCGCACAGAGCGCGCCCCCCGCGCGCGGCGAGAAGCGGACCGCCTCCGCTGTATCGAGCGCCTCATGACAGGCCGCGCAGTGCTCCACGGTCGGGGCGAAGCCGAGCGCCTCGGCGAGGTGCCAGGCGGCGGTCACCGTTCGCGGGATGACCTCGTGAGGCGCCGCCACACTCACCGCATCGAATCCCGCGACGAGCACGTCGTGGATCGCCCCGCCGCCATCCTCCGGCGCGCAGCGCATCCCTAGCTCACTGAGCGCAGCGGCCGCACCGAAGCGCGCCAGCGAGGCGGCGAGCCCGGGGCGCGCCCGCGTCGCATCGAAGCTGCCGAGGGTGTGGAGGTCGCGGGTGGGATGTAGGACGATCTGCGCCGCCCCGCTGGTGAAGAGGTCGAGCCCCTGCCCGAACTTGCCGCCGGTCCGCTTGGCCCCGCGCGCGATGACGCTCACGACCCCCGCCTCCCGCGTCGCCAAGCGGACGATGCGGGAGGTCTCGCGATAATCGAAGGCGTGGAGGACGATGGCGTCGGTGCGGATCACCGCTCCAACTTAAGCCCCAGATACCAGATACGACCGGGCGAGGCGAACCCCTGGATCTGGGTGTAGCGCACATCGGTGGCGTTGTCGACGCGCACCTGGAGCCGGGAGGTCGAGCCCTTCACCGAGGGCAACGGAAGCTCGGTGCTCAGATCGAGGGTCGTGAAGGCGGGGAGCTCCACCGGCGCGGCAGGCCACCCTGAGAAGTCACGATCCTCACGTATCCCGGTGTGCGTCACCACGGCGGAGACCGAGCCGCGATCCATGATACGATGCACGAGCGTCAGCGTCGCGAGGTGTTCGGGGCGTCGGATCAACCGCCCCCCGGCGACGAAGTTGGCTCCTGTCCCCTCATCGAATCCGGCATCGGTCACGCGCGTTTCGGTCCACGTATAGGCCGCCGACACCCGCGTGCGTGCGAACTCCGGCAGTGCGCCTTCGAGCTCCATCCCACCCGCATTCGCCGCGGCGATGTTGTAGTAGTTCGGCGCGTCCGGCTGTAGGGTACGGGAGGTGTACTGGATGAGATCCCGGAAGCGCTGCGAAAACCCGGTGGCCCGCACGAAGAGGCCCGTCGTACCCGCCCACTCGACGCCGAACTCCGCCGACTCGGTCCGCTCCGGCCGCAGCGCTGCGTTCCCCACGGTGAACCCTTCCGCGAAGTTCTCGAAGAAGCTGGGTGCCTTGAAGGCAGAACCCGCCGAGGCGCGGAGTCGCACCCCATCGGTCAGGCGCCACGAGGTGCCGGCGCGGACGGTGTGGAAGGTGCCGAAGGCGCTGTTGTCATCGAGACGCGCCCCGAGACTGTAGGCGAACCGCCCCTGCTCTCCCAACCCCTGCGCGTAGAGCGCGTGCGTCTCACGCGCCGCCCGGAACGCCCCTGGGTAGTCGCCGTACTCGCTCAGACTCACCGACTGACTGCGCTCCGTCTCGCGGGAGAACTCGCCGCCGAGGGCGATGGTGTGGTTCGGCGTCAGTCGGTAGATCCCACGCAGGTCGGCGAGCCGACGCACGACGGTCCCGCGCGTGAAGTACCCGAAGAAGCCGAGGGTGTCCGCCGCATCATCGGGGCCATCGTTCGTGCGCGGGTGTCCCTCGGCGCTCGAGAGCTGGAGCCGCGTCTCAAAGCGATCGGTCCACCGGCGTCCGCCATCGAGCCCGACGAGGAGCCGATGCTCCACCCGCTCCGCGTTGCGATCCTCGATCGCGCCCGAGGAACTGGTCGGGTATTGATAGAGCGAGCTGTTGTAGCGACCGGTGAGGCGGAGATCGCTGCGCGCGCCGGTGTAGCTGAGCCCAGAGACGACACCGGTGTTGCGATAAGCATTGTTGAAGGGGAGGATCCCCGCGCTGCCATGATGATCTCCCTGCACCGTGGCACGCAGACCGGCGATCGTGCGCTCGCCACCCAAGGAGAGCCGTCGCGTCCCGATGTTCCCGCTGCCGACCTCGGCGCGCGTCTTGGTCGTGCCGCCTCCTCGACGCGTGAAGAGCTGGATCACACCGGAGACCGCTTCCGATCCGTACAGGACGCTCGCGGGACCACGCACGACCTCGATCCGCTCGATGTCGTCGAGGGTGATGCGCCCGAGATCGAGCACGCCCCCCGGCTCATTCAGCGGAACGCCATCGACGAGGACCCGAACATAGTTGGACTGCCCGCCGCGCACGAAGAGCGCGACCTGCGAACCGACCGACGAGGTCCGTGCGATGGCCACGCCAGGGACCCGCCGCAACGCATCGGCGAGATGCGTGATCCCCTCCGCACGGAGCGCCGCCGCATCGAGCGTGGTCGCCGTCGCGGTCGGTGCGTAGTTCACCCCCGGGATCCGCGTGGCCGTAACGACCTCCGGCGGGAGACTCGTCGGCCTGCGGCCCGACTGCGCGAACAGGAGGCTCGGGAACGCGACACAGGTGACCACGGTGAATCGGCGGAGCGATGACATTACCTTGAACCTCGGTGACGAAGGGGAAGAAGGACGGGTGCCCCGACCGCAGGGTCGCGGGAGACGATGAGGGGCCACTCGTAGACGCGTTCGAGCACATCGCCGCGCATCACCTCATTCGGTGAGCCTTCCGCAGCGACATACCCCTGATGCAACAACACGATCTGGTCCGCGAAGCGTGCGACCAAGTTCAACTGATGACTCACGAGGATCACGCAGAGCCCCTGGCGTGCGAGCGTATCGCAGAGCTCGAAGACCGCCATCTCGTGCGCGATGTCGAGATAGGTGGTCGGTTCGTCGAGGACGATCGCTCGTCCCCCCTGCGCGAGCGCCCGCGCGATGCGCACCCGCTGCCACTCGCCACCGGACAGCGTGTCGGTGCTCCGATCGACCAGGGGGGCGATGTCCGCGCGCTCGATCGCCTGCGCCACCGCCTCGCGATCCTCCGCCGTCGGGGCCGAGAACGCCCCGCCATGCGGGTAGCGCCCCAGCGCGACGAGATCACGGACCTGCAGCGGGAAGACGGGCTCCTCTCGCTGCGGCACGACGCTCACCAGACGCGCCATCTCGCGGGGGCTCATGGCCTCCGCCGATGTGCCGTCGACGACGATTCGTCCACTCGTCGGCGTGACACGCCGGACGAGTGCGCGCACGAAGGTGCTCTTCCCCGAACCATTGGGCCCCACCACCGCCGTGATTCGGCCTGGCAGCGCCACGAACGAGACCCCATCGAGCGCCGCCGCACGCATCCCGGGATACCGCACGACGAGCGACTCGACGCGGATCATCGCGCCACCGTCTGACGGAGTCGCCAGAGGAAGAAGGGGACGCCGATGAGCGCCGTGACCGCGCCCAGCGGCAGCTCGGCGGGCCGCATCACCGTCCGCGCGACGAGATCGGAGAGCACCACCAGGACTCCGCCAGCCACCGCCGCCACGACGATCGTCCCGCGGGCCTGCCGCGCGCCGAGCGCTCGCGCGATCGCGGGAACCATCAGCCCGACGAACCCGACGAGGCCCACCGCCGCAACCGTCGCCGCCGCGAGGAAGGAGGCGGTGATGAAGACGAAGCGGGTCGTGCGATCGAGATCAAGCCCCAAGGCCGACGCCGGCTCCTCGCCCAGCGCGAGCACATCGAGGTCGCGGCCGCGCCAGAGGAGCGCCGCGAGTCCCCCGCCGACACTGACCGCGGTGGTCAGCACCACCGACCAACGGGCATCGCCGAGCGAGCCCATCATCCACCAGAGCGCGCCACGCACCGCCCCTTCCGGCGTGCGCACGAGGGCAACCATGATCGCGGCGGTACAGAAGGCACCGACGACGACCCCCGACATGAGGAGGATGCGAGGATCGGTGCGCCCTCCCGCGGCGCGCGCGACCATCAGGACGAGCTGCGCCGCCACCAGCGCACCGATGAAGGCGGCAATGGGGGTCGTCGCGCCCTCACTTCCCATCGTGACCGCCAACACCGCGCCGAGCGCCGCGCCACCGGAGACGCCGAGGAGATAGGGCTCGGCCAAGGGATTCCGGAGCGCGGCCTGCAGCGCCGTGCCACTCCCCGCGAGCCCCGCACCCACCAAGAGTCCGAGGAGGATCCGCGGGAGCCGAATGGTCCGCACGATCGTCTCTGTCGTTGGATCGCCGCTACCGATCACCGCCTGCCAGACCTCGGTCGGCGAGAGCGCGACCGCTCCGAACCCGAGCGCGAGCGTCACGACCACGAGGATCATGACGAGGAGGGCGATCCACCGAGGTGCGGACATCAGGGCGCCACGGGGGCAATGGGGCGGAGCAGCTTCCGGAGATGGCGCGCCGCCTCGCCCATCCGCACCCCCGGTCGCCCCACGATCCCGGTGTCGGGGAAGATGAGGCGCCGATCACGAACCGCGCGGAGCTGGCGCCAGCGGGCATCCGAGGAGAAGCGCACCGCCATCCGCTCGCCGACGATCAACATGTCCGGGTCGCGGCGGACGAGTTCCTCGACCGAGAGCTGCGGCGACGGGGCCGCCATGTCAGCGAAGGTGTTCACCGCCCCCGCGACCAGGAGGAGTTCGGAGCGATAGCTCCCGCCACCGATCACGATCAGCGGATCATCCCAGACGATCCACGCGACGGAGGGGAGGCGATCACTCGTGGGGGCGAGGGCGCGCACCGAGTCGACCGCACGCAGCGTGGAGTCGACGGCGACGGTGGCCGCACGCGTCTCATCGAGCAACGCGCCCAGAGCGGTCGCGATGCGCCGGAGATCCGTCACCGCATCGGTACGCACGGCTAGGGTGCGTACGCCGGCCTCCTGCAACCGCGTCGCCGCCGTGCGATTGGACGGGCTCGCATAGAGCACCACCAGGTCCGGCCGCCGTGCGAGGATCGCCTCGACATTCGGCTGCATCGCATCACCGACGTCAGGGATCTCCAGCGCGGCGAGGGGCCACCCATCCCACTTGCTCCGCCCGACGACGCGTGACCCGGCCCCCATAGCAAAGAGCAGCTCGGTGGTGACGGGGTTGAGCGAGATGATCCGCTGCGCCGCGGGACGGACCGCCACGCTGTCGCCGAAGTCATCGACGACGACCGGCGCCCCCTGCGTGCGCTCGGCCTTCGACGAATCCCCGCACGCCACGGCGCCTAGCATGAAGATCGCCACGCCGACGATCGACCGCCAGGACCGCAGAAGGGACGCACGAGACGCAGGCACGAAAAAGGCTCCACCGGATACCGGAGGAGCCTCGATGCACGTGGACACCCACGTCGCCCATCACCGGACGACGCCGCGTCGACGCCACCGACCCTCCCCCGAGGGTCAGACTGTGGCACGAACGCAAGTCGTCTCCTGGCTCCGGGTCATCCCCCACACCTTCCCGCGCGATCGATCGCGCAGTGGTCTGCCGTGGGGAACTCGTCCTGCTACCCGTCACAGTGGCGGGGCCGCGCCGGATTCACACCGGCTTCCGTGTCCCGCGTTCGTCTTCAGTTGTCCTGCGAACCTACAGTCGGGTGCTCCGGTTGGCAAGCACGTCATCCAAGCGGTCCTTCAACTGCCGTCGCGCGAGCTCGTACTCGGTGCGCTCCGCCTCGGTCGGGGCCGACCGCCGCTCGAACGCGGTGTCGAGCGTGGCGATCTCCAAGGCGATGGCCTCGGCGTCATCCCCGCCCCGCCGTGTGCGCGGCGTGGTCAGCGAACGCCGCAGCGCGAGGAGTAGCGCGATGGCGAGCGCCCCACCGACCAGCGCGACGATGAGCATCACGCGGTTCGTCCCGCCCGCGCCACCAGCGGGGATCGTCACCGTGATCGTCTGGGCCGCCGCCACATCCTTCGCCTCGAAGCGCTTGAAGGGGCGCCCCTCGATCTGCACCGGCGCGTCCGCCACGAGGCGCCCCCCGCTCGCGATCGCCTCCGGCGATTCGACCAACACCTCGAGGAGCGCAATCGGCGATTCGACGAGGAACTCGAGGGGATCGCGATTCGCCGGGACCTCATAGGAGAAGGCGATCTGCCGCACCCCGGGAGAGATCGGCGCGTTCACGCGCACACGCCCGTCGACCACGCGGATCGCCTCGGGCGAGACGTCCCCCGGCCCGGGCGTCACCTCGGTCACGCCGGTGGGGAGCACCGCATCGAAGGTGAAGCCGTTCGCGCCAGCTGCCACGCGCGTCCGTGTGGAATCATTGGACAGCTCGTAGATCTCGACCACCGTGCGCGTGGTGCGCGTCGCCGAATCCGGCGCGGTGATGATCAGATGGCGCCCCACGGTCCGGATCGTGAGCGGCGCACTCGTCGTATCGTGCACCTGGATCTCGGCGATCCCATCCCGCACTGCGCGTTCACGCACTGGGGGCGTGAAGTAGGCGACCCCGCCTCGACTGGTGGAGACGAAGTAGATCGCGCTCGTGTCCCCGGTGGCCTTGTAGCGGAAGTCGTAGCGCCCATCACGGGTCGTGCGCATCGAGTCGATCGGGCCCGCAGCATCGGGGCCGACGCGATGCAGCGTCACCCAGGCGCCTACGACGGGGATGCCCTGCGTCCCCCCTCCAGGGAGGAGGACGCGACCGGCGATGGAACGGGCGTCACCCTGTGCTTGCAGGGGCGAGCTGCCCGCCAACAGGAGCAGAAACGCCAGACGGGCGAGAGGCCAGTAACCCCCCGCCCGACTGTGTGACCCCTGCGCGTTCGCGCCGAAGACGGGCGCGCTCACCCGGCGCGGACGGCGCGCTTGAGATCGGCGACCTTGTTCGTCTTCTCCCAGGTGAAGAGCTCGACCTTCTTCCCGAGGCGCGTGGTCTTCTCCGGGGTCCGCCCGAAATGCCCGTAGGCCGCGGTCGGTCCGTAGATCGGCTTCTTGAGCTCGAGCGCCTCGATGATCCCACGCGGGGTGAGGTCGAAGGTCTTCTCCACGGCGCGCATGATCGCGCGCTCATCGACCGTGCTCGTGCCGAAGGTGTCGACCATCACCGAGACCGGCTTCGCGACGCCGATCGCATAGGCGAGCTGCACCTCGCACTTCGAGGCGAGCTTGGCCGCGACGATGTTCTTGGCGACCCACCGCGCGGCATACGCCGCCGAGCGATCGACCTTCGACGGATCCTTCCCCGAGAAGGCGCCACCACCGTGACGGCCATAGCCGCCGTAGGTGTCGACGATGATCTTGCGCCCGGTGAGGCCGGCGTCCCCGTGCGGGCCACCGACGACGAAGCGTCCCGTCGGGTTGATATGCAACTTCATCTTCGTGGCGCGCAGCTCGCGCGGGATCACCGCCTCGATGATGTCACGCGTGACCGCCTGATGGATCGCGCGGTTCCCCACCGAATCGGCGTGCTGCGTGGAGATGACGACGGTGTCGACCTCGACCGGGCGCCCATCCTCATACACGACCGAGACCTGCGACTTGCCGTCCGGACGCAGCCACGGGAGGGTCCCATCCTTGCGGCGGGCGGCGAGCGCCTCGGTGAGGCGATGCGCGAGGACGATCGGGAGGGGCATCAGCTCCTCCGTCTCGTCGCAGGCGAAGCCGAACATCATCCCCTGGTCACCGGCGCCACCGGTGTCGACGCCCTGGCCGATGTCGCGCGACTGCTGGCCCAATGCGTTGAGCACCGCGCACGAATGCGCATCGAAGCCGATCCCCGCCTCGGTGTAGCCGATCCCCTCGATCGTCTGCCGCACGAGGGCGCGAAGATCGACCCACGCGGCCGTGGTGACCTCACCGAAGATCGTCGCGAGTCCGGTGGTGACCATCGTCTCGCAGGCGACGCGCGAGTGCGGGTCCTGCGCGAGGAGCGCGTCGAGCACGGCATCGGAGATCTGGTCGGCGACCTTGTCCGGATGCCCTTCGGTGACCGACTCGGAGGTGAAGAGATGGCGATGCAGCACGAGTGGGAGAGGTAGGGGTGAAAACGAAAGGGCCGTCGCGACGCGGCGGCCCGCACCCCTGAACGTTAGGCCCCTAGGAGAGGCCCAGCAACCCGTCCGTTACCCCCGCTCCGAGCTCGTCCATGAGCGCCTGCCTGAGGAGGCGCTCCGCCTCTCGGGCCGTAGCGGCCCCTAGGGCAGCGCGCGCCGCCACACCAGCCGCCTCTAGGCTGACCCCGCGGATCAACCGTTTGATCACCGGGA
This sequence comes from Gemmatimonadota bacterium, assembly GCA_016871915.1. GTDB lineage: Bacteria > Gemmatimonadota > Gemmatimonadetes > Gemmatimonadales > Gemmatimonadaceae > Pseudogemmatithrix. The sequence continues at coordinate 50,426 of VHBP01000007.1, forward strand.
TCGCCGCCGCCGACACGCTCAGGGTCCGGACCCCGAGCCCGAGCAGAGCGTAGGCCATGAGCGGCTGCGAGGCCATCTCCCCGCAGACGCTGCAGTCGCGGCTCACCGCCCGAGCGTCACGCACCGCACCGTCGATGAGGCGAAGCACCGCCGGATGCAACGGGGTGAAGCGCGTGACGAGCGCGGCGTTGCCACGGTCGACCGCCAACGTGTACTGCACCAAGTCGTTGGTCCCGATACTGAAGAAGTCCACCTCATTAGCGAAGCTCGCCGCCGTGAGCGCGGCGGCCGGCGTCTCGACCATGATCCCCAAGGGGACATCGGCCCGATGCTCGACCCCATGCCGCGCCAGTTCGGCCGCCGCCTCCCGCAGCAGATACCGCGTCTGCCGTACCTCATCGACCCCGACGATGAGCGGGAGCATGATGCGCACGTCGCCATGGACCGCCGCGCGCAGCAGCGCACGTAATTGGACGGAGAAGAGCGCCGGTTCGTCGAGACACATGCGAATCGCGCGCCATCCCAGAAAGGGATTAGGCTCGTGCGGGAACCCGCCGACCGGGAGCTTATCCCCTCCTACGTCGTAGGTCCGGATCACCACCGGTTGCCCGGGGAAGGCGTCCAACACGGCACGATACGCCGCGACCTGCTCATCCTCCGTGGGCATCGCGGTCCGGCCCACCACGAGGAACTCGGTGCGCATCAACCCGACCCCCTCCGCCCCCGTCGTCCCGAGTCGCTCCACCTCATCGGGGAGATCGACGTTCGCCCGCAGGGTGATGCGTACCCCATCCGCGGTGACCGCCTCAGCCGTGCTCATGGCCACGAGCTCCGAGCGCACGGCCTCCTCCTGCCGTGCCCGCTCCGCGAACCGCGCCAAGGTCGCCGCCGTCGGTCGCAGGACCAACTCACCATTGCTCGCATCGAGGATCACGCGGTCCCCCGTCTGCACGCGCGAGGTCGCATCGATCAACCCGACCACCGCGGGAATGCCGAGCGAACGCGCGAGGATCGCCACATGCGAGGTGCGCGTCCCCGCATCGGTCGCGATCCCGCGGATCGACGATCGATCGAGCTGCACCGTCAGGCTCGGCGTCAGATCATGCGTGACGAGGATCGTGTCCCCATCGGGCCCTGCGGCCACCGGGTCGCCGTCGGGGAGCCCAAGCAGGATCGAGAGGAGTCGGATCTCGATGTCGACCAGATCGCCGGCGCGCTCGCGCATCAACGGATTCGTGGAGCGCGCGAATCGCTCCCGCCACTCCAAGAAGACGAGCTCGACCGCCTTCTCCGCCCCGAGGTTCTGCCGGATGAGCGCTTCGATATCCCCGGTGAGCGCCTCATCGCCAAGCACCGCGACCTGCACGTCGAAGATCGCCGCTTCGGCGGGGCCGGCATTCTGCTCCGCACGCGCCTTGCACTGATGGAGCCGATCGACGGCCGCGGCGATGGCCGCGTGCAGGCGCGGCAGCTCGATCGGGACCTCGTCGTCGGCGATCACACGCACCGGGACTTCCGGGACCTCCCAGCGCAGGAGCTGCGCGGTCCCGATCACGATCCCTGGCGAGGCCGAGACCCCGTGGAGCGGCGTACCCATCGTGCCTCAGCTCTCGCCGAAACGGCCAGCGATCAGCACCGCGATCGCGTCGATCGCGGCCTGCGCATCGGGCCCATCCGCGCGGATCGTGACCTGCGCGCCACACTCGGCGGCGAGCATCATGACCCCCATGATGCTCTTCGCGTTCACCTCGCGCCCATCACGACCAATCGTGATCTGGCTGGTGAAGCGCGCGGCGCACTTAACGATCTCCGCTGCCGGTCGCGCATGGATGCCGTGCGCGTTCTGGACCTGCACCGTGCGTTCGACCATCAGGGCGCGACTCCGTAGAGGGTGAAACCCAACAACCCGATGATGGCGATCTGCCACCCCTCCGCCTTCCCTCGCAACGCCGTCACGATCGCAGCACCGACGGCGACTCCGGCGAGCACGGTGCCCAGCATGGCGCGCCCCGGTCCGATGATCCCATGCGCCGCGACCGGGAGCGCCACCCCCGCGACCAGCGCGGTGGCGCGCCCCATATGCGCCGGCCCACGCCGCAGGATCCAGGCATCGAGCGCCCGCGCCACCCGCAGCCCATGGGTCCACCCCACATACAGCCCCCAGACACGTAACCCGACATGCAACACGTTGTAAGCGCCGAGGAAGAGGAGCAACACCGTTAACGGGGCCGCGCCAAGCCCGTACGCCAAGAGGGCGACCGCCGAGCAGAGAGGGAGCCATCCCGCCCAGACGAGGCGGTCCCCCACGGAGCCCAGCGGGCCGGCCGCCGCGACGCGGAACCGGTCGATCTGCGCCGCAGGCACCCCATCAAGTTCCGCACGCATGAGCGCCCCGACGGCGACCGACGCGAGGTAGGGATGCGCATTGAAGTAGCCGCTGTGTCGGCCGAGCGCCGCCGCATAGGCCGATCCACGTGGGCCACCCGGCAGGCGACGCAACGCGGGCTCCATCGCGAAGGCGATCCCGTTCCCGATCATCGTCTCGTAGTTGAACGCCCCCTGCATCGCGAAGAGGCGACTGACGACGGCGAGCCAGGTGCGCACCGGGAGGCGAGGCGATAGGTCCGTCATGCGACCCGCCAGGCGATGCTGAAGCCGACCAGGAGCCCGGAGACCAGATACCAGCGCGCGCCAGCGGTGGACTGCGTCACCTTCCAGATCGCCGCCAAACCGACCGCCGAGGCGGTCCCGACGACCACGGCGCGCGAGATCACCGGGGTGAGGACGAAGGATGCGAGCGCGCGGTCATAGAGCGGGATGGCAATCGCGAGGATGAGCGCGGTGACCAGCCCCGCACGAATGAGATCGATGGTGAGACCGATCAGTTGTACGACGGTCACGGCGCTCCCCGACCCGCGGGCGATCCGCGCCTGCTGCCGCCGCGCCACGGCGGCATTGAGCCGCCGCAGCAGATGCACGGAGGTCCCGCCGATCCCAGCGGCGATGAGGGCGATGAGGACCGCGACCGTCATCGCCCCTGCCGTCCCGACCTCGACCCGTCCGAAGAGCACGCCACCGATCACGGCGGCCGAGCCCCACTCGGGATATCGTGACGACCCGAAGGGCATGGCCTCGAGCGCGAAGAATTCAAGGGCCACACCGATCGTGAGCCCGCCGAGCGGATTCCCAGCGAGCGCCCCGGCCGCCGTGGCAGCGACGATCGGGCGCGAGATCATCGCCTGCGGGAAGGCCACCACGTCGAGCCCCAATAGCGCGCCGAGCACGATGAATGGCGCGAGGGGAAGGAGCTCGGCGAGCATCATGCCGTCCCGTCCCCGCGCAGGACCTCGTCCAACGACGTCACCGGGGCGCTCGGCACATCCTGTGCGACCACCGTGAGGCCACGTGCTACCATCGCCTGCAACAGAGCCTGCTCCGCTGGCGAGAGGAAGACATATCGCATCCGCTGCACGCGCCCCGGCTTCATGTGGAGGCCGCCGATGGTGACCTGGCGCAGTCCGGGCGATGCGGCGGTGAGCCGGTCCATCGTCTCGATATCACCGGTGAGGAGCATACCGACGCGCGGGTCGGCCTGATACTGCGCGAGGCGCTGCACCGCCTGGTCTACGGTGACGAACTCGATCGCCATCTCCGGCGGCGTCCCCATGCGATAGAGCTCCTGCTCCCACTCGGCCGCAGCGATCGCGTCATCCACGAGCACGAAGAACCCGATCTCACAGGGTTGCCCCCACCCCACGACCACCTGGCCGTGGATGAGGCGGTCATCGATGCGCAGGAGCTCGAGGGTCATCGCCCCTCGCCGAGCACACGGATCCCGGCCTGTGCCTGCTCGACGACCTTCTCGAGCGTGCCCCCGGCGACGAAGCTCAGCAACATCGGAAGCGAGGTGCCGGTGACGACGTGGAGCGCCGGGATCGAACGCGCGAGGCGCGCCCCGACGAAGGTGCAGCTCCCCGCGGGGAGATCGGTGAAGAGCACCGTCGCCCCCGTGCGGTCAAGCGCCTCGCGGATCGCCTGCTCGATCCCCTCCGGCGTCCGATCGGCGTTGGTCACCGCGACGAGGCCATGCCCCTCCCCCATCACCTGCGCGACGGCGGAGATGATCCCCTCGGCGAAGCGCCCATGCCCCGCGACGACGGCGGCGCGCCGCTCACTCATCATCATCGAGCAGGTAGCGCTGCACCTCGGCCTTGCTGACGAGGTGCCCTTTCAGGCGCTCGTTGAAGGCCTGCGCCGGATCCTCCCCCGCGTAGCGCATGAGATGATTCATCGCGATGACCTCGGCGATCACCGTGAGGTTCTTCCCGGGGTTGAGCGGAACCGTGATCTGGGGGATCGAGACGCCGAGGATCTCCGTGGTCGCCATGTCCAAGCCGGTCCGCTCGGCGACCATCCCCTCGTGCCACGCCTGCAACACGACGACGACCTCGATGCGCTTCTGTTGACGGACCGCGCGGATCCCAAAGATCGAGCGCACGTCGATAAGCCCGACGCCGCGGATCTCCATGAAGTGGCGCTGCATCGGATGCCCCGTGCCGAGGAGGATGTCCGCCCCCTTGCGTCGGACCATCACGAGATCATCGGCGACGAGCCGATGCCCGCGTTCGACGAGGTCGAGGACGCACTCTGACTTCCCGATCCCACTCGCCCCGGTGAACAGGAGCCCCACACCATAGACGTCCGCCAGCGACCCATGCAGCGAGGTGGTCGGCGCGAAGGCCTGCTCGAGGAATGGGGCGATGCGGCGATAGAACTCGAGGGTCTTGAGCCGAGATCGGAGGATCGTCACCCCAGCAGCGGTCGCCGCCGACTCCACCCCATCGGGGAGTGCCAACCCCTTGGTCACCATCACACAGGGGATGGGATAGCCGAACAGGAGCGTGAGGATCCGTGCGCGCTCGGCGGTCGACAACGAGCGAAGATAGGTCACCTCGGTCTCACCGAGCACCTGGATGCGCTGATAGACGAAGCGCTCGGTGAAGCCCGAGAGGACCATCCCGGGCCCTGACGCGTCGGAGGACGGGATCTCGCGCGACAACCCATCGGCACTGCCGAGCTGCTCGAGTTCGAGGAGATCGCGCGTCTGCTCGAGGAGCGCGCCGACGGTGAGGGTCATCGCGACGTCCTCGTGGGGGTGGTGTCGATGACCTGCTGCAGATGCGCCTCGGTCGCGCGCGCGCAGCGGTCCCAGGTGAAGGAAACGGCGAAGCGCCGCGCGCTGGCCCCCATCGAGGCGACGAGCGCGGGGTCGGCCGCGAGGCGGTTCATGGCATCAGCCATCGCGGCGACATCGCCATGCGGGACGAGGAACCCCGTCTCGCCATGCCGCACCGACTCCCGGATCCCCGGGGAGTTCGACGCGACCACCGGCGTGCCGCAGGCCTCGGCCTCGACGTTGGTGAGGCCCCATCCCTCCTTGGGTGAGGCGAGGGCCACGGTCCAGGCGCGACGAAGCAAGGCGAGCTTCTCCTCCTCGGTGATGAAGCCAAGGAAACGCACGCGGTCGGCAAGGTCAAGCGAGTCGATCAGCCGCTCGAGGGCCGGGCGATAATCCCCCGCCCCAGCGATCTCGAGCACCGCCCCCGGCGCGGTCACGCGCGCGAAGGCGCGGATGACCTGATCGACCCCTTTGTACTTCTTGAGGCGGCCGAGGTAGGCGAAGGTCGGGACCGCGGCTCGCTGCGTTGCATCGGGCGTGTAATGGTCGCTCGAGACCCCCGGTGGGATGACCACCACTCGGTCGCGTGAGATCCCGCGGTCGACGAGATCGTCGGCCGTGCTCTCGCTGATCGCCTGGAACGGCACGCCCCGATACATCGCGGCGAGCGGGCGCTCACTCAGCCAGACCGCGGTCGCGAGGATCGGGTTCAACTCCTGGAAGGCCGCGCCCCCGAAGAGATGTGGGATCACGGCGACGACGCGCCGCGCCCCCCAGCGCGTGGTGTAGAGCGGGATCTTGTTGATGTCCTCGTAGAGGAGGTCGAACCCACGCCCCTTGAGGTGCTGCTCCCAATACCGCCGCGCATGGAAGGGGAAGCTCTGCCGCGTCCCCACGCGATGGATCTCGACGCCATTCCGGGTCGCGCGTGGCGGGCACCCCGGCCAGCCGCCGCAGAGGAGGACGACCTCATGTCCCCAGCCCGCGAGCCGCTCGAGAATCTCCTGCAGGTGGATCTCCGCCCCACCGCCAAGCGGATTCTCCAGATCCTGCCAATTGACGGCGAGCAGTCTCACGCGAGACTGCCGGTCCGTCGAGCGAGCGCGTCGAGCACGCCATTCACGAAGCGGGCCGCGGGCTCGGTGCCATACCGCTCCGCCAGCCGCACCGCATCCTGGATCACGACGCGCGGCGGCGTGCCGCCCTGCAGAAGCTCCGCCGCCGCGACGCGCAGCACCGAGCGCTCGATGTGCCCGAGCCGCCCCAACCGCCAGTTCGTCGTCACCTCGCCAAGCTCTGCATCGATCTCCGACTGTTCGGCCACGATCCGCATCACGAGGGCCTCGGCGAAGGCGCGCTCGTCTGGCGCGATCGCGAGATCGTCCCAGACATTCATCGCGACGCGCGAGAGATCGGCGTCCCCGCCGCGCACGTCCCACGCATAGACCGCTTGGAGGGCGCGGGTGCGCCCCCGCGTCTCAAGCCGTGCCGGCATCGCCATCCTCCGCATCGGTGAGATCGAGTCGCCCGAAGAGATCGGCCATCTCGAGCACCGCCAGGGTGGCGTCCCAGCCCTTGTTGCCATGCGCACCGCCGGCCCGCGCCTCCGCCTGCTCCATCGTATCGCACGTGAGCAGCCCGAACCCGATCGGAACCCCGAACTCCCCCTGCAGGAGTGCGAGACCACTCGAGGCCTCCCCCGCGACGAAATCGAAGTGCGGCGTGTCCCCGCGGACGACGGCGCCGAGCGCGACGCAGGCATCGTAGCGCTCGGTCTGCAGGGCGCGCGCCACGGCGGGCGGGAGCTCCCACGCCCCGGGGACGCGCACCACGTCCACATCCTCGAGCCGCATCCCGTGCTTGAGGCAGGCCTCGAGTGCGCCATCGACGAGCTTGTCGGTGATCGATTCGTTGAAGCGCGCCGCGACGATCACGAGGCGCTTGCCGCTGCCGTCCGGCATCCCGATGAACTCCGCCATCAGATCGCCCTCAGATGGCCGAGCTTGGTGCGTTTGGTCTCGAGATACTCGGCGTTCTCCGCTGTGGCCGGTGAGATGATCGGCACGCGCTCGCCGAGCGAGATGCCGTACCCCTCGAGCCCTACGAGCTTACGCGGGTTGTTGGTGATCGGTCGGATGGAGGAGACGCCGAGGTCCAAGAGGATCTGCGCGCCGATCCCGTAGTTCCGGAGATCGGGGGCGAAGCCGAGCTTCTCGTTCGCCTCGACCGTATCGGCACCGGCATCCTGCAGCGCGTAGGCCTTGAGCTTGTTGAGGAGCCCGATCCCCCGCCCTTCCTGATCGAGATAGACGATCACGCCGGCGCCGGCCTCGCCGACGAGCCGCATCGCCTCGTGCAACTGCCAATGACAGTCGCACCGCATCGAATGGAAGGTGTCACCGGTGAGGCACTTGGAGTGCATGCGGACGAGCACATCCTTCGCACCGGCGACATCCCCATAGACCAGCGCCACATGTTCCCGCGCATCGACATCGTTGCGGTAGCCGACGAGACGGAAGGTGCCGAACTCGGTCGGGAGGCGCACATCGGCCTCGCGATGGACGAGTCGCTCGTGTCGCAGGCGGTACGCGACGAGCTGCGCGACGGTGATGAAGGTGAGCCCGTGGGTCTGCGCGAAACGCTCGAGGTCAGGGCGACGCGCCGAGGCGCCCTCGCCGGTGAGGATCTCGCAGATCACGCCCGCAGGACGGAGCCCCGCGAGGCGCATCAGATCGATCGCCGCTTCGGTGTGCCCGACGCGCTGCAACACCCCGCCCTCGCGGGCGCGGAGCGGATGCACATGCCCGGGGCGGCGCAGATCGCTCGGCCGGGTGGAGGCCGCCGCGAGGAGACGGATCGTCGTCGCCTGATCAGAGGCGCTGATCCCGGTCGTCACGCCGTGCGACGGCGCCGCATCGACCGTCACGGTGTAGGCGGTGCGGAGGGCGTCGGTGTTCTCCGAGCCCATCGGCGGGAGATCGAGCTCGTTGACGCGCTCTGGCGAGAGCGCGACACAGATCATCCCCTTCGCCTCCATGAGGAAGTTCACCATCTGCGGCGTGATGCACTCCGCCGCCCCGATGAGGTCGCCTTCGTTCTCGCGATCCTCGTCGTCGGCGACGACGATGAATTTGCCGTGGCGCAGGTCCTCGAGGGCCTGCTCGATCGTCCCGAACATGGTCAATGCGTGAGTAGGGGCGCCGCGAGGCGCTTGAGATGTTTGGCGAGGAGGTCGCCCTCCAGCTGCACGCGATCCCCCACCGCGAGGGTGCCAAAGGTCGTGTGCCGCCAGGTGTGGTCGATGATGGAGAGCTGCAGGATCCCGGGGGCCGGGAGTGCGTTGACCGTGAGGCTCACCCCGTCGACCGCGATGCTGCCGAGGGGGACGAGCAATTCGTCGATCGCGGGCGGGACCGCGACATCGATCAGCCAGGCATCCCCGCGCTTGACCACCTGTCGCACCTCGCCGACCCCATCGACATGCCCCTGCACGATGTGGCCCCCGAGGCGGTCCCCGATGGCGAGCGCGCGTTCGAGATTGAGCCGGGTCCCGACGGTCCACTGCCCGATGGTCGTCCGCTCCAGCGTGGTAACGACAGCCGCGACCGCGAACCATCCCGCGCCGTGCCGGATGACCGTGAGACAGGCCCCGTTGCAGGCGATGCTCTCCCCGTCCGTCAGCCCCTCGTAGGGGGCGGCGATCACGAGCTCACGCCCGGCGTCCGTCGTGGACACCTCGCGCACCATGCCGACCGCCGTGATGAGCCCTGTGAACATGGAGAGACGCGGGTGGAATCAGCGAGCCAGCGACGCCGTGGGGGCGTAGACGGTCATCCGGTCGTCGCCAAAGGCACGTTCCGTGACCACCTGCCACCGCCCCGGGAGCGCCCCAGATGCCGCGGCTGCCAGCTCGACCCCGCCGAAGGCGGCGAGGGCCCCGGCCCCGAGCAGGACCGGCACCTGAAAGATAACGAGGCGGTCGACCAATCCAGCGCTCAGGAGCCCCCCTGCGAGCCCCGCCCCTCCCTCGACGAGGAGGTGGTGGACCCCTGCCTGCCGGACCAACGCCAGCTGGTCGCGGAGGGTCGGGGCGGCGAGGCACCGGACGCCTTTCGTCGCGAGGGAGCCCGTGGCGGCTGCATCCCGCACGGCCGGGGGCTCCTCATTCGGTGGGTTCGGCCCGCGCGAGATCACCCAGGTCGGGACCTTCCGCGCGGTCTTCACCAACGCGCTGGCGGCCGGCACCCGACTCGCGTCCCCGAAGACGATCCGCGTCGGCGCCACCCGCGGCCTGCGACCCGCGCGCACCGTCAGCTTGGGGTCGTCGGCGAGGACCGTCCCCACCCCCACCGCGATCGCATCGGCATTCGCCCGCATCCGGTGCACCTCGCGCATCGCCTCGGGGCCCGTGAGCTGCAGGCGGCTGCGATCCCGCGGCGCAAGCATCGCATCCATCGATACGGCGAGCTTGAGCGTGACGAACGGGCGATCGGTCACGCGCTGCGCGAGGAGGAAGGGCGCGTTGATTTCGGCGGCCGCTTCGGACTCCACCTCTTCGATCACCGTGATCCCCGCCTGGCGGAGCCGGTCGATCCCGCCCTGTGCGACCGGATTCGGATCGCGCACCGCGACGATCACGCGTCGGACCCCGGCCGCGATCACCGCCTCCGTGCACGGCGGCGTGCGGCCATGATGATTGCAGGGTTCCAGCGTCACGTAGAGGTCGGCGCCGCGCGCCCGATCCCCTGCGGCCGCGAGCGCCATCACCTCGGCGTGCGGCCCGCCGAGCTCGGCATGCCACCCTTCGCCGACGACCTCACCCCCATGAACGACGACGGCGCCGACCATGGGGTTCGGCGCCGTCCACCCCCACCCGCGTCGCGCCAACCGCAGGGCGCGACGCATCCAGGCCGCGTCGCGCGGGCCCGGTGGGGGAGCAAGCTCGTGCTGCGTCAGAGGCTGAAGCGCGCGCCGAGCGACGCGAAGAAACGCTTCTTCGTGAGGTTGCTGTCGAACGGGTTGAGGAGGTTGAGATCCCCACCCGAGGTCTGCCCGACCTCGGCGACGACCTTCACGAGGAGCAGGTTGAGTCCGAGCGACCCGTAGAGCGTGTTCTGCTTCTCGGTCATCTTCGAGTTGGCGTTGATCGACCCGAGGGTGCCGACCGTGCCGCCGAGCCGCGCGCTGG
>VHBP01000008.1 GCA_016871915.1 Gemmatimonadota bacterium
GGCGATCCGCACCCCGAGGGCGTGCGCGTGGCGGATGGTCTGCTCGAGTCGCGGGAGCATGTACTCACCGCGGAGCGTGAGCACGGGATCGTCGTAGTCACCGCCGGGCCGCGCGAGGTCGACCACTGTCGAGAGGGTAGGGACGAACCAGGCGCCCTTCTGCTTCATGAACCGCAAGGTCGAATCGGAGAGGAAGGTCCCATGCTCGATGCTCTTCGCCCCGGCGGCGACCGCGGCATACGCCCCCTCATCTCCGTGGGCATGCGCCATCACCGGGATCCCCTTCGTCGCCGCCTCCTCGACGATCGCCCGCAACTCTGCCTGATCGTAGACCTGCTTTCGCGGGTCGGTGTCCGGAAGGCCGGCGCGCTCGGTGCCGCGCGTCTTGATCCAGTCCACCCCGCGGTCGAGGTTCACGCGCACGAGGGCACGGAGTTGCTCGGGAGTCGTGACGCCATTGGCCAACGCGCCGAGTCGGTTGTCGGCGAGGACGGTCTCCCCGAGGTTCGGCGTGACGAAGACGCCGGCGGCGAGCACATCGGGGGCGAGGATCTGTCCTGCGCGCGCCTGCTCGCGCATCGCGACATCCTGGAAGGCGGGGACGCTCGCCGAGCGGACGGTGGTGACACCGGAGAAGAGGGCGCGCTTGGCGTTCGCGAGGGTCGCGATGTGCGTGTGCGCGTCGATCAGCCCGGGCGCGACCCAGCGGCCCGCGAGATCGATCACCCGCACGCCGCCGCCACGCGGCAGCGAGAGCTTGGGCGCGATGCGTGTGATCTTCGTCCCCTCGATCACGATCGTCGCGTCGCGAATGACATTGCCGGAGACGCCATCGACGACGTTGGCGTTGATCAGGTAGAGCGGTTGGCGCTCCTGTGCGGTGAGCAGTGCGGCGAGCGGCGCGGTGCCGGCGAGGGCGATGAGCGCCGTGAAGGCGAGTCGGAGCGAGCGGGCGAGCGGTGTCATCCGATGCGGGTTCCGTTGGGGACGGGGTGGTCGGGATTCAGGAGGACGACCTCAGTCGGCCCGGGCATCGCGCCGAGGACGAGGACCTCACTCGTGAATCCCGCGATCTTGCGGGTCCCGATGTTCGTCACGGCGATCACCTGCCGACCGATGAGGGATTCGGTAGTGTAGTGCGTGGTGATCTGGGCGCTCGAACGGCGTACGCCGAGCTCGGGGCCGAAGTCGATCATGAGCTGGATCGCCGGCTTTCGCGCCTCCGGGAACGGAGCGGCCTCGAGGACCGTTCCCACTCGCATATCGATCGCGAAGAAGTCATCTGGGGTCGGCATCCGATTAATGTACGCCTGTTGCCTGGTCCCTCCTACCTGGTCCCTGACCCCCGATGTCTCAATACCAGAAGCATGTGTTCGTCTGCACCGGCGGGAAGACCTGCGGTTCGCAGGACTCCGCCGCGACCTTCGACTACCTCAAGGGGGCGATCAAGGATGTCGGCCTCGCACAGGAGGTCCGCATCAATCAGTCGGGGTGCATGGGGCAATGCGGCTTCGGCCCGATGGTCGTCGTCTATCCCGAGAACGTCTGGTATGCCGGGGTCGATCGTGCTGCGGCAGAGACCATCTGCGCTTCGCATCTGATCGGTGGCACGCCGGTCGAGGCACATCGCTATCGCCCGGCCCATGCGGGGGATCACAAGAAGCCGAAGGATCCCGCGGTCTGATGCGACCGGAGGAGCGGCCGCCGGTGATGGATCCCTACCGGCGGCACATCGTCGTCTGCACCGGGGGGTACTGCTCGAGCAATCGCGCGGGACGTGCGCTCTACGCACAGCTCGCGCGACTCCTGCATCGCGAGGGGCTCCTCTTCGGCCCGTCGCGCGTGAAGCGCAGCGAGGTCCCCTGCCTCGGCGTCTGTGCCGGGGGGCCGATCGTCGTGGTCTACCCCGAAGGGGTCTGGTATGCCCACGTCACGCCGGTGCTCCTCGAGCGAATCGTCGTGGAACACCTACGCGATGGACGTGAGGTGAGCGAGGCGGTCTTCCACCGCCTCTGAGTCCACGCGCGATCAGCGCCCCATGAGGCGCGCGACGCGCTCCTCGGTCGCCGGATGCGTCGAGAAGAGGGAGGAGAGTCCCCCACGCACACCGGCGAGCGGATTCACCATCGCGAGCGGCGCGACCGCCGGCGAGACCTGCATCGGGATCCGCTTGGAGTAGGCGTCGAGCTTCCGCAGCGCGTTCGCGAGCCCGTGCGGGCGGCCCGCGATCTCCGCTCCCACCGCATCGGCTTTGTACTCGCGCTGGCGGCTGATCGCGAACTGGATCAGCATCGCCGCGATCGGCCCGATGATGATGCCAATGAGCGCCGCGGCCGGGTGCCCGCGCTCATCGTCATTCGAGCGACCACCCCCGAACATGAGCCCCCACTGCGCGATGTTCGCGAGCGTGGAGATCGCACCCGCGAAGGTCGCGGTGATCGTCTGCAGGAGCATGTCGCGGTTCTTGATATGCGCGAGCTCGTGCGCGATGACCCCCTCGAGCTCCTCGCGATCGACCAAGCGCATGAGTCCCTCAGTGACGCAGACCACCGCATGCTCGGGGTTCCGGCCCGTCGCGAAGGCGTTGGGCTGTTCGTGCGGCGCCACGGCGACGGTCGGCATCGGGAGACCGGCGCGCTGCCGCAGCCGGTCGACCATGTCGTAGAGCTCTGGGGCCTGTGCGCGGTCGATGATCTGCGCGCGGTACGACCGGAGGACCATCGAGGCCGAGTTCCAGTACATGAAGACGTTCATGCCGGCCGCGAGGACCAGTGCCATCACCATCCCCGATTGACCCCCGAGCGCACCGCCGACCGACGCGAAGAGCGCCGTGAGACCGGCCATGAGCAGGAAGACCTTCAGGTTGTTCATTGCAGACTCCGACGAAAAGGGCAGGGTGCACCCGCCACTTTGGCGGGGCGACATGGGACACGATACTCAGGAGGTGCAAGCCGTGTGCCAGGGGACTTATGCTGAAGGCTAAAGGCTAGAAGCTGAAAGTTAGACAGCAATAGGTCTCGCTGTGAGCCTCCAGCCTCCAGCTTTCAGCCTCCCCCTCAGCCCTCCCGCGCTCTATACTCTGCCCAATCCCCCACCCGAGGTCCCGCCATGGCCCCGAAGAAGCTCATCCTCGACTATGTCTACGAGAAGGAGTCGGCGCACCCCGACCGCGTCTACCTGACCCAGCCGGTCGGGGGCGGGAAGGTCATCGACTATACCTGGCGTCAGGTCCTCGACGAGGCGCGGCGGATGGCGGCGCACCTCCGGAGCCTCGGCCTCCAGCCGGGCGACCGGGTGGCGATGCTCTCCAAGAACTGCGCGCACTTCTTCATGGCGGAGCTGGCCATCTGGATGGGAGGATTCACCACCGTCGCGATCTTCCCGACCGAGAAGGCCGACACCATCGCCTACATCCTCGAGCACAGCGAGGCGAAAGCGATCTTCATCGGGAAGCTCGACGCTGGGTGGGAGGCGCAGCTGCAGGGCGTCCCAGACGCGATGCACCGACTGAGCTTCCCGCTCGCGCCCCAGGTCATCGGCACCGCGTGGGATCAGGTCGTCGCGACGGTCGCGCCCCTCGGCGGGCAGCCAGCCCGTGCGGCCGAGGACCTCGCCCTGCTCCTCTACACGAGTGGATCGACTGGCACGCCGAAGGGGGTGATGCACGACTTCGGGCACATCACAGCGGCCGCGGAGGGGATCATGCGCGGCATCGACTTCTCGCCTGAGGATCGCGCCCTCTCGTATCTCCCGCTCGCGCATGTCTTCGAGCGCGCGTATATCGAATGTGCCTCGTTCGTGGCCGGCGGCCACATCTTCTTCGCCGAGGCGCTCGACACCTTCGTCGCGGACATCCAGCGCGCGCGCCCGACGATCTTCATCTCGGTCCCGCGTCTCTGGCTGAAGTTCCAGCAGGGAGTCTTCGCGAAGATGCCGGCGCAGAAGCTCGATAGCCTGCTGCGCATCCCGCTCCTGAACAAGCTGATCGGGAAGAAGGTCCTCACCGGACTCGGGCTCGACCAGGTGCGACTCGCCGGCTCCGGTTCGGCGCCGATCCCGGCGGAGCTCATCGCCTGGTATCGCCGACTCGGGCTCAACCTCCTCGAGGGGTACGCGATGAGCGAGGACTTCGCGTACAGCCATCTCTCCACGCAGACACATAAGCTCCCCGGCTACGTCGGCGTGCCCTATCCCGACGTCGCGGTGCGGATCAGCGAGGACGGGGAGGTGCTCATCAAGTCGCCGGGGTGCATGGTCGGCTACTACAAGCTCCCCGAGCTCACGGCGGAGTCGTTCACCGCGGACGGGTTCTTCCGCACCGGTGACCGTGGCGAGCGGCGTCCTGATGGGTTGCTTCGGATCACCGGGCGCGTGAAGGAGCTCTTCAAGACGGCGAAGGGGAAGTACGTGGCGCCGGCGCCGATCGAGAACTTCATCAACGAGCACGAGGCGATCGAGCTCTCGTGCGTGAGTGGCGTTGGGCAACCCGCGGCATACGCGATCATCGTACTCGCTGAGCACCTGCGCCCGAAGATGAAGGATCCGGCGGTGCGCGCCGAACTCGATCGGACGCTGACCGAGTGGCTCGCGGTCGTGAATCGTCATGTGTCGGAGTACGAGCGACTCCAGATGTTCGTCGTCGCGGCGGAACCCTGGTCGATCGAATCGGAGACCCTGACCCCGACGATGAAGATCAAGCGGGCCCGCATCGAGGCGATGGCGGCGCCGTATGTCGACGGGTGGTATGCCGCTGGGCAGCCCGTCATCTGGCAGTGAGCTGAGCCGTTGCCCTCGTCCTTCGATGGGCGCCGTGAGCTCTTCGATGCCGCCAAGAAGTTCCTCCTCGAGGCGCCGGCGAAGGCCGCGGCGCCCGCGCCGGTCGCGTCGGACGACTTCGATCCGCCGCGCCTGACCCTTGCCGCTTTGGAGAAGATCTCGATGTCCCGTTCCCGTGAGCGCATCCTGTCCAACCTTGAGGAGCTCTACCGCGAGGCGTTCCAGCGCGCGGCGGAGTCAGAGGATGTCGCGCAGAAGGTGTCGCTCGACTTCGCGTATCGTCGCGAGCAGTTGTATCTCGAGGTCCTGCTCGATGTGCGGGATGCATTGGAGCGGCGCGGCTGAGCGTCGTCTCCCTGTGACGTGGCGGTCCTGATGATACCGGTTCTGATCGTGAATGCGCGGATCGCCACCGGTGATCCGCGTCGACCGTGGGCGGATGCGGCGGTGTGCGATGGTCCGACGGTGCTGGCGATCGGCTCCAGTGCGGAGCTTCGAAAGCGATTCGGTGCAGAGGTCCGAGTGGTCGACGCGAAGGGCGCCGAGATCGAGCCTGGCGATGCGGCTTCGTTGGCTTCGGTCATCGAGGCGCGGTCATCTGAGGCGCTGCCGTGACCGATCTGATCGCCCTCGACGGCCCCGCCTTCGAATTCGCCGCGCTCGAGCGGGCCCGCCATTACGGACGCGCCATCGCGCGCGAGTTCGCGATCGAACTGTGTGGACGCGTCCTCGAGGTCGGTGCGGGGGTCGGCCAGATGTCGCGGGTCTTCGCCGACATGCAGGGGGTGCGAGAGCTTATCGCGCTGGAGCCGGAGGAGGCGTTCGCCCCGGCCTTTCGTGCGCGTGTCCCCGACGTTCGTCTCATCCAAGGGACGACGGCGACACTCGATGCCGGAGAGCACTTCGACGCGGCGGTGATGATCAATGTCTTGGAGCACATCCCCGATCATGTCGGGACGCTCCGGGAGCTCCGACCACATCTCCATCCCCGCGCACCGCTCTGCCTACTCGTCCCAGCGCGTCCTGAGCTCTATGCCGCGATCGACGCTCGGTTCGGGCATGTGCGCCGGTACACCAAGCCAGTGCTCCGTCAGGTGCTTGAAGAGGCTGGCTACACGGTGGCGCGCCTGCACTACTTCAACGCGATCGGCTACGCTCTCTGGTATCTCAACTTCACACTGCGCGGGGCGACGACCTTCAACCCGACTCTCGTCGGGGCGTTCGATAGCACGGTCTTCCGGGCGGTGAACTGGGTAGAGACGCACATCGCGCGGCCACCGATCGGGCAGAGTCTGATCGCGGTGGCCTATCCCGCCAACTGACGGGTGGCGGGGCTAGTACCCCGCCACCTCCTCGTACGCCTTCACGAAGTCCGCCACCTGCGGGAGGATCTCATCCTCCAGGCTCGGCGCGTAGCCCACGAAGGTATCGGTGCTCGCCACGCGCTTGACCGGCGCATCGAGCCAGGCGAAGCAGTCGTCCGCGATGCGCGCGGCGATCTCAGCCCCGTATCCCCATGAGATCGAATCCTCATACGCGACGATCACGCGGCCGGTCTTCTTGGCCGAGGCGTAGACCGTCTCCTGATCCCAGGGCAAGAGGGTGCGGAGGTCGATCACCTCGACCGTGAGCCCCCGCTCCTCCTCGACCTGCTTCGCCGCTACGAGCGCGCGCTGCACCGTCGCACCGTACGTCACGACCGTCACGTCCGACCCCTCCTTGACGATCTTCGCCTTGCCGAAGGGGATCATGAAGTTCGGCCCAGGATACGCGGCCTTGTTGTAGGTCTGCCGATAGAGGTGCTTGTGCTCGAGGAAGATCACCGGATCCTCGGAGCGGATTGCGGTGCGCAGCAACCCGTTGGCATCGAGCGCCGTGCTCGGGCAGACGACGCGGAGCCCGGGGCAGTGCGTGAAGAGCGAGGCCCCGGTCTGCGAGTGATAGATCGCCCCGCGGATGTAGCCGCCATACGTGGTGCGCACGACGACCGGCGCGGCGAATTGATTGTTGGAGCGCCAGCGCATCGTCGCGAGCTCATCGCGCAGCTGCATGTAGGCGGGCCAGATGTAGTCGAAGAACTGGATCTCGACCACAGGCTTGAACCCACGGAGCGCCATCCCGATCGCACGCCCGATGATGTTCGCCTCGGCGAGCGGCGAGTTGTACACGCGCGTCCCACCGAACTCCTTCTGGAGTCCCCAGGTCACCTTGAAGACGCCGCCTTTCCCCTTGACCTTGCCGAGGTACTCCTCGCGCGAGACGTCGGCGACATCCTCACCGAAGACGACGATCCGCCCATCGCGCCGCATCTCGTCCTTCATGCAGGCGTTGAGGAGATCGACCATCGTCGTGGGCTCCCCGCTGAACTGCGGGTCGTCCTCGGTGTCGAACTGCTCGCTCGTCGGATCGACATCCGGCGAGTAGACGGCGAAGGTCGCGGTCTCCGGCGCGGGCTGCGGCTGCGTCAATGCGTCATCAGTGGCCGCGAGGACCTCGGCATCCACCGATGCCTGGATCGCCTCGATCTCGGCGGCGGTCGCATGGCCCTCATCCACGAGCCACTTGGGGAAGTGCGTGATCGGGTCGCGCGCCGCATCGGCGTCCCGCTCAGCGTCGGGACGGTACATCACCTCGTCGTCGGAGAGGGAGTGCGAGTAGGGACGGATCACCTTGGCGTGCACGAGCGCTGGGCCCTTCCGCTCGCGCGCGTAGGCGACCGCCTTCTGCAGGACCTCGTAGGAGGTGAGGAGATCGCAGCCATCGACTTCCTGGATGAAGAAGTTCGGGAAGCCGCTCACGAGCTTGGAGATCGAACCGCCGGCGGTGTTCACCTCGACCGGCACAGAGATGGCGTAGCCGTTGTCCTCGACGAGATAGACGACCGGGAGCTTGAGGTTCGCCGCGGTGTTGAGCGACTCCCAGAACTCGCCCTCGGAGGTCGTGCCGTCCCCGGTCGAGACGAAGACCACCTCGTCGGACTTGAAACCATCCGCAATTCCAAGCGCCTTGGCGCGCACCACCGCCTCGGCGGAGCCGACGGCCTGGAGGAACTGCGTCCCGGTCGGGGAGGAGGCGGAGACGATGTTGGTCTTCTTGTGGCCCCAGTGGGAGGGCATCTGCCGCCCGCCGGAGTTGGGGTCGATCGCCGCGCCGACGGCGGAATAGAGCATCTCGGCCGCGGTCATCCCGAGCTGGAGGCAGAGGGCGCGGTCCCGATAGTAGGTGTAGAACCAGTCGTGCCCGGGTTTGAAGACCATCCCGGCGGCGACGAGCACCGCCTCGTGGCCCGCGCCGGAGATCTGGAAGAAGATCTTGTTCTGCCGCTTGAGCTGGATCTCCTTGTCGTCCACGCGGCGCGACAGGAGCATCGTGCGATACGCGGCGAGGAGCTGATCCTTGGAAAGACCGAGGGTCGAGCGACGGGCCTTGGCGGAGGTGGCCATCGGGGGATACCGGCTGACGGGACGGACGCGACCGCCCTCGAGGGAGGAGGGCTCGGTCTGGAGACCGAAAAAGTTAGCATCGCGACGGGGCCTCGCGAGCGGGGGGCGGGGGACTCTTGCGCCCTTTCACGTGACGCTGCACTTCTAGGAGCGTCATACCTGCAGGACGTCGTGGCCTGGAGTCACGACGCACCTCACGGGAGGCCTGTGACCGGTACCTATGGACCGTCGCTCCAGCCGCAGTGGCCCTGGTCGCTCGATGCGACCATGATCGGCCGCCTCCCTACCTCCACCGCTGACACCCCGCCCGGGCCCTTCGTCCCGTCGCGGGGTGTCGCCATTTCAGGCGAGGTTCGATGTCCAGTCGGCACCTCCACCATGTCACGCTCGCCCGTTCCCCCCGCGGGCTATCCCGTCACGCTCGCCGCGTGGAGCACCAGCAGCTCAAGCGTCAGGTCAAGCGCGCGACCTTTCGGGATTGTGGACGTCGATGCGTCTACTGTGGGACCGGACTGGGACTGGAGCACGCCACCCTCGATCATGTGATCCCGCTCTCCCGGGGCGGGACGCATCACCCGGGGAACCTCGTCGCCGCCTGTCAGCCCTGTAATCAGCTCAAGGGCTCACAGCTTCCGCACGAGTTCTTCGCGCGCTACCCGCTCGCGGGGCAGAACTTCATGCGCTTCGCGCGGGCGGTGCATCGGCAGCTGAAGCGTGGTGCGCGCCGCGCGGTCAGTCTCGCGTTCGCGCACGCGGCGTAGGCGCCGGTTCCCGCTCCGACGGGGCGTCAGACGCGTAGGGCCTGACGTAGAAGTCCCAGGAGATCGATCCCTCGTCTATGCCGTCCGACCGGGGCCGCCGGTGACCCCTGGTTGCGAGGGTTCCAAGGGAGCGTCAGCCTCGGGCGTGGGGCGTGAGGAGCTCGGGAATGCGCGGGTCCTCGAGGATCGCACCGTGTTCCAGCGCATTCTCCACCCGTTCGTACTCGAATCCATCCGGGGGAAGGGCATGCTCCGGACAGACCCGCTGATCGCCGGGGCGGCGGGGCATGCTCTTCAGGTCCCACCCCCGCACGCTCTTCGGTCCATGTCGCATCGCCGTCGCCAGTGTGGGGAAGCCGTGCGAGGCCACCACCGTGATGGGAGGGTACGCCGCATCCTTCCGGTGGATGAGCTGCTCCCGGAAGGTGCGGGCGCGGCCGAGCGCCCATCCCAGAAACTCGAGATGTTCCGGGGTTGCCTCTCCGGGGTCTGCGAAGATCCCTATTCCGTGCTCGACCCAACTACCCGGGTTGAAGAAGTCCAGATCGAGGGCAGACCCGTCCGGCGCGAAGCAGTCCAACCTCCCGAGCGGATACAGCGTGTAGATCGAGGGACAGGTGAAGAGCATGTGCGGGTCGCTGACCCGCTGATTGCGGCCGGTCGGAAGTCCGACATGCATCTCCTCGGAGAACCCCACGCCTCCGCGGAGGGGAATCCCGCCGAACAGCACATGCACAAAGGCATCGGGCTGGCGGTTGAGGAGGGCCAGGGAAACGAGCCCCCCCATGGAGTGCGCCACCAGCTGGACGGGCCCTCCCCCATGGCGTTCCCGGATGGCCGCGATGGCGGCCGCCAGCTTCTCGACCGTCTCGAGGTTATCCCGATACCAGTCATAGGCGAAGGCGTAGAAGGGGCATCCGAGCGATTTGGCGGTCCGGAGCCAGGGTTCGTAAATCGGCTTGGAGATCCCCGAAGGATCCGGACGGCTGCGAGGGGCCCCGAAGGGTGGAGACCATCCTCGATCTGACGGTCGCCGTAGCGGCGGAGGGGCAAGCGGAGATCCGGATTCGAGAGGCCGAGAGCGATCGCTCCGTTGAGCCCGCGGACACGCCCGCGCCCGTCCCCAGCATCGCCCCCTTGATCCCATGCACGAAGACGAGGGGGATGCCGGGGGCCCCCGTGTTGCGGGCATGATGGGGAAGGGACATCGGCATGTTCCTGCAGGTCAGGGTGCAGTGCGGCTACGGGGACTGAAATCCGTCACGATCAGCGGTTCCACCGGTCGGTTTCCGAGGGGGAGGTCGGTATCGCTCCACCGGGGGGTGGATCCGAGCGTCCACTGCCACGCCGGGACGATCCGCTGGACGCAGCGCTCCAGCACTGAGGGGACGATGTCCCTCCCGGCGCAGACTTTATTGTCCGTGCGAGTCGGGGTCTCCCCGGTGCCATTCGACCAGAGTAGCGCGCGGAGGAATCGGGGGTCGGCGGTTCGGCTGGGGTCGAATCGCTCCGGATCGGGGAAGAAATCGGGATCGCGAGCAGCGAGCCAGAAGACCCCCATCAGCATCTCCCCCTTCCGAACCGGGAAGGACCCGCTCGAGGACTCGATCCGGAGATCATCCCGGGCCTCGCCATAGGCAAAGGGGACCGGGCCCCGGAGCCGGAGGGTCTCCAGAACGGCCCCCCGGGCCATCCCCCCTCCGGGGTCGCCGGCGATGGCATCCGCCACCTCCGGGTGAATGGACAGTTCCGCCATCAGGGAGCGCCAGGCGCCCTGAAGCCCTCCCCAAGCATTCGCCACCAGCATGAAGAGCAACTGCGCGGCGACCTCGGGCTCCTCCATCCCGGCCCTGGTACGTCCCAGCGCCGCCGCCTCGGGAAGTCCGGGCGCTCCCCGGATCGTCGCGAGAAGGCGGTCGCGTGCCTTGCGGGCCGGGCGCGGGGCCGAAGGAAGGGGAACATCCCAAGGGATGGGAGAGAATCCGGCATCGAACCAGGTGCGGACATCGGACAGCTCCGGCCGTGCTCCCAGCAACCAGTCGAAGAGGAAGTCCGCGAGGAGCCGGTCGGCATCGGCGCCCCAGTCAAAGGGCTTCCCTGCCGTGGCCCATCGGCCCATGGCCTCCTCGAGCGCCCGGTCCAGCGCCCGGTGCAGCTCCGGCCCCCGCATACCCATCCACTCGAGCACGAAGGCTTTGCGCACGTCGTGGGCCGCGTCGTTGTGAAAGACCGTGGGGACGACCCCGGAGAGGAGATCACGACGCGGAATCGCCGGCCCGAACCCGAACCGCTTGCGAACCTTGGTGGCATCGAGCAGGACATCGAACCCGCGCACGTCCAGAATCGAGATGGCGGGGAACACCACCGAAGTCCGGAACACGTTACTCCGGTAGCGCTCCCTCCGCGACTCAAAGAAGGCACGCCACCCCTTCAGAAACTCCCCGGTGTCCGTGAACCGCTGGAGGATCGGGAGTCCCCCGCCGGGAATCGGGTCGCGCACGCGGAACCCTGGGGTTTGAGAGGGGGGACGATGTAGCGGAGGCGGAGTGAGGAGCCCCGTCGAACGTATGAGGGCACCCGCAGGGGAGCAAGCGCAGGCGAGTCCGGTCGCCAAAACGTTCCTCCGGCGGACTTTCCGGGCGTGTGGGGGTCTGCCTATACTTTTTGGTCACCATGGTTCTGCGCGACCAGCTCGCTCCCGGGTCCGGCGATCGCCGCCGAGGCCGGAATGCAATGGGCCTTAGCTGGCGGTCCAGACATCAGTCCCCGGGGTTCCATGTCGCCGATCCTACCTGAATCCGAGCTTCTCGAGCGTTTTTCTCGCCTTAGTCCGGAAGAGCAGGAGCGGATTGCCCAACTGCTGGGTGCCTCCTCGGCTGCCAGAGTAGCGGCATCGGAGTCCGGCCCCCCCTCCCCGACGTCGCCGGCCACGGAAGCGATCCGGCGCATTCGATCCGACCTCGAAGCCATCACCCTTCTCTCCGTCCTGACGGAGGCGGAGCGGGAGGAACTGGCGTGCCGGGTCGCGCCGGTAGCGTTCGGAGACGGGGCGTTCGTTGTCCAGGAGGGGGCCACCGACCGGGACCTCTACCTCCTCACCCGCGGGGCTGCGCAGGTGCGGGTCAACATCACGGGGAGCAACGAGTCCCGAGCCATCGCGGAGCTCTCGACCGGCGACTACTTCGGCGAGATGGCGCTGCTCCTCGGCGAGCCCCGCAAGGCTTCCGTCGTGGCGAACGGTTCCGTCGAGGTCCTGCGGGTCTCGCGCGAGGACTTCGATGTCCTCCTCCGCGGACGCCCCGGGATCGCGGACGAACTCGCGACGGAACTCGCTCGGCGGGAAGTGGAACTCCAGGCTGCGAAGCGGTCCGGAATGGCCCTTCTCGAGAGCCTCTCTGAGCCCGAGAGGACGGACTTCCTCAGGCGGGGCAGGGAGGAGGACTTCGCTCCGGGGGCGATGCTCCTGGAGGAGGGGGCGGAAGGGGACCGGATGGGGGTGATCCTGACCGGGGAGGCCGAGGTCCGGGTGCGGACGGAGGGTGGCGGCTCTCGGCAGGTCGCCATCCTTCGCGGCGGCGACGTGTTCGGGGAGATGAGCCTCCTGTCCGGGGCTCCTCGGACGGCCTCGGTTCTCGCCCTCACCCGCGTGTCGGTGCATGTCGTCGACAAGGCGGACTTCAACGCCTTCCTCGCCGCCTTTCCGGATGTCCGGGGCCGCCTCGAACAGATCCGTATGCAGCGGGAGGGCGGGCTGGCCGCCATCCGGTCGGGTATCGAGGAGGAGGAATCTCGCCGCCGTCAGCGAGCAGCGGAGACACGCTTCGCCGGACGGATCCGCCGGCTCTTCGGCCTCGGGGTCCCCGCCGATGCATCCCGCCTGCAGGCCGCTCCCTCCACCCGCTGCGCCTCGGGCCGGCTCCTGTTCGAATACACACGCCCGACCGGAGAGGACAAGCCGCTGCACAACATGGAGATCGAGCTCTGGCACGTGGGGCTGATCGACACCTTCCTGGCCTGCTCCCGGACCGCCCGCGACGGCAGCTTCGAGCTCTGGTACGAGCTGCCGGACGGGACGGACGCGGTGGACCTCGAACTGCGGATCTTCGAAACGCACCATGAGTTCACCCGGGACGGCGAGCTCAAGCTCTCGAACCGGCTCATCCAGACGATCCCGGGGGACCAGAACGTCAAGGCCGAGCGGGTCTCATTCGGGGACCACCGGATTCCCTACTGGGAGTACGACCCCTCGAATCCGATGCCCCGCGCCATGATCTCGGATCAGGGCGACCCGCCCCAGAGTTTCCCAACCGCCCGGTCCCTCATGATGGTGAAGGTGGTGGCGCCGCTCGAGCTCGCCATGAAGAAGCACATTCTTCAGGAGGTGCTGACCGGCAAGGCCCCCTCGCTGGAGCAGATCCAGGCCGACTACCCCGAGAGCTACACGGTCAAGCTGGAACGCGAGCGCCCGGGGTACACGCGCGGTGACGAGTTCTTCGGAGAGCGGATGCTGAACGGCCTCAGCGCCGGCGTCTGGGACCGGGACGATGCCAACCCCGGATGGTGGCGGGTCTACCACCACTGGAATTCCTACGAGCAGGACGGGATCCACGTCCTCCCGAACGTGGATATGCGCTTCGAGGAGCGCGACGGGAGGATGTACCCGGTCCAGATCACCCTCCATCTGCGGGAGCCTGGGGTGACGCAGGCCCATGCGGAGACAAGGAAGCACACCCTGACCCCTGCTGATGGGGAGCGCTGGCTGGCCGCCAAGCGGATTGCCCGGGTCAGCGCCACCCTCTCCGCGGAACTCGACAACCACCTCGTCACGACCCACCACAATTCCGAGCAGTATGCGATCGCGGCCTACCGGAATTTCCGGCGGAATCCGCTCCGCTACCTCCTCTTCCCCCACCTGAAGGAGGTGGTCCTCATCGACCACTCGTCGGACAGCTTCCTTCTGGGGCCCAACGGCTACGTCACGCGGGCGACGGCCCTCACGGAGGAGTCCATCCTCGAGCGGATCCATCAGGTGATGGGAACGCTGGACTGGAAGAACTGGAGTCCCATCCAGCCGATCTGCGGGACCCACAGGTACGCCAGGGTGGCGAACCTGTTCTGGGACGTCGTCTCCCAGTGGGTCGAGGAGTTCTTCGACGAGCACCTGCAGGGAATCACGGAACACTGGTATGAGGTGCACCAGTTCTCACAGGATCTGGTGGAGCACAGCGCCCCCGACTTCCTCTGCCGCTACCTTCGTTCCACCGCGGACGGGAAGCCTCCCCAGGCGCGGGCGTGGTTCAACCAGAACGAGCGGATGGATCTCACCGTGCCGCGCTTCGTTGTGAACGGGGTGCCGCGGGCCGTCCAGCCCGTCACGCAGACCAACATCGCCCTCTCGAGCGACATCGAGAACATGAAGCAGGTGTGCCGGTACGCGATCTTCCACGCCACCTTCAAGCACACGTGGGCGAATGCGCTCCAGTATGTGGACGGGGGCGAGGTCGTCTACAACAACCTCGGACTCCGTTACGGGGACAACGGGGTCTTCGCGCCGGAGTCGGACCACAGCACCGCACCGACCCCGAAGCACGCGACCGAAGCGCTCTGGATCAGCTTCATGCTCACGTACGGGGTGTACGGCGTGATCACGAAGAACGAGGAGCGGGACATCCACCCCCGCTTCGTGGAGCTGCTTGAGTCCCGGCGGGGAGAGTTCGCGGCGCTGGACTTCGATATCGACACCATCCAGTCTCGCACGAACATCTAGCGCGCCGCAGGGAGGGAGGCACCGGTCCGCGCCGCGTTCGGCGGTCAGCCTCGCGTACGCGCAGCCGGCGTCACGCCGAGCTCCTCGCCGAGCATCGCGGCCTTCATCGCCGGCCCCCAGGCATAGCTACCGAGGGTGCCATCGCCGCGGACCACGCGGTGACAGGGGACGACGAAGCAGACGGGGTTGGCACCGACCGCCGATCCTACCGCGCGCGAAGCACTCGACGCCCCGATGCGTGCCGCGAGCCCGCCGTAGGTGGTGGTCGCCCCACGCGGGATCTGGAGGAGCTCGCTCCAGACGCGACGCTGGAACGCGGTCCCTGCGAGATCGAGCGCGAGCGTCTGGTTTCGCTTCGGGTCGAAGGCCTGCGTCATGAGTCGCTTCGTCCGCGCGACATCCTCGACGAACGTCGCCTCAGGGAACTCCGCCTTCACACGCGCGAGGGTCGTACGGCGCCCACCCTCGACGAAGGTCAGCCGGCAGATCCCATGCGCGGTGGTGGCGATCAGCCCCTCGCCGTAGGGCGTGGGATGAAAGCCGTAGCGGATGAGGGGCGCTTCACCGCGAATCGTCGGCGACATCAATAATCCACGGGGCGAAGGTAGCTCTCACCGATCGCAACCCCACTCACCATCGCAACGGTCGGGAGCCGCCGCTTCCAATGCGTGGAGTCGAGTCGCTTGGTCACGAGCTGGATCGCCTCGGCGTCGACGCCCCGCGCGACGAGTTCCGCCGCGCTCCACCCGTGCAGTAACCAGTTGAGGATCTCGTCGGCGATGGCGTAGCGCACGCCGAAGTCCCCCTCGTCGGTCTGCCCCTCGATGAGATCGGCGCTCGCTGGTTTCTCGATGATCGCCTGCGGCACCTCGAGGTGCCGCGCCAGCGCCCAGACCTGCGTCTTGAAGAGATCGCCGATCGGATTCACCGGCGGTGAGTCGTCGGCGTGCCAGGTGAAGTAGCCGAGGAGGCGTTCGGTCTTGTTGCCGGTGCCTAGCGGGAGGGCACGATGCTTCGCGGAGAGATCGAAGAGGGTGATCATCCGCATCCGCGCCATGATGTTGCCGCGGCGCGCGGCGTCGGCGTCGGGCTCCTGCGCGAGATACGCGTCCACGGCCCCGGTGATCTCCATGGTCCGCGCCTTGAGCCCGAGCTGATCGATCAGGAGCTGCGCATGCGCCAACGAGTCGGGGCTCGAGGTGCGGTAGGGCATCCGCACGGCGTGCACATGTTCCGGGCCCAGCGCACGCGCGGCGAGCGCCGCGACCACGGCGGAGTCCACACCTCCGGAAAGCCCGACGATGGCGTCGGTGAAGCCGCGGCGCTGGAACTCGTCACGGAGGAAGGAGACGAGCCACCGCTCCACGAGGGGCGCGTCGATGGAGAGTGGAGGCGGGGCGCCGCGCCCAGTCGCGTCCGCGGTGATGACGGGGAGGGGCGGCACCGTCCCCACAAGCGGGCGCGCCGGCACCGCGGCCACCGGGGTCGACGTCAACGGCGATGCCGCAGGAGGCACTGGCGTCGCGACACCGAGGACACGGTCGAGCTCGGGACGCAAGAAAGGGAGCGCGGTCCTGAGATCGGAGAGCAACGGCATCTCGGCGCGCACCCGCCCGAGGTCGGCGAGATCGATCGTCGCGGTGACGAGCGCCTCCTCGAACACGGGGGCGCGCACGCGCACATCGCCGCGTGGGCCCGCGAGGTGCGAGCCCCCCTGGAACATCTTCCCCCCCTCGCTCCCGACGAGGTTCGCCACGCAGCAGAAGACCCCATGCTCCTCGGCGATGTCGCGGCTCAGTCGCTCCCAGCGCGCGACGCTCGCAGGGCCGGGGACGGTATCCTCGCGCGGGGCGGTCCCACGCGCCGGCGCCGCCGCGAGCACGAAGACCATCTGCGCACCGTCCAACGCGGCGATCGTCCCGGTGAGGGAGTGCCACGCATCCTCACAGACGAGCATCGCGGCGCGTCCCCACGGGGTGTCGAAGGCGCGGACGCCGTAGCCTCGCTCCACGAAGCGCTCCTCGTCGAAGAGGGCGTAGGTGGGGAGGAAGTTCTTGCGATGCACATGCACGAGCGCGGCCGGCGCATCTCCGCGGAGCGAGAGGTAGGCCGCGCTGTTGTGGAGGGTGCCGTCGAGGGTCTCGTAGAAGCCGAGGACGAGGTCGATCGGCGTCCCGCTCGGGACGGCGGCGCGGTAGCGCGAATCGATCTCGGTGCGCAGCGCCTCCGCGGTGAGCGCAACCTCGCGGACCCCTCCCTCGAGGAAATAGCCCGAGAGGACGGTCTCCGGGAGCACGAGGACGGCGGGGCGGGGCTTGAGGGCGACCGCCTGCGCGAGGAGGGCCCCCACGCGGTCGAGGTTCCCCGCGAGGTCCCCCTTCCGTGGCCGGCACTGGGCGATCGCCATCGTCAGCACCCCTGAAAGGTGCCCCCCCGGCTCCCCAGAGGGAATGGGGTGTACAATTGAGGGTCCCATGCGACTTCGTCTCGTCCTCGCCTTCCTCCCCGCCGCGGCCGGTCTCGGTCACGCGCAGGGTGTCCCGTCCCCCGCGCCCCAGGCCGCCCAGCCGGTAGCGATCGGCGAGGCGTGGCGGATCGTCCGCCCGCCGCAGTCCTCCCAGGTCTTCGCCCGCGAGGGGACCCTGATCGGGGAGATCGGTCGCGAATGGCGCACCAGCGTCTCGCTCACGGCCCTCCCGGCCTACGTGGCGCAGGCCTTCATCGCCGTGGAGGATCGCCGCTTCTATCAGCACGATGGCGTGGATGTGGTCGGGATCGCCGCCGCCGTGAAGGACAACCTCCTCGGCGCCTCTCGCGGGGCGAGCACGATCACGCAGCAGCTCGTCGGGAACATGCACCCCACGATCATCGATCGGACCGACCGGAGCATCGGACGGAAACTGCGGGAGCAGGCGGCGGCACGGGAGATGGAGCGGCGCTACTCCAAGGCGCAGATCCTCGAGGCGTATCTCAATCAGATCCATTTCGGGCGGCAGTACTACGGCATCGAGTCGGCCGCGCGGTACTACTTCGGCAAGTCCGCCGCGCGACTGACCATCGCGGAGGCCGCCTCGTTGGCGGCGATGCCCAAGGGGCCGGCGCTCTTCGATCCGATCACGCATCCCGACCGCAATCGCGATCGTCGCAACACGGTGCTCGCGCTCATGCGCGACCAGGGGTACCTCACCGCAGCGCAGTATCGGGCGGCGCGCGCCGAGCCGGTACGCACCGCGCCCGACGTCATCGCCGATCTCCAGGTCCGCTATTACCTCGACGTGGTACGCGTACGCCTCGAGCGCGCGAACATCCCGGTGGGGAATGGTGGGTATCGCATCACGACCTCGCTCGACCCCGCGCTGCAGCGGTCGGCGGTCGTCGCGCTGCGCGATGGCCTGCGCACGGTGGAGATCCAGCGCGGGTATCGCCACACCACCTTCGTCGGGCGCCCTAAGGGAGCCACCGACTACCTCCAAGGCGCCGTCGTCGCGATGGAATCCGCGACGGGGGATGTGCGCGCCCTCGTCGGCGGACGTGACTACCAGGCCTCGGCGTTCAATCGTGCGGTGAATGCCACGCGTCAACCCGGATCGTCGTTCAAGCCGATTATCTACGCGCGGGCGCTGATGGATTCCGTCCCACCGACGGCGATCGTCTCCGATGCGCCGATCACGGTGCGGTACGACCGCACTTCCTACTCACCGCAGAACGCTGACGGCACCTTCCTCGGCGACATCACCCTCCGCGAGGCGCTCGCGCAGTCGCGGAATCCGGTGGCGGTACGCCTCTGGGAGCAGCTCGGCGCCGATTCGATCGTCGCGCTCGCGCAGCGGATGGGGATCGATGCGCCGATCGCGAAGTTCCCCTCGAGTGCGCTCGGTGCCTCCGCCGTCCGCCCGATCGACCTCGTCGCCTCCTTCACCGCCTTCGCGAACCTCGGCGCCTCGGTGGAACCGCGCATCGTCCTGCGCGTCGATGATCCGTCGGGGCGACAGATCCATAGCGAGCCTGTGGTGATGAACGCACCGGCGATGGACAGCGCGGTGGCGTGGGTGACGCGCGACCTGATGCGCGACGTGGTGGAGTCGGGCACCGGTACGGCAGTGCGACGCGCGATCCCTGCGACGATTCCTGTGGCGGGGAAGACGGGGACCACCGACGCCAACACGGATGTGTGGTTCATCGGGATGGTGCCGCATCTCGTGGCGGGAGTCTGGATCGGGTTCGATCGTCCGAGGACGATCACACCATCAGCGGCGGGTGGGACCTTTGCGGCGCCGATCTTCGGGCAGATGCTCGCGCGCTGGGGGGGGCTCACCCCCGATGCGTGGGATCCCCCGTCGACGGTGATCACCGCCGAGCTCGATCGCGCGACCGGGAAGCTCTCGGAGACTGAGACACCTGCCGAGCGGCGGGTGGTGGAGCATTTCGTGCCGGGGACCGAGCCCACACCATTGCGCGTCGATGCGCGGCGGCTCCTGAGGGTCGGGGCGCTGCTCGGCTTCTGAGTTACCTTCTCCCGATGCGCGTCCTCCTCCTTCCTCTCGTCGTGCTCGCTCTCGGATCCGCCGGGGCGCAGGAGACCCCCACCCAGCGGGCGGCCGCGACTGAGGTCCTCGCGCGACTCGAGGCGTTGCAGACGCGGATTGACGCGGCCGCCCTCGCTCGGCGATTGACGACGGCGCGGAGCGCCACGCGCGATGCCGTCGTCGAGCGGGCGCGGGCGCTCTGGGAAGGGGAGCTGCAGGCGATGTCGGACGATATCACCCGGCATCCGGAGATCGGATTCGAGGAGCGTCGCTCGGTCGGGATCCTCGTCGACTGGCTCCGTGCACATGACTTCGAGGTCACCGTCGGGGTCGCCGATCTCCCCACGGCGTTCCGCGCGACGTACCGCAAGGGGACCCCCGGGCCACAGCTCGGCGTCATCGTCGAATACGACGCGCTGCGTGGGACGGTGCGGGACTACCATGGCGATCAGCACAGCGCGCAGGGACCGATCGGGCTCGCGGCCGCGGTGGCGGTGGCGGAGTTCCTGACGCGGACGGGGACGCCGGGGACGGTGACGGTGATCGGGACGCCGGCGGAGGAGATGATGCCGCCTCCGTCGAAGACGGTGATGCACGAGCGCGGGGTCTTCGCGGGACTCGACGTCGCGGTCCGATCACATTCGAGCACCGACACCCAGCGTCCCGCGCCGGGCTTCGGCTCCTGCTGCCTGAACATCGATGGGGTGAAGTACGTCTTCAGCGGGGCGCCCGCGCACCAGATGATGCCGTGGGAGGGGCGTGACGCGCTGACGGCGGTGGTGCGCTTCTTCAACAACGTCGACGGGATCCGGAAGAACATCCGGCCCGAGGCGCGGATCCAGGGGATCATCACCGAGGGAGGGAAGGCGCCGAACGTCGTCCCCGATCGCGCGGTGGCGGACTTCTACATCCGCTACCCGGATGAGGTGTACCTCGCCCAGGTGCGCCAGATGGTCGATGATGCCGCGCGCGCCGCGGCGCTCGCCACGGGGACCCAGGTCCGGATCGAACCGTACGGGAGCATGCGTGACGGGATCTCGGTCGGGGCGCTCAACGAGGTCGCCTTCGCGTACGTGCGGCGATACGGCGGCACGCGCGTCCGCGAGGCGCCGCAGAAGCCGCAAGGGTGGGAGGAGACGGGAAGCGTCTCGCGCGATCTGCCTGGCGTAGGATTCAGCGCCTATTCCTCGAGCGGGGGATTCCACACCTACGAGATGGAAGCCGATGCGCTGAACGACATCGGACACACCGGCTTCCGGATCGACGCGATGGCGATGGCCGCCCTCCTCCACGACTTCGCCACCGACGCGGCGTTTCGCGCGAAGGTGCGCGAGGAGTTCACGGCCACGCAGGCCCTCTTCGGGGACTATCTCACCGCCCTGCGGACGGCGTATCCCGTCCCGGTGATCCGCTAGCGCCGCCGCGCTTCGGCACGCGCTTCGGCGTGCCGCTCAGTATGCGTAGCCGAAGATGATCCCCATCTCATCGGTGCTCTGCAGGCCGAAGCGGACGGTCGCGGCGGTGGTGTTGTTGTAGGTGACGATCGACTTGAGTCCCTGCCCGGGACCGAGGCGCACCGGCTGCGGGAGGAGGAGGAAGGCCGGGTGCTCCCAATCGGTGCTCTCATACACGGTCTCACCGTCCCGCGGCCCTCCGACGACCTTGATCACGAAGCGCTCGCCGAGCCGATGCGTGTGCGAGGTGAGGGCGACGATCGTCGTCGAGTCGGTGACGGTGAAGGTCCGCTCGAGCGTGGTGCGCTGGCCGGCAGGGAGGGTGATCGACTGGTTCCCCCAATTCAGCGTACGCGCGACCTTCGTGACCTGTGCGAGGGGGATGGTGTGGAGGTTCACCGCCGCCTCCCCGCTGATCGGGGCATCGGTGTGGTTCGCGTAATGCACGTTGAGATCGAGCCCGGTCCCGGCGGGGATCTTGAGTGCGACGCCCGGCGGGAGCTCGTAGGCGAACTCGGGCTGCATCGATCCGCCGAAGAAGATGTGATACCCCATCGTGACCATGTTGGTCGTGTTCATCGACCCATCGGGGTTCCGGATGTCCCGGACGGCATCGTACGCGGGGACGAGGAAACTGGGGATCGTCGAATTGAAACCGTAGATCACAAAGTGATGGCTGTTGGGACGCATCCGGAAATGGATGCGACGCACATAGAGATCGGTGGTGGTCGCGGCACGTCGATGGACGAAGAGCTCGCGCTCGAAGTGCTTGGCGACGGTGAAGGGCTCGACGCGCAGTTGGATCCCGGTTCCTGCGGCGGGCGCAGCAAGCGGCTGAAAGGCGGCCTGCGACTGCGCGGTCTTGTCGGCGAGGAGCGCGGCGTCGGCCACCTCGCCGCGACGCGGGGCGCCGGCGGCGATCCACTGCAGAAGGTATTCCACCTGTCCTGCGGTGAGCGGGGCCCGGCCCTCGGGCATCACGGGGCCGAGGTCGATCGGCAATGGATGCGTCGGCGCGAGGACGCGGAGATAGAGGAGCGAACTGTCGGGGCGCCCGGGGACCACCCGCTTGAGTCCGGCGAGTCGCGCGCCGGGATGCGTCGGGGTGGCATTCACGAGGGCGTCGTAGGCGCCGGTCCCACTCAAGACGACCTGCCCCGATCCCCCGACGTGGCATCCCCCCGTGGCACAGGACGAGGTGAGCACCTCGTTCACGATGCGTGAGAAACTCCCATCGACCTCGATGGTGCCCGCGGGGGAGCCCCCCTCGCCGCAGGCGGTGAGGGCGAGGGTCAGGGCGAGCATCGCGCCGCCACGGCGAACGAGAGGACCCGACGGCGTCTGGCGAAGGTAGGACATGGCGACATCTTACGGTCGCGCCGCGGGTCTCGAAAGACCGTCGCGCCATCCTCCCCCCCGCGCATCCGGTCCCCCATACTTCTTCGCATGACCTTCGACCGACGATTCCCTTCCCCCGCCACCCTCACCTTGGGGGGGCTCCTCCTCCTCACCGTCGCCTGCGGGAAGAAGGCCGACGCCCCGGAAGAGGAGAGCGGGACCCCGACGATGCAGGCCGCTCCGGATGACATCGTCCCCGAGAGTGCCGCCGTCGCCGACACGATGCTCGGGGCTCCGGTCGCGCCGTCGACCGCACCGTCAACGGCGCCGAGTGCGGGGAAGGCCCCGTCTGCGAGCACGCCGACGGGTGGCGCGGTCATCGGCTACGACTCCGCCTTCGGGCCGAGCTTTGCGCTCGATTCCGCCGGCCGTGCGATCCCTCTCAAGAAGCGGAAGCCATGATGTCGCGCTCTCTCGCCCTCACCGGCGCGCTCGCGATGCTCGCCCTCGTCGGGGGGTGCAAGGATTCGACGGCTCCCACCGAGAAGAACGACACGACCTTCGACATCGATCTGCGGTGGGTCGGGACCAAGCCAACGGGCAATGTCGCCACCGCGTTCGACGCCGCCGTAGCGCGCATCGAACAGATCATCCTCAATGACCTGCAGGCGGCGAAGGTCGGGAGCAAGGAGGCCCCCTTCGATCTCACGAAGTGCAGCGCCTCGATGACCGGGATCTCCTCGCTCGATGAGATCGTCGACGACCTCGTCATCTACGCCAAGGTCGAGGCGATCGACGGGGTGGGGAAGACCCTCGGCTCCGCCGGCCCGTGCCTCACGCGTGTGACCGGTGGGCTCACCGTCCTTGGCATCATGCGCTTCGATAGTGCCGACCTCACCGATCTCGCCAACAAGGGGCGCCTGAATGCCGTCGTCCTCCACGAGATGATGCACATCGTGGGGGTCGGCACCCTTTGGCGGCGGCGCGGGATCCTCGCCGACAGCGGGCTTGCGACGGTGCGTGTCACGGGGCCGCTCGCCGCGACGGCGTGTGTGAGCGACCACGGCGGGACGACGGCCTGCCGGGGCGGCGCGGTACCAGCCGAGAACTGTCTCGATCTCGATGCCGCGCTCACCTGTGGCGCGGGGACGATCGACTCGCATTGGAAGGAGAGCGTCTTCCAAGGGGAGCTCATGACGGGCTACCTGCAGACGACCAACCCGCTCTCCAAGATGACGCTGCAGTCGCTCGCCGACCTGGGCTACATCGTGAGTCTCACCACGGCCGAGCCCTACACCGTACCGACGCCACCGGTCGCGATCGGGGCGGGGGCGATCGGCGCGTCATTGCATGGCATTTCGGAGGAGCTCATCGTGCTCGGCGCGCCGATGGCGCCACGCTTCGTGGTGGACGAGCTCGGCCGCACCACGCCGATCCGCTATCGCTGAGTCAGGGGCACAGCCGGTGTGCCGACGTGGGTCAGCGGCGTGAGCCGGTCCAGATCGCGACGAGCCCGCACCCCTGCGCCAAGCGCCCCCCGGCGACGCGCTGCAGCTCAGCGGGGACCGCGGCGGCACTCCCGTAGACCTCGATCGCCGCGACCGACTGCGCATTGATGATCTCATCGATCGATGCAAGAGAGGACATCGGTGGTGGGTTCGGGCTCCCCACCGCTTCCTCGTACGTACCACTCAGCCGCTGGCCATCGAGGAGGATCGTCATCGCGCAGGCGATCCCACGTCCCATCAAGACCGCCTTGCCATTGTATGGGGTCACCTTGACCATGCTCTCCCCGGCGAGCACCTGCGAGAGGCGAATCGGATTGCGCAGATCCATCTCCTCCGGGGTGATCATGCGGGCCGAGTAGGCACCACGCTGGATCCGTTCGACGCGATCGTAGAATCCGGTGCGTGCGAGCGGGGTGTCGCGTCGGCCAGCGATCGTGACGGGATCCAAGGTGCGTGGGAGGGGAATCAGATCCACCATGAAGGCCCCACTCTCGTTGCGCCGCTTGGTCCACCCGGAGAAGGGATCGAAGCCGATGCGCCGCACCTGGAGATTCAGCGAGTCGGCGGGCTTCATCGAGAAGACCGCACGCCCCGAATCATCGGCCACGCGACTCACGCCCTTGGTGATCTGCACGAACGCGAAGGGGATCGCGTTCCCCTGCACATCGGTGACCTGGATGGTGATGCGGTCGGTCTGTGCGCGCAGGGTCGAGGGGCCGAGCGAGACGCTAAGCAGGGTAGCGAAAGCGACGAACGTACGACGCACGGATGAGACTCCGAGAAGAGGGACGGGGATCTCGCCTCCACCGGCGCGATCCCCATCGATGATACTACGCCACGACCGCCAGCGGTTCCCCCACGGTCCGCCCTGGTTCGGGGAGGAGGGCGATGGCCAGTACCTCATGCAGCGACTCCACGAAGTGGAACCGCAGCTTCCCGCGGGCCTCCTCGGGGACATCCTCCACGTCGGCCTCGTTCGCCTTGGGGAGGATGATGTCGGTGATCCCAGCGCGGAGCGCGCCGAGGACCTTCTCCTTCACCCCACCGATCGGGAGGACGCGTCCGCGGAGGGTGACCTCCCCGGTCATCGCGAGATCCTTGCGGACCGGACGCCCGGAGAGCTCGCTCGCCAGCGCCGTCGAGATGGCGACACCCGCCGACGGACCATCCTTGGGGATCGCGCCTGCCGGGACGTGGATGTGCGTCTCCACCGCGCCCAATCGTGCGCGCGGGATCCCGAGTTGCTCGGCGTTCTTGGTGACGTAGGTGAAGGCGGCGCGCGCCGACTCCTTCATCACATCGCCCAACTGGCCCGTGAGGATCAGTGCGACCGGGGCGCCCCCTTCGCCAGCGCTCGAGGGCGCGGCGATCGAGCGGACCGAGGCCTCGACGAACATGATGTCGCCGCCCATCGGTGTGTAGTACATCCCGGTCGCGATCCCAACCTCGTGGGCGAGGTTCGCCTTCTCGGGATGCACCTTCGGGCGGCCGAGGAGTTCGCGCACCTCGTCGGCGGAGATCACGCCATCGGCGGTGGGATCGACGCCCTCCTTGGTAGCGATGCGCCGTGCGACCTTCCGCGCGACCTTGCCGACCTCGCGCTCGAGCTGTCGCACCCCGCTCTCGCGGGTGTACTGGCTCACCAACGAGGCCACGGCCTCGTCACTGAAGACGACCCCCTTGTCGCCAAGCCCATTCTCCTCGAGCTGGCGCGGGATCAGGTACTTCTTGGCGATCTCCTGCTTCTCGCGCTCGGTGTAGCCCGCGAACTCCACGACCTCCATGCGATCGAGGAGCGGTCCCGGGATGTTCTGCACATAGTTCGCCGTCGCGATAAAGAGCACCTCGGAGAGGTCGAAGGGGACCCCGAGGTAGTGATCGGTGAAGGAATCGTTCTGCGCGGGGTCGAGCACCTCGAGCAACGCGCTCGAGGGATCGCCCTGGAACGACTGCCCGAGCTTGTCCACCTCATCGAGGAGGAAGACGGGGTTCTTGCTCCCCGCCTGCTTCATCCCCTGGATGATGCGCCCCGGCATCGCGCCCACGTAGGTGCGTCGGTGTCCACGGATGTCGGCCTCGTCGCGCGCGCCACCCAAGGCGACGCGCACATACTCGCGCCCGAGCGACTGCGCGATCGACTTCGCGATCGAGGTCTTACCGACGCCTGGCGGGCCGGTGAAGAGGAGGATCGGCCCCTTCGCTATCGCGCGCGCCTTCTTCGACTTGGTCTCGGTGTCATCGGTCGACTCGGTCGCCGCGGCCTGCGCCGCACGGAGCTGCCGCACGGCGAGGAACTCGAGCACGCGGTCCTTCACATCGGTGAGGCCGTAGTGATCCTCGTCGAGCTGCGTGCTCGCGCCCTTGAGATCGAGCTGATCGTCGGAGACGGTGTTCCACGGGAGCTCGGCGATCCACTCCAGATAGGTGCGGATGACCTGCGCTTCCATGGATTCGCGACCGGCGCGCTCGAGGCGGCCGAGCTCGCGCTCGACCTCGGTGCGCGCCTGCTTCGGGAGATCCAGCGCCTCGAGCTTGGCGCGGAGCTCCTCGATCTCCTTGGAGGAGTCGTCGTCGCCGAGCTCCTTCTGGATCGCCTTCATCTGCTCGCGGAGGAACATCTCGCGCTGCCGTTCGCCGAGCTCCTCCTGCACCTGCGTCTTGATCTCCTCCTGCGCTTCCAAGAGGGAAATCTGCCGCTGCACATGGACGAGGACCTTCCGCAGGCGGTCCTCGACGGAGAGGGTCTCGAGGAGCCCCTGCTTCTCGGGGACGGGGAGCTCGATGTAGCCGGCGACGAGATCGGAGAAGCGTCCGGGCTCGGTGACGGAGTCGAGGACCTGATGCACGACCTCCTCGGGGAGGCCGCGCCGCTCGCCGAGTTCGGCGGCACGCTCGCGGATCTCCTTATGGAGCGCGACGAAGGCGGGATCCTTCTCCTCGACGGGGGCGAGCTCCTCGACGGGGACGATGACCGCCGAGAGGTACCCCTCGGTGGTGCTGTACTGGAGGGAGGTGGCGCGCTGCTCGCCTTGGAGGAGGAGCTGTACACCGCCTAGGCCCCGTTGCACCTGCCCGATGCGGGCGATCACGCCCATCGAGTAGAGGATGTCGGGGTCGGGTTCCTCGGTGTTGTCGCGCTGGGCGACGGCGAAGACGAGGCGGTCGCCCTTGAGGGCGGCTTCGATGGCGCGCAGGGTCCCTGGCCGGCCCGCCGCGATGGGGGCGGTGAGGCCGGGGAAGATGACGGTGCCCCGGAGGGGGAGGACCGGGAGGGTCTGGCGCGTGCTCACGATGGGGGTGCTGGTCGGTACGGGAAGATTCTTTTCCATGTCAGACCCACCGGTGCAAGGTCTGTTCCGTGTGGAATTACGACAGGGTGGCGGGGGGCGCTAGGGAAGGCGCCGTATTGGCGGAGCGGGCGGACAGAACTGCAGGGATCAGGGGACAGGGGCCAGGGGACAGGGGGCTTCCGACCCTTTTCCCTGGCCCCTGTGATCTGGGTCAAGTCGAAATCGGGGAAAATCACCCGAATAAGAGGCGAAAAGTCTAGCGAAATGTCTTTTGGTGTGTATCCTTACCGCATCCTCTCATTTCAGGGGGGACATATGCTGTCATCTCTTTGTATATCATGGCTTTATGGAAATAGAACCCGAAGTGCCGATCCCGGTGGTGACTCCGGTTCCAGTCTTCTCACCTCCGCCACCTACCCCTCCTGCGGTCGATTTTCCGCTGGAATGGCTGCTCAACAATGCGGCACCACCGGTACAGTATAGAGCCATCAACGAAGTCGCCAAGCTCGGGCATGGAGTACCCCAGGGGTGGAGCGACCTCCCCTATGCGTACCGACCGGCCATCGAACTCGCCCTGCAGGCTGACGTCAACGGGGTCTGGAATCACTCGATCCTCACCACCCCGTCGGCGCGCGCCGCGCACTTCGAAGGGGTCGGGACCGTCCCAGCCTTCCGCCGACTGACGGAGTACGGATGGGATAAGGACGCCCCGCCGTTGGTCCACTCGCGCCGGGTCCTCTTCCGACTCCTCCAAGAGGACGCGGATCGCGCGAACCTTTTCGAGATCGCCCCCACCAAGGCGAAGGTCGAGGAGGAACTGATCCTCGCACACCGTCGCACCGTGCGTGAGGCGGCGGGCGCTGCGCTCGCTGGTGCGGGGTTCGAGGCCGATCCTCGACTCCGCGGTCTCGCGCGTCGCACGATCGAGCGGATCGCCGAGTTCCTGCGCTCCCCGCTCGCGGAGAAGCCGTGGATCCGCGTGGGGAACAAGCAGGTGCTCCACCCCGAGGCGGCGCCCCCGACCTTCCATGCGCTCCATCTCATCGCCCACATGCCGCTCTTCCAGGGAGAGTATCACGAGGCGATGGAGCTCCTCTATGCGTACCTGAGCCGTCCGCTCCCGCGTCAGGAGCCGGTGCAGCTGGTCGGCACGCAGCTCGTGAACGTCCCGCAGGTGGTGCTCGGCGATCATCTTCCGCATCGCAACGCGGTCGAGCATGACATCCCAGCGGCGCTCGCCTGGCTCGAGCTGATGGCGCGGTTGGGGTTCCTCAAGCGGAACGAGATCTGGACCAAGATGTACGAGCGCTTCGTCGACGACTGCGATCGCCGCGGCATCTGGCATCCCCATAACAAGGGGACCACGCTCCCCAAGACCTCGAATCCGTACGTCTGGCCGATGTTCCCGCTCGAGCAGGTGCAGGGCGGTGAGGAGCGATGGAGCGATGTGACCTTCCGCATCGGCCTCATCGCCCGACTCTCGGGACGTCCGGTGGAGTTGATCTAACGGATGAGTACGGGATTGACCCTCGCCCAAGCCGAGGCGAGCACAACCGAGATCACCTTCGCGGACCTGGGGCTGAGCGCCCCGATGCTCGCCTCCCTCGCGCGCGCCGGCTACGAGCGCCCCACGCCGATCCAGGCGCAGGCCGTCCCGCTCGCCCTCAAGGGGCGCGATCTCATGGGGCTCGCACAGACGGGGACGGGGAAGACCGCGGCCTTCACCATCCCGATCATCGAGCGGCTACTCGGTGGCCCCAAGCGCACCCGCGCGCTGATCCTCACCCCCACGCGTGAGCTCTGCCAGCAGGTCGAGGCGAGCTTCCAGAAGTACGGGGAGGGGACCGGGCTCGACGTGATCTCGATCTACGGCGGCGTCGGGTACGAGCCGCAGACCGCCGCGCTCCGCGCCGGGGTCGATGTGATCGTCGCCACGCCGGGCCGCTTGATCGATCATCTCGAGAAGCAGCATGTGATCTTCGACGACCTCGAGGTCTTGGTGCTCGACGAGGCCGATCGGATGCTCGACATGGGGTTCGCGCCGCAGATCAACAGGATCGTCGCGCAGATCCACCCGTACCGACAGACCCTCCTCTTCTCAGCCACCATGCCGCCCGAGGTCGAGGCGCTCGCG
Source organism: Gemmatimonadota bacterium (assembly GCA_016871915.1). Lineage (GTDB taxonomy): Bacteria > Gemmatimonadota > Gemmatimonadetes > Gemmatimonadales > Gemmatimonadaceae > Pseudogemmatithrix. Next base: position 28,998 of record VHBP01000008.1, read on the forward strand.
CGGAAGTATCTGCGCAAGCCGCAGGTAGTGCAGGTGGGGCGGCGCTCGCAGGCCGCGGCGACGGTGCGGCACTATGTCTATCCGGTGCCGAAGCACAAGAAGACGGAGCTCCTGGTGCACCTGGTGAAGTCCCTCGACGCCGAGGACTCGGTGCTCGTCTTCACGCGCACCAAGCATGGCGCCGACCGGGTGGTGCAGCACCTGGCCGAGGCGGGCTACAGCGCCGATGCGCTCCATGCCGACAAGTCGCAGGGGCAGCGCGAGCAGGCGCTCGCGCGCTTCAAGGCGGGGACGACCAAGATCCTCGTCGCGACCGACATCGCGCAGCGCGGGCTCGACATCTCGGGGATCACGCATGTGATCAACTACGACGTCCCGCAGCAGGCCGAGGACTATGTGCACCGGATCGGGCGCACGGGGCGTGCGGCGAAGGAGGGGGATGCCTTCACCTTCATGTGCGCGGATGAGATCGGGATGGTGCGCACGGTGGAGCGGGTGATCGGGCAGGAGATCCCGCGCATCTCGATCCCCGGGTTCGACTTCGGGACCTGAGGCGTCCTTGGTCACCCGCTCGCGGGTGACCAGGCCTCACTGCCAACTCGCCCGCACGCGCCCGAGCCGACTCACCACGAGCGTGTCCGCGCGTTGCCCGCGCGAGACGACGATCGTCGTGTTGCTCGCCCCATAGCCCAGCCCCGTGGGGGTAAAGGTCAGGGTGTCGCGTGAGGCGCGGAGGGCGACCCCGTGCGCCGGGCCGACCGGCCAGCGGCGGAGGGTGTCGGTGGCGTGGCGGAGGTGGATCGTCCCACCGGTCTCGTCGATGATGACCCGCGTGTAGCCGGCGCGATGGATCGCCGCGCTCCGTCCGAGCGAGAGCGCCGCCCAGACCTCATGCGCCGCTTGGCGCACGCGGAGGTGATCCATCATCTGGGCCCCCTTGGGGAGGGCGATGCTCGCGAGGATGCCGATCAGGGTGCTCGTCATCACGAGCTCGACGAGGGTGAAGCCGAGGGACGCCCGAGGGGGCGCTGGTGCGAGGCGGAGAGGAATCATGACCTGATCTTCGGTAGATTCCCTGCGGAGTCCGCACCGATCCCCCGCCACCCGGTACCGAATCATGCCGCGTTCTCGGATCCTTCTCCTCCTCGTCGCGCTGACCGGGATCAGCTGCTATCAGGACCCGAAGGCCCAGCTCGATGCGATGGAGGAGACGCTCGCGTTGCAATCGACGCTCGAGGAGCTCGGGAACCGGACCACCGAACTCCAGTTCGCCGTCGATTCGCTCCGTGGCGTCGTCGCACGGCAGGATACCACGATCAAGGCGCTCGCGAATCTCGCGGGCGTGCGCTACGCCCCCTGACCTTCCACTCGACCGCACCCATGCGTCTCACGATCGAATACTGCACCGTCTGAAACTATGAACCACGGGCCGTCGGTCTGGCGGCCGCGCTGCGGGAGCGGTGGCCCGACGCCGAGGTGGGGATGATCCCCTCCGGCGGCGGGGTCTTCGAGGTCGCGCTCGATGACACCCTGCTCTTCTCGAAGAAACGTCTCGGTCGTCACGCCCAACCGGGCGAGATCTTACGATTGATCGAGTCGGCCCTCTGATCCCTGACCCCTCTCCCCTGACCCCCTGATGCGAATCGCGATCTCCACCGGCGGTGGTGACGCCCCGGGCCTCAACGCCGTCATCCGCGCCGCCACCCTCTCCGCCCTCTCACGCGGGTGGAGTGTCCTGGGCATCAAGCGCGGCTACTATGGGCTCCTGGGTGAGGATGAGGTGGTCCCACTCACCGCGGACGCGGTGCGCGGGATCGTGCATCAGGGGGGGACGATCCTCCGGACCACGAATCGCGGGAATCCCTTCGACTTCCCTGTGCAGCGTCCGGATGGGAGCTGGGACAGCATCGATCGCTCCGACGAGATGATCGAGAACGCGCGGAACCTCGGGATCCAGGCGATGATCTCGATCGGGGGGGACGGATCGCTCGCGATCGCCCAGAAGCTGGTCGACAAGGGGATGCGGATCGTCGGCGTGCCGAAGACGATCGACAACGATGTGTCGGGGACGATCGTGACCTTCGGCTTCGATACGGCGGTGCAGACCGCGATCGAGGCGATCGACAAGTTGCAGACGACGGCGGAGAGCCACGATCGGGTGCTCGTGCTCGAGGTGATGGGACGTGAGGCGGGGTTCATCGCGCTGCATGCGGGGCTCTCGGGGTCGGCCGACGTGATCCTCATCCCGGAGATCCCGTGGCGCCTCGATCAGGTCTGCGAGGCGGTGATGGAGCGGGACCGCAGCGGCCGCAAGTTCGCGATCGTCGTCGTGGCCGAGGGGGCGATCGACGAACATGGGGAGACCTCGCTCATCGGGGAGTCGATGCCGGGGCAGGCGCCGCGCATCGGGGGGATCGCGCACCGGTTGGCCAAGTCGATCCAACAGCGGACGGGGAAGGAGTGCCGTGCGCTGGTGCTCGGGCACCTGCAGCGCGGGGGGATGCCGACGGGATACGACCGCTTCCTCGCCACACGGTTCGGGGCAGCCGCGACGCAGGCGGTGGCGGACGGGAAGTGGGGCCACATGGTGGCGCTGCAGAGCCCGCACATCGTCACGGTCCCGATCCGCGAGGTCCTCAAGGCGCCGAAGCGGGTCGACCCCACCCACGACGCGGTCCTGACGGCCCGGTCGTGCGGGATCAGCTTCGGGGACTGACCCGTTGACCTGGCGAACCTCCGCGTGTCTCTTGGGTAGGATGGAGCGTCACCCACCGAGTCCTCCCGTGCGCCTTCCCCTCCTCTCCCTCCTCCTGCTCGGGACCGCCGCCCTCGCCGAGGCGCAGGTCCGTCCGGTCTCCGTCGCCGTGCCCGCGAAGGCGATGGCCCCTGCCGCCACCGGGTCCGCGAACGTCCCTGTCGCGATGCTCCCCCCGGCGGGGCTCTGCCGCATCTGGATCAATGAGGTGCCGGCCTCGCAGCAGCCCGCACCGACCGACTGTGCGACTGCGCTCCGACAGAGGCCGGCCAATGGGACGATCCTCTATGGCCCCACCGAACGCGATTCGATGGGGGAGCGTTTCGAGGAGCAGGCGCGGGCGCGACGTGAGTCGGCATCCCGCGCGGCGGGCCCCGCGGCCTCACCGTCCGCCAAGCGACCGGCGGCCCCGCGTGAGCGGAAGCCGCGCGAGGGCACCCCGTAACCCCCTCGGGCGAACCGCTCCGCGCGGTCCGCGACCCCTATCTCCCCCCCGACCACGAGGCCTTCGTCCGGTCGGGGGATCCGCGTGGGCGCCTCATCATCATCGCGCCCACCCGCGCCGCCTGTGAGACCATCGAGCTCGGCTTCGGTCTCGATATCGAGACCCTCCTCTGGTCGACGCGCGGCCCCGAGCTGACCGCCCTCGCCGAGCGCGTCGCCGTCGCCCAAGAGCGCCCACGCCCCGGCTTCGGGATCGTCGCCGGGACCGGTACCGGGAAGACCCTCGCCGTGCGCCCCATCGCGCATGCGCTCCTCGATACGACGACCCTCCGTGTCGGCGTGGTGAACCGCGAGCGCGAGGCCACGCCGGAGACGCCCAGCTGGAACGTGGTGATCGTCACCACGGGGATCGCGCGCCGCTGGTTCCAGGATGGCGACATCCGCCCGCACGACACCCTGGTCATCGACGAGATTCATCAGACCTCGGCCGAGCTCGAGCTCTGTCTCGCACTCGGGAAGCGCACCGGGTGTCGCTTCATCTGGCTCTCGGCGACGGTCGACCCGACCTTCTACGCGCGCTATCTGCACGCGGCGGCGGTGATCGAGTCGAGCGCCTACGATCCCGCGAAGGCGGCGAAGGTCGTGGTCGAGCGGAAGAAGCCGACGTCGTTCCTCGATGATCGCTTCTTGCAGCAGGCGATCAAGGAGAAGCGCGGGATCGGGGTCTTCCTCCCGACGCGCGCCGGGGTGGAGGAGGTCGCCGCCGGTGTCGGAGCGCGGTATCCCAAGATGCAGGTGGCGTTCTATCACGGCGGCGAACCGATCCGCGTCATCCGCCCCTTCCTCGAGGGGGAGGTCGAGAAGCCCTTCCTCCTTGCGATGACCGCCGCGGGGCAGAGCGCGCTCAACGTGCGCGGGCTCGATACGGTCGTGATCGACGACACGCGCTTCACGAACCGCGTCGAGCGCGGGCGGAACGTGCTCACGCGGCTCCATCTCGGGGCGAACGAGATCCTCCAGATGGCGGGGCGCGTGCATGGGCGCGTCGCCGGCGGCCGGGTCTTCATCCTCTCCGATCGTGAGATCCGCTTCCAGGACCTGACGCCGACGGCGCCGGAGTTCCAGCTCGCGGGGGATTCCGAGCGCGTCGCCCTCACCTGCGCGGCGCTCGGTGTGGCAGCGGATGCCCTCGATCTCCCGGTGCCGCTCGATCGCCGGTCGTATCGCGATGCGATGCAATTCCTCGAGTCGCGCGGGATCATCGATGGCGGGCGCCTGACCGAGTATGGGAGGAAGGTCGAGGCGATGCCGGTCGATCGCCCCTGGGCCGAACTCCTCGTGCACTGCGACGATGCCCTGCTCCCGTATGTGGCGGTGATGGCGAGTGTGGAGTCGCTGCATCGGATGACGCGCGAGGATCGCGATCTGCAAGGGTTGATCGTCGCGGGCTCGGATCACCTGACCACCTACAACGCCTACGCCGAGGCGTTCGAGACCTGCGGCTTCCTCGGGGAGGTCTATGGGCTCCCGCGGCAGCTCTTCGACGAGAGCGTGCATCGGTGGGCCGAGGGGCGTGGGGTGTTGGTGAAGGCGATCGAGGATGCGGCGCTCGCGATGGCGAGCATCTATCGGTCGGTCGGGTTGCCGCTCCCCACGACGATGCCGCGCACGACGCCAGCGATCGAGCGCCGCTTCATCGAGCTCCTCGCGCGGATCATGCCGTTCAGTCTCGTGATCGATGAGGAGACGGTCACGGGGGATGAGGCCCGGGTCTCCAAGACGAGTGTCTGCGGGAGCTGGGGGGCGGTGGCGGGGACGCTCCGCTACTTCGCCGACAAGTTCGGGATCCCGCGCGCCGCGATCGAGGGGACGCAGCTCCCGATGGATCTCGTGCGCCGCTATGCGACGCGTGAGGCGCCGCGCGTCTCGTACGATACGAGCAAGCGCGAGCGTCCCCTCGCGCTCGAGCGGGGCCTCACCTACTTCGGCTTCGCGCTCGAGCGGGAGCGTGAGCCCCTCGACGACTTCACCCCCGAGCTCGCCCCGGAGATCCGCCGCGTACTCGCTGAGGCGCTCGCGCGCGGGGAGGCGCGGCATCAGGCGGTCCCGCGCAACCGACAGGGGATCGACGAGGTGCGTGAGGTCTGGCGCCGCTCCGGCGGGGCGACCCCGCGCTTGCAGCAGGCGGAGCTCGCCGCGTGGTACGAGGCGCAGCTCGCCGAGGTGCACGATCTGCAGGGATTCCGCGCGGCTGCGCTGCGCTTCGATCCCGATCGCGTCGTCTCGCGTGAGGCACGCGCGCGGTGGATGGCGTTGCCGGGGGCGGTGGAGATCCGCGATCGCACGATCGCGCTCCACTACGAGGTGGAGGAGTCACCGGAGCATGGCGCGCACGGGGTGGTGCGGTTGCAGCTGCCGGAGAAGGTGGCGCGCACGCTCGTGGAGGAAGAGCTCCCCGCGCTCGATCGTCCGCTGCGGTTCGTGGTGACGCGCGGGGCGCGTGGCTCGGTGCGTGGGGATTCGCTCGCCGAGGTCCAGGAGGCGTTGCGGCAGCCCTGGCCGCAAGAGGAGCGTCCGTCTCGCGACGGCCGCGGATCCCGCGACGGACGATTCCCGGGTGGGGGTGGTGGACGCGGCGACGGGCGTGGCCCCCGCCGTGGCCCCCCAGGTGCCAAAGGGCGCGGCGGGCGGCGTCGCCGTTAGGCTGTACTTCCGGTACTAATCCAGGCCGGATCGCGGGAATCCAGCCACTGAAATCGGGTGAAATCGACGATTTGTCCAGCAACTAAGCATTTGCAAAGCAATGCGTTATCGGTTTCTGTCCAATTTGCCCTTGCGGTTTGGACTGACGGGTCCAATATTGAGGGCGTGACCCAGCGTAGAATCCAGATCCTCGACGCCGCGGCGGAACTCATCGCCGAGAAGGGCTTCATCCAGACGTCGGTCGATGACGTCATCGCGCGCGCGGGACTCAGTGGCAAGAGCCACTTCTATCACTACTTCAAATCCAAGGACGCGCTCGGGCACGAGGTGCTCGCGCGGCAGTTCGATCTCCTCGGGGAGCGTGGCCTCGCGATTCTCAGTGAGAGCTCACTCGATCCGATCGAGCGGCTGCAGGTCTTCATCGACTCGGTGGTCGCGATGCAGGTGGAGCGCGGGATGAAGGGGGGCTCCCCCTTCGGCGCGCTCGCCTCCGACATGGCAGAGCAGGACGAAGGCTTCCGGGTGCGGATCGCCCGGGTCTTCCGTGGCTGGATCGATGAGATCGCGGGCCTCCTCTCGCAGGCGGAGGACCGCCTCGAAGAAGGGACCGATCCCGTCCGGTTGGCGCGGTTCATCGTCGCGGCGCTCGAAGGGGCGACGACGATGGCGCGGATGAAGCGCGATGTGAGCCTCATGCATGGGGTGGCCTCGGACCTCAAGCGGTTCTTGACCTCCCATGTGCGGGGCTCGGTGACGAGGTGAGGGAATCCATGGTGGAGCGATCGGAAATGGCGACGGCGATTGAGCTCGAGGCGATCGGCATCGAGTTGCAGATGGTCTCGCTCGAGGAGGCGCAGCGGCGGACCCGCTTCGACGCCGAGGCGATGCGGCACCTCGATGCGCTCTACGCGTTCGCGCTCAAGCTGACCCGCGCGCGCGATGAGGCGGAGGATCTGGTCTCCGACACGATGCTCCGCGCCATCCAGCGCTGGGAGCAGTACCGCCTCGGCACGAACATCCGCGCCTGGCTCTTCACGATCCTCTATCACGCCTTCGTCAGTCGGAAGCGGCGCGTCGACGCGCGTGAGGTGCAGCCCCTCGAGGACGAGGAGGGGCGCATGGTCTTCGAGGCGGTCGGTGAGACCGATCCGGAAGGGGCTTTCTACGATTCGTTCCTCGACGAGGAGATCGTCGGGGCGATCCAGGCCCTCCCGGACGAGTACCGTCTCGCGGTGGTGATGAGCGACCTGCACGGCCTCAAGTACGCGGAGATCGCCGGCGTCCTTGGCGTCCCCGAGGGGACGGTGAAGTCGCGCCTCTTCCGTGGGCGCCGGATCCTGCAGGGGCAGCTCCGCGGCTACGCCGAGGAGATGGGCTACCTCACCCCTGGCGCTGACGCCGCCGTCGCGCTTTAGCGCGGTTCCCGCACCCGCGCATCTCGCACCAGCGGCGCGTGCGAGAGCGAGTGTCATCGGCGAAGTGACGACCGCAGCGCCGCCCCGCGCAGGCGCGGATCCGATCGAACTCCCCTCGGACGAAGGAGTCCATCGCCGACTCCACGATGGGGATCACCAACCCACCGAAGGCATCACCCACCGGGATGAAGCGGCGCACATAGCGCCCCTCCTCGGTCCGATCGATGCGGCGCGTCCCCACCGCGCGACTCAGGATCCGATTCAGCTCCGCCAAGGTCGCCTCGCGCGTCGCGGTAGCGGAGGCGCCATTCCCCTTCTCCGCAAGCGCACGCAGCGCGGCGCGCAGGCGTCGCACCTCGACAAGCGCGGCCGCCGCCCCTGATGGCTGCTCGATCGCGCGTCGCTGCAGCGCCTCGGCGCGATCGGCATCGATCACCCCAGCGGTCAGGAGCCAGGCCACGAAGCGGTCGAACTCCCCGATCGTGTCGACACGCACATCCTGTCGCACATCATCGGTGTTCACGAGATCGAGCCAGAGCCGTCCGCCGAGGAGGGTGAATCCGGGCGGGGTGGGGGAGGCGGCGGCGCGGGGCATAGGGGCGAAGTTAGCGCGGCGATAGATTCGGCGGATGCTGACCGACGTCCGACAGGTGGCGGTGGGGTCCGGGAATCCGGTGAAGCTCGCGGCGGTGCGCGCCGTACTCGGCGCGCTCGTCGATGTGGCGGCGATCGCGCCGGTGGTGGTCGCCAGCGGGGTCCCCGATCAGCCGGTCGGTGATGACGAGACGATCCGTGGCGCACGCACGCGAGCCCGCGCCGCGCGCGAGGCCGCCGACGCCGACTTTGGGGTGGGGCTCGAGGGCGGGATCGTCGATGGCCCCGAGGGGATGCGCACCTGTGCCTGGTGCGTCGTGGTGCATCGCGATGGACGTGAGGGGGTCGGCGGCTCGCTTGCGATGCCACTTCCAGAGGGCGTCGCGACGCTGATCCGCGCAGGGGAGGAGCTTGGGCATGCGATGGATACCTTCGCGGCCACCCGCGGGACCAAGCATGGCAAAGGGGCGGTGGGGATCCTCACCGCGGATCGCATCGACCGACAGGCGGCGTATGAGGTGCTGGTGACCTACGCGCTCGCCCCCTTTCTCACCCCCGAGCTCTACGCGCGCTGAGCGATCGGCTGAGCGCCCGCCGCGCGGGAGCGCGGACGGGGCCCAGACGCGAGTGGATCAGTTGGTCGGCGGGCGCAACACGAGGACAGGACGCCCCGACGAGCGGATGAGCTTGTCGGCGACCGAGCCGAGGAAGACGCGCGAGAGACCGCGTCCCTGCGTCGCGATCGCGATGCAGTCGGGGTTCATGTCCTTGACCTCGTTGAGCAGGCTCCGCGTCGGCGAGAGATCGACGCGCACCGTCGTAGTGACGGTGAGTCCACTGCTACGGAGTTATCCAGCGATCTCATCGAGCGAGGTCTTGGCCGCGAGCGTCTCGGCATCGACGCCGAAGGGATCGGGGCGATCTGCCGCGAGATGGGTGACCACATCCCCGGGTACATAGGGCGCGACCACGCGCACCAACTCGACCGCCGACCCCATCGCGACCGCGAGGTCGCGGACGATCGGGAGGATCGCCGCCGAGCGCTCGCTCCCGTCGAGGGTGACGAGGATCTTCTTCGGGGCGAAGGGCTTCGCCGGGTGTGCGTCGTTGGCTGGGAGGGTGAGGACGGGCCGGCGCGCATGCCGGATGACGTCATCGGCCACCGAACCGAGCCAGTCGGGGGCGAACCCTCCGGCGCCATGTGTGGTCATCACGATGAGATCGGCGAGGATCCGATCGGCGAGATCGGTCACGAGGCCTGCCGGGCTCCCGTCCTTGGAGATTGGGGTCACGCGGATCCCCCACTCACCCGCCACCTTGGTGGCGAGCGCGGTGACGTATTCGGTAGCGCGCTTCCGGATCGCCTTACCGGCGGCGAGCATCTCCTGCGAGTAGAGCGCGCCTTCGGCCGTCGCGCCGATCACGGCGATCGGGACGTGGGCGCGCACCAGATGGACGGCGCCCCCGGTGCGTCGGGCCAGCTCGCAGGCCATGGGGATCGCGCGCTCGGCGAGGGCCGAGCCGTCGAGGGGGACGAGGATGGTTCGCAGCATGGGGGTCTACCGTTCGGTAGAGGGAGGGGGCGAGACCCCTCCACGGTCAGATTACCATTCCCCATCATACCCTGCCGTCCGTCTTTCCCTCAATCACCGTCAGGGGACTCCGTCCGTGACGAATAACGCCTCGCCTCTCTTCCCCTTCGCCGTCCAGGAGCGCGTCCGGTGGAGCGACTGCGACCCGCTGGGGATCATCTACTACGGGACCTATATCCGTTTCTTCGAGGCGGCGGAGCATGAGATGTTCCGTCGAGCGGGGCTCCCCTACGAGTTGATGCGGGTGGAGCGGAAGGTCCAGCTCCCGCGGAAGGCGTTTCTGGTGGAGTTCCATTCCCCGGCGGAGATGGACGAGCTGATGGAGATCCGGGTGGGGGTCGCCAAGATCGGGACGACATCGCTGACCCTACGCTTCGAGGCCTTCCGGGCCCGGGATCTAGTGCATCGCGCGTCGGCCACCCTGACGGTGGTCTGCGTGGAGAAGGAGACGATCGCCAAGCAGCCCCTCCCAGACTTCGTGAAGACGGCGCTCACCCCCTTCCTCCTCCGGACCGCCTGAGCAGGGGCGGGGAGTATCTTTCAGGGATGGCTGACGAATCGACCTACTACCGGAAGGGCTTCGGGCTCAAGGCCGAGGTCCAGCAGACGCTGACCGCCGATTATGACGGACGGTTGGTCGATCTCCTGCTGGCGCGGGACCATACGCTGATCGCGGGACCCGTCACGATCCGACTCGCGAAGGAGTTCGGGTTCTGCTACGGGGTGGAGCGTGCGGTGGAGTATGCATACCAGACGCGGGCCAAATTCCCGGAGCGTCGGATCTTCCTCGCAGGGGAGATCATCCACAATCCGCATGTGAACGCGAAGCTGAAGGAGATGGGGATCATCTTCCTCGCGCCGAGCGCGACGGGATTCGACTACACCCAGGTGGCCAAGGAGGATGTGGTGATCCTCCCGGCCTTCGGCGTGACGATCCATGACTTCGAGACGCTTCGGGCGCTCGGCTGCATCATGGTCGACACCACCTGCGGCTCGGTGCTCAACGTCTGGAAGCGGGTCGAGGTCTACGCGCGTGACGGGTTCACCTCGCTGATCCATGGGAAGTACTACCATGAGGAGACGCGCGCGACGGCGTCGCAGGTGGAGAAGTATCCCGGTGGCACCTACCTCGTGGTGCGTGACATGGCGCAGGCCGAGGATGTGATGGCGTACATCGAGGGGCGCTTCGAGGGAGGGCGCGAGGTGTTCCTCACCAAGTATCGCCACGCGGCGAGCCCGCACTTCGATCCCGACCTGCACCTCAAGCGGATCGGCGTCGCGAACCAGACGACGATGCTCGCGCGCGAGTCGTTGGCGATCGGTGAGGCGGTGGGGCAGTCGATGGCGCGTGCGCATGGGGAGGCGTACCGCGCGGAGAACTTCCGGACCTTCGATACGATCTGCAGCGCGACGCAGGATCGGCAGGATGCGGTGAATACCCTGTTGACGGAGCCACTCGACGTGATGGTGGTGATCGGCGGCTACAACTCGAGCAATACCATCTCGCTCGCGGCGCTCTGCTCGGAGCAGGTCCGCACCTATCACATCGAGGATGCGCTGGGGATCGACCCGGCGCGCGGGACGATCCGCTATCGCGATCTCGCCAATGGGCAGGAAGCGGAGGAGGGTGGGTGGTTCCCGATGGAGGGGGTGGTCCGCGTTGGGGTCACCGCGGGCGCGAGCACGCCGAACAACAAGATCGGCGAGACGGTCGCGCGCATCCTGGCGACGTGCGGGATCGACGTCGCCTCGATTCTTTGACGCCTTGATGACCACCGCGACGTCGGGCACGGCGGCGGGGTCAGGGACCGCGCTCGCGGTCCTACTCGACGGATTGATCGATTACGCGGGGCTCTTCCCGCCGGCCGCACTCCCGATGCCAGAGGCGGTCGCGGCCTATGCGCGCTATGCGATCGGTGCGGATCGCGCGATGCTCGGGCGATTCGTCGTACCGGCGGCGCGCCTCGTGGAGTTCACGGCGGCGGTCGATGCGTTGCCGCATGGTGCGCCGACGCCACGCGCGCCGTGGCGGCTCAGTGTGCTCGCTGCGGCGAGTGAGGCGCCGGTGCTGCATGAGTGGTCGGCGACCTATGGAGCCTGCCTCACGATCGACACGGTGGAGGCGAAGGCGGGGTCGATCGACGAGATCGCCGTGCTCGCCGGTGCCTTCGGGGCGGGGGTGACGGTCTATGTCGAGCTCCCGGTGCGTGAGGATCCCACCTCGCTCGTCGCCGCGCTCGCCGCGTATGGATTGCGCGCGAAGATCCGCACCGGTGGAGTGACCCCTGATGCTTTCCCCGCGCCGGCGGAGGTCGTGCGGTTCCTCGCGGCCTGCGTGCGCGCCGGTGTGCCGTTTAAGGCGACCGCTGGGCTGCATCATCCGCTCCGTGGTGAATATCCGCTCACCTATGCGGCCGATGCGCCACGCGGCACGATGTATGGCTACCTGAACGTCTTCCTCGCGGCGGCGTTGCTCTGGATGGGGGTCGCCCAGGACGAGGTGTCGGCGCTCCTTGAGGAGCGCGACGCGCGGGCGATCACCGTCGAGCCGACGCGGATCACCTGGCGTGGGCATCAGCTCGATACGGCGACACTGACTCAGGTGCGTGCTGCCTTCGCGGGTTCGTTCGGCTCCTGTTCCTTCGAAGAGCCGGTGCAGGAGCTCGCACCTCTCATGACCGCTGGGAGTCGTTGACGATGCTCGACCAGACGCATGATCTCAAGCTCACCTCGTGGGTATCGTCGGCGCAGGCCGCCGGCACCGACTTCCCAATCCAGAATCTGCCGTTGGGGGTGTTCGCGGCCGCCGATGGTCGCGTGGGGCTTGGTGTGGCGATCGGGGATCAGGTGCTCGATCTCCACGTCGCGCGTGATGCGGGGCTGCTCGCGGGACTCTCCGCCGAGATTGAGGCGACGCTCGAGGGGCGTACGCTCAACGCGTTGATCGCGCTCGGACGTCCAGCGCTCGCGGCGGTGCGCGTGGCGGTGCAGGGGGTGCTGCGTGCTGACACCGATGCCGGGCGCGCGGCTCAGCGGGTGCCGGGTCTGCTCCACCCGATGTTGAGCGTGCGCATGCAGCTCCCGTTGGAGATCGGGGACTATACCGACTTCTACGCGAGCGTCGATCATGCCACCAACGTCGGATCGATGTTCCGTCCCGAAAACCCGTTGCTGCCGAACTATCGGCATGTGCCGATCGGGTATCATGGGCGTGCCTCATCGATCGTCCCCACGGGGACGCCGGTGCACCGTCCGATGGGGCAGGTCAGCGCGAAGCCCGAAGGGCCGCCGACCTTCGTGCCCACCGCGCGTCTCGACTACGAGCTCGAGGTGGGTGCGGTGATCGGGACGGGTAATGCGCTCGGGACCACCGTCCCGCTCGCCGAGGCCGAGTCGCATCTCGCGGGGCTCGTGCTGGTGAATGATTGGTCGGCGCGCGATGTGCAGGCGTGGGAGTATCAGCCGCTCGGGCCCTTCCTCGCGAAGAACTTCGCGACGACGATCTCGCCCTGGGTGGTGACGCTCGATGCGCTCGCGCCCTATCGCGTGCCGGCCCGTGTGCGAACCGCTGCGGAGCCATCGCCGCTACCGTATCTCACCGATGCGGGGGATCAGGCGCATGGCGGGTTCGATATTACCCTCGAGGTCTGGATCCGCACCGCGCGCATGCGTGAGGCGGGGACACCGGCGGAGCGCCTGAGCCATGGCAGCTTCGCGCAGATGTATTGGACCTTGGGACAGATGCTCGCGCACCATGCCAGCGGGGGATGCAACCTGCGCCCCGGCGATCTGATCGCGAGCGGGACCGTCTCCGGGCTGGAGAAATCGTCGCGCGGCTGTCTCCTCGAGCTCACCTGGCGCGGGGCAGAACCGGTGACCTTCTCCAATGGCGAGACGCGCGCCTTCCTCGCCGATGGGGACGAGGTGATCGTGCGCGGATGGTGTGAGGCGCCGGCGCGCGCGCGGATCGGGTTCGGGGAGTGCCGTGGCGTGGTGGTGGGCGCCTGAGACGCCTCCTGATGCTCGTGGCCTTTGCCGCGACCTCGGCGAAGGCGCAGGGTGGGAGCGATCTCTATGTCGCCTCGTTTCACGAAGTCGGCACGCATCTGTCGATCGGGCGCCCGGTGAACGTCACCAATCGCGTGGGCTATGACAATCAGCCCACCTTCACCGCTGACGGGCGCGCGCTCCTCTTCACCAGCATCCGCGAGGATGCGCAGGCCGACATCTGGCGTGTGACCCTCGCGACCGATGCGGTGGAGCGGGTCACGCAGACGACCGAGAGCGAGTACTCTGCCTCCCGCACGCCGGATGGTCTCGCGATGAGCGTGATCCGGGTGGAGCGTGATTCCACCCAACGACTCTGGCGCTTCCCCTTCGATGGAAGCGCGCCGACGGTGATCCTCCCGGCCCTCCGTCCGGTGGGCTACCACGTCTGGGTGAACGAGGCGAACCTCGGGGCCTTCATCCTCGGGGAGCCGAATGCGCTCGTGCTCGCCGATCCGCGCACGGGTCGGGTCGATACGCTCGCGCGTGACATCGGACGTGCGCTGGTGCGTGTTCCCGGACGCGAGGCCTTCACCTTCGTGCAGCTCGCCCGCGATACCAGTTGGATCAGCGAGGTCGACGTGCGCACCCGCACCGTCCGGCGCGTCGCGCCACTCCCGCCGGGCGCTGAATACCACATCTGGACCCCATCGGGGCAGCTGATCATCACCAGCGGCACTCGGCTCCTGGTACGTGTCCGCGACCAGTGGGATGTGCTGGCTGACTTCGCCCCGGTCGGGGTGCGGGGGATCTCGCGCATCGCGCTGAGCTCCACCGGCGACCGGATCGCCTTCGTCGCGGCGGACGTGGGCGTGCGATAGGATTGAGTCATCCCTCCCCCTGATCCCGATGCCTTCCAAGTCCGCCCCCCGTCCTCCCGCCCCCTCCGATCACCCGGTGCGCGATGCCGCCGATGCCCTCTGTCGCGCCGCGCAGGAGAGCTCGCATCAGCACGACCGCTTGGCGCGCGTCCTCAAGCATGGGCTCGATGACCTCGAACTCGAAGGCGTGGCCGAGGTCGTCGATCTCTGCGACGGGATCCTCGTGAAGGCGACGGCGCGTTACGAGATGGTCGCGGCCGATGGCCGCGCGCGTGATGAGGCGTGGTGGCGCGCGGCGAATGCGCTCTGGATGGCGGCGCGCGAGTACTGCCGGCGCCACGCCCAGAGCGACGCCGTGGCCACGCGCCTCAAGAAGCATGGCACCAAGGAGCTGAGCGAGATCAGCGTGGAGTACGAACTCGAACTCTCGGCGCGGATGGCGCTGCGCCAAGCCCTCGCGGGCTACCTCGCGATCAGGCCCGAGGCGGCCTAGCCACCAGATCCGTCGCCTCGGCCCACGCGGCCATGGCGGCATCGAGGGCCGCGCGCTCCTTGGCGAGCGCCTGATCGAGGCGAGCGGCCTCGCGCGCCTTCTCCGCACTTCCGTCGTACAGCCCCGGCTCTGCGAGTTGCGCCTCGAGTTCCGCGACCTTGGCCTCGTGGCGCTGTACGGCACGCTCGGCGTCCTCTGCGGCCCGCTTCTGGGCGCGTCGCGCCGCATGCTCGTCTTCCTGGCTAGACTCGTTCCGCTTCGCTTTAGACTTCTCCGCCGCGCGCTTGGCCTCGGCGGCGGCCGCATCGGCCTTGGCGGCGTCGGCGACCCGTGTGGCGCGGTCGGCCTCCCACTCGATGAAGGGACCATCGTAGTCGCGGAGCCGCGTGCCATCGAACCACCAGACGCGCGTGGCGACCTCGCGGAGGAAGGCGCGGTCGTGGCTGACGAGGAGGACCGTCCCCTCGTATTCGTCGAGGGCATCTTCGAGCGCTTCGATGTTCTCGACGTCGAGGTGGTTGGTCGGCTCGTCGAGGACGAGAAGGTTCGCGTGCGAGAGGGTGATGAGCGCCATCGCCATGCGCGCGCGCTCGCCGCCGCTCAACGTCCCGATCTCACGGAAGACCTCGTCGCCGCTGAAGCCGAAGGCGCCGAGGTGGTTCTGCACCGCGCCACGGCTCCAGAGGGGCCGCTGATCGAGGATCGCGTCCATCAGCGATTTGCGGAGCGGGAGGTCAGCGAGGTCCTGTCGGAACCAGGCGGGGGTGATCGATGAGCCGACCTTGGCCTCACCGGCCGCCGGCGTGCGATCACCGAGGATCGTCGAGATGAACGAGGTCTTCCCCGCGCCATTGGGACCGATGAGGGCGACGAAGTCATTGCGGCGGATCACCGCGGTGAAGTCCTCGACGAGGGTGTGGTCCGGGACCTCAACACGGAGGTCCTTCACCGCGATCACCTGGTCACCACCGCGCTCCGCGGGCTCGAACCGCAGCGACATCGCGGCGGGATCGCCGGGGGGTGGGGCGAGGCGGGGGAGGCGCTCGAGGCGCTTCCGCTTCCCCTTGGCCTGGAAGGAGTTCACGCCGGCGAGGTTCCGGCGGATGTACTCCTCCTCCTTCTTCACGTAGGCGATCTGCTTCTGCAGCTCGCGCTCGCGCGTGAGTCGACGCTCGGCGCGCTGCGGGACGAACTGCGAGTAGTTCCCCTTGTACCATTCGCCACTGCGTCCTTCGATGTGCAGGACGTGCGTGCAGATGGCATCGAGGAAGGCGCGGTCGTGGGAGACGACGAGGATCGTCTCGTCACACTCGCGGAGCCAATCCTGCAGCCAGGTGGTGGTGTCGAGATCGAGGTGGTTGGTCGGCTCGTCGAGCATCAGGAGGTCGGCGGGCGCGATCAGCTGCGCGGCGAGGCCGACGCGGCCGCGCTCCCCACCCGAGAGCGAGGCGACGAGACGCGTCTTCGATTCCTCGGCGTCGAAGCCGAGCCCCTGGAGCACCGCGTCGACGCGGGCGTGATAGACGTAGCCCCCGAGGTCGGCGAAGCGCTCTTGGTCCCGACCGAACTTCTCGAGGAACTCGTCGGTGACCGACTCCCCCATCTCCCCGAGCTGCATCGCCTGGTCGGCGATCGATTGTTCGAGGGCGATCACCTCACGCCAGGCTGCGGCGGCGGCCTGCCAGACCGTGGTCGCGCCCTCGAAGGCACGGTGCTGGTCGAGGAGGGCGTGCCGAAGCCCCGGCTTGCGCGCGACATTCCCTGCGGTGGGGGCGAGATCGCCGGTGATGACCTTGAAGAGCGAGGACTTCCCGGCGCCGTTGCGCCCGATGATCCCCCAGCGATCGCCATCCCCGACGGTGAAGGTGATGTCCTTTAGGAGTTCGGTGGCGCCGAAGGAGATCCCGACGCCGGACATCGAGAGGACGCTCATGTATCCGTCGGAGTAGGGACGGTGAGATCGCCGGTCTCGAGCGCGCGGGTGGCGATCGCACGAGCCGCATCGTCGGCGTTCCGCTCGAGTGCCCGGATCGCCCGACGTGTGCGCCGCATCGCCATCGGGATGAAGAAGCGGGCGACCTCGAGGTCCGCCGCGGCCTCCTTCTCGCCCACGCGTCCGATGACCGCGGTCACGCGCGAGAGCACCGCCGTCGCGAGGTAGATGTCGATCGCCGCATTCGCCATCCGCTCGTGCAGGAACTGCCGCTCGATGATCGTCTTGCCATGCTCGATCAACGCCTTCTCGACTGCGAGGGCGAGGGCGTGGATGTTCTCCGCCACGAGCTCCCCTTCCTCGGCGAGGGTGGGGTGGACCTTCGTGAAGCTCGGCTTCACCACGGTGCGCTTCACGCGTCCCGTGAGATAGCTGGAGATCGCGCCGAGGGAGTGGAGCGGATCCTTGAACGCCTTCCCGACGGCCTTGAGCTCCTCGCCGGGCTGCTGCAGTCCCATGAGCGCGATGAGGGCGCGGAGGACCTCGTTGGTCCCTTCGAAGATCATGTTGATGCGGGAGTCGCGCAGCGCGCGCTCGTACGGATACTCCTTGGAGTAGCCGATCCCGCCGGCGATCTGCATCGCCTCGCTCGCGGTCCGGAAGGCGAGCTCCGACGCGTAGATCTTGCACGCTGCGGTCTCGAGGGAGAAGTCGACGCCCCCACGGTCGACCATCCCGGCGCAGAGCATCCACGCTGAATCCATGGCGTAGCAGTCGGCGGCAGCGGCGGCGAACTTCCGCTGAATCATCTCGAAGGAGCCGATCGGGCGTCCGAACTGCTCTCGCTCCTTGGCATGCGCGAGAGCGAGCTTCATCATCTCGCGCGTCCCACGCGTCGAACCGGCCGAGAGGCCGAGGCGACCGGAGTTGAGGATCTCGAGGGCGATCTTGAAGCCACCGCCGACCTCACCGAGGAGGTTCTCCGCCGGGACCCGCACGTTCTCGAAGGTGATCGTGCGCGTGTCGCTTCCCTTGATCCCCATCTTCTCCTCGACCTTCCCCAGGGAGATACCGGGGGCGTGGGCATCGACGATGAAGGCGGTGACGCGCTGCTTCACCACGCCATCGATGGTGACGGAAGCCTTCGCGAAGACGGTGAGGACGCCGGCATAGCCCGCGTTGGAGATCCAGATCTTGGCGCCATTCAGGAGGTAGTGCGACCCATCCTCGCTGGGGACGGCGGTGGTGCGCATCGCCTGCGCGTCGGAGCCAGAGCCCGCCTCGGTGAGGCAGAAGGCCCCGATGCACTCGCCACTCGCGCACTTCGGGAGCCACTGCTGCTTCTGCGCCTCGGTGCCGAAGAGGATGATCCCCTTGATCCCGATGCTCTGGTGCGCACCGAAGTAGACGGCGAGCGCGGCATCGTGTGCGCCGATCTCCCCGAAGACACGATTGAAGACCATCGCGGAGGCACCGAAGCCACCGTATTGCTCGGGGATGTTGAGCCCCATGAGACCGAGCTCGGCCATCCCGTGGCGCACCGCGTCGGGGAAGCGGCCGTCGTGATCGATCTGCGCACTGTCGAGGGTATCTGCAGCCCAGGTGCGGAAGGCGTCGAGGATCGCCGCGAGCGATTCCTTCTCCTCTGCGGAGGGCTCGGGGAAGGGGAAGATCAGCTCCTCGCGGATCTCACCGAGGAAGACCCCGCGGGTGAACGAGGGGTGATGATCGGGGTCGGCGAGGTGGGACGCGGCGGTGGCGTGGGCGGGGGCGGCGGTGGTCATGGCAGGCTTGTCGGGTGGAGATAGATGAAAGGTACCCGGACCGGTGGGTTGCGTGCCGAGGCGTGTCGTTCGAGGTTGCGGGCATGTCGATGACTCCGTTCTCGCAGCTCGAGGTCGTCCAGGAGGGGGGCGCGGCCTCCCTCGCCTGGGTCCGCGATCACCTCCCTTCCGTCCTGCAGGGGATGGGACCCTTCGGCGTCGCCTGGTGGCAGTGGCTGGCGCTCCTCCTCTTGGTCCCGGCGGGGGCGACCCTCGGGGTGCTGCTCGTCCGCCCCGTGCAGGTGGCGCTCCGGCGAGTCGTGGCGACCACCCCGACCGAGCTCGATGACCTCCTCGTCGACGCCTCGCGCGGTCCGATCATCCTGCTCGTCGGTGTCCTCGCCTCGCGCATCCTGATCGGGTGGGTGGCGTTGGCCAAGGCGCCACTGGGCCATGTGGTCGATCTCCAGCAGGCGCTGCTGGTGGTCGCCTTCTTCTGGGCCCTGCTGCGACTGGTCGGGGTCGTCGAGCGGACGGCGCCGGCGAGCGCTTGGGTCAGGCAGTATCCGGCGATGCGGTCGCTGATCCCGCTCGGCGCGCGGATCGCCCGGGTCCTCCTCGTCGTCCTCGCCGTGCTCAGCATCGCGACGGTCTTCGGCTACCCCGTCATCACGATCCTCGCGGGGCTCGGGATCGGTGGGATCGCGCTCGCGTTGGCCGCGCAGAAATCGCTGGAGAATCTCTTCGGGTCGCTCTCGATCGGGGTCGATCAGCCTTTCCGTGTCGGCGACCCGGTGAACATCGAGGGGATCGAGGGGGAGGTCGAGGCGATCGGGCTGCGGTCGACGCGGATCCGGACGGCCGAGCGAACGGTGGTGAGCCTTTCGAATGGGCGGCTCGCGGAGATGCGCTCCGAGAACTTCGGGGAGCGGGATCGCTTTCGTTTCCGCACCGTCCTCTCGCTCGACCTCGCGACCGCGCCCGAGCAGCTGGAGCGGGTGCGCGATGGGATCGACGCCCTGCTCAGGGCACATCCCAAGACCTGGTCGGAGGGGGTGCAGGTCCGACTGATCGGGCTCTCTGCCGCCTCGATCGATCTCGAGGTGGTCTGTTGGGTCACGACCCGTCAGGGGCCGGAGTTCAAGCAGGTCCGCGAGCAGTTTCTCTTGGGCATCTTGCGACTCGTGCGCGAGTCGGGGGTGCACTTCGCCGCGCCACCGAGCCCCGCGCCGCCGCCGCCCATCGCGCACTGATCGATCGGTGGGTCAGCGCAGGAGTGCGGGGAGGTCGCGCACCAGCACATAGCCGCCCGCCGCGGTCATCACGAGTGCGACGAGGAGTCCGAGTCCGGTGAGCCAGCGAGGATGCCGATAGGCGCCAACGTTCGCCGGTCGCTGTGCGGCTGCGAGCATCGCGGCGAGGCCGAGTGGGAGGATGAGTCCATTGAGCGCCCCGACCAAGAGCAGCGTCTTCACCGGGCGACCGATCACCACGAACACCGCGGTCGAGAGCGCGATGAACCCGATCACCACGCGGGGCCACTGTCGGTCGAGCGCGGGATGCAGACTCCGCAGGAACGAGACCGAGGTATACGCCGCGCCGACGACCGAGGTGATCGCCGCGCTCCACATCACGATGCCGAAGAGCCGATAGCCGAGATCTCCCGTGGCTGCACGAAAGACCGAAGCCGGTGGATTCGCGGGATCGAGCGTGACGCCCTGATGCACCACACCGAGGACGGCGAGGAAGAGGATGATGCGCATCAGACTCGCGACCCCGATCGCGGTCGCGGCGGAGCGGGTGACCTGCGGCACCGCGGCCGGGCCGGTGACGCCGGCATCGATCAATCGATGGGCGCCGGCAAAGGTGATGTAGCCGCCCACCGTCCCACCGACGATCGTCACCACCGAGAGCACATCGATCTGCGTAGGGAACACCGTGCGGGCGATCGCCTCACCGATCGGGGGACCCGACGCGAGTGCCACGGTCATGGTGAGGGCGATCAACACGAAGCCAAGCCCGATGCTGAAGCGGTCCATCGCGCGCCCCGCCTCCTTCACGACGAAGAGCCCGATGGCGAGTGCGGCACTCAGCGCGGCGCCGATCGTCACGGGGATGCCCGCGACCACCTCGAGCCCCAAGCCCGCCCCGGCGACATTCCCGACGTTGAAGGCGAGCCCACCGAGCACCACGAGCACGGTGAGTACGGTCCCGAGCCCCGGCAGCACCGCATCGGCGACGGGGCCGGCGCGGCGTCCCGAAGCGGCGATCACCCGCCAGATGGTGAGCTGTGCGACGAGATCGATCACGATGCTCGCGAGGATCGCGAAGCCGAAGCTCGCGCCGAGCTTCTCGGTGAAGACCGCGGTCTGTGTGAGGAACCCCGGCCCCACGGCCGAGGTCGCCATCAGAAAGGCGGCGCCGATCAGCGCCGAACGCGATCGACCAGACATCCGAGGGTCCAGGCGCCGAGGGCGCAGGCGAGGGAGAGCAGGAACGGCGTGGGATGCGCGGTGAGTGTGGCGACCCCATAGCTGATGACACCGGTGAGCAGCGTGAGCGCCGCGGTGCGCGGACTCCCGAGACGCGTGAAGAGCCCGAAGACGACCGTCACCACGACACCGGTGCTCCCGAGAGCGGACGCCTGTTCGACGAGCGCGAAGACCCCGTCGCTGTTGAGCGCGAGGAACCAGGCGACGAGACCGAAGGTGAGGACGCCCCCACGCGCGATGCGCACCTTCGCCGATTCTTCCGTGATGCCCGTGAGCGGGACGATCAGGTTGTGCGAGAGGAGTCCCGAGGCCACGAGCAGCGTCGAGTCGACGGTCGAGAGGATCGCGGCGATCAGACCGCCGGCGAAGACGGCGAAGAGGATCGGAGGCAACGAATCACGCGCGATGGTCGGGAGGAGCTGCTCCGGATGCGCGAGGTCGGTGGTGAGCGCGCCGGCGAGGAGCGCGATGACCACCGGGATGCTCCCGATGAGCATGTACATCCCACCGGCGGCGAGTGACGAGCGCTGGGCGACTGACGCGGAGCGCGCGGCGATCACACGGCTCACGATCTCCGTCGCGGTGAGCGACCCGATCACGGGGATCGCCCACGCTTCGATCGCGAGCCAGATCGGGCCCGCCGCCGACGGCGCGAGATTCACACGCTCCGAGGTCGCGAGCAGCTGCCAGGCCTCGGCGGGGCCACCGACGCGGAGCACCACTGCGCCGAGGGTGATCATCAGACCGATGGCGAGGATGATCCCTTGCAGCACATCGGTGACGGCATCGGCGAGGAGTCCGCCGAACATCGTGTAGGTGACCACGAAGAGCGCGGCGATCCCGATCCCCATCTCGGGGGTGAGGAGGCTCGCGGTGGCGAGCACCTGACCGAAGGCGCGGATCTGTGCGCCGGCCCAGAGGACCGAACTCGGGATGAGGAGCACCGCGGCGAGTCGCTCGACCCCGATGCCGAAGCGCTGACGGTAGAGGTCGGCGAGGGTGGTGAGTCCACGATTCCAGAGTGGACGGGCGAGCAAGGCGCCCATGAGCACGAGGCAGAGCCCGTAGCCGAACGGTTCGGGCGAGGCGAGCGAGAAGCCCTCGCCATAGATCGTGGTGGAAGAGCCGATCACCGTCTCCGCACCGAACCAGGTGGCGAAGAGCGAGAAGGTCGCGAGAGTGTAGCCGAGGGAGCGTCCGCCGATCAGGTAGTCGGCCTCGGAGCTGATGCGCTTCGAGAGGTAGACGCCGATCCCGAGTTGGAGCGCGAGAAAGGCGAGGAGCGCGAGGAGGGCGGGGGTCACGTCGGCGCGCGGCGTCGGGAGGCCATGAGGCGGGAATCTGGACTCATCAGACGGCGGCGAACAGGTCGGCGATCCCCGCGGGCGCACAGGGGGTCGGGTCGGGCTGGAGCCCACTCAGCTGCGCCGCGAGACCGAGAACGCGCGCCGGCGTCCATCCGGCTGCACGAAGCTCGGCGAGCCCGGTGTCATCCGACGACTTGCTCAATTTGCGGCCGTCCGGATGCCGGAGGAGCGGGTGATGGAGGAAGGCGGGCGGCGTCGTACGCCCGAGCAGCTGCGCGAGCCGGAGCTGTCGACCCGTGGAGGCGAGGAGGTCCTCGCCGCGGATCACGAGGTCGATCCCTTGCTCCCAATCGTCGACGGTGACCGCGAACTGATAGGTCCACTGGCCGTTGCGATCGCGCACGAGGAGATCGCCGCACTGTGCCATCGGGTCTTGGCTTTGAGGACCGAGCCGCAGATCATCGAATCGCTCAGGCGCATCCCTTTTCATGAGGACTCGTCGTCCGACCTGATCCCTGACCCCTGATCCCTGACCTCTGCAGGTCCCAGGGTACACGAGCTCGAGACCCTCGTGTGCATTCGTGACC
Source organism: Gemmatimonadota bacterium (assembly GCA_016871915.1). Lineage (GTDB taxonomy): Bacteria > Gemmatimonadota > Gemmatimonadetes > Gemmatimonadales > Gemmatimonadaceae > Pseudogemmatithrix. Next base: position 51,944 of record VHBP01000008.1, read on the forward strand.
AGTGCGATCTCCGCGCGCGAGCATCGGCATCCATAAACGAGTCCGCGCGCCTCCAATTCGGCGAGTCGCATCTCGTATCGCGCGGTGTTGTCGCTCTGGCGCTGCGGCACCGGGCCCGCGCGGAAGTCCCTGGTGGTCAGTCCATCAGGAACGAGCCCGAGCCAGTCAAGGTCGTCGAGGATCCCCTGTTCGTACGCCGGTCGGCATCGTCCGCGGTCGTGGTCCTCGATCCGAAGCAACACGCGTCCCTCGAACCGTCGAGCCAACCCCCAGACCCAGAGGGCGTTCACCGCGTGTCCCAGGTGCAGCGCCCCGGTCGGGGCGGGGGCAAATCGCGTGGTGAAACCGGGGGCGGGAGCGCGCATGAGCGAATCTCTAGTTTGTCAGGTGGTGATGGCAACTGCTGGCTCGAGTTCCTACCTTTTGTATACTGATGTCACAGGTTCCGTCGCGCTCAGACGATATCCCCGATTTTTTTGAGCGATCTTCGCTTGATGCTGTGGTCGCCCGCGTCCGCCAGCTCAACGCTGGTCAGCGTCCAGCATGGGGCCGGATGAATGCGGGTGAGATGCTTGCTCACTGCCGTGTGGCGTTTGCGATGGCGTTGCGGGATGATTTCCCGCGCCCGAATCGACTACTCCGGCTGTTGTTTCGCATCGTGGTCAAGCCACGGGTCACTGGGCGGATGCGGATGAATAGAAATCTTCCTACAGCTCCCATTTTTAAAGTAGGGCCGCAGCAGGACTTCGTCCGGGAGCGAGATGGTCTCATCGCCGATTTGGAGCAGGTTCATCGTCTCGGACCCTCATTCCTTGATGGTCGCGAGTCTCCGACGCTCGGACCTCTCTCCGCGACCGAGTGGAACGTTATGTTAGCAAAGCATCTCGACCATCATCTCACGCAGTTCGGCGTATGATGGCTACCAACCTGTCGATGGCTGCCGATCCCGATTTCGTGACCGTCGTCGAGGTCGCCCCGCGTGACGGCCTCCAGAACGAGTCGACTCCGCTTCCCGCCGAGATCAAGGTGGAGCTCGTCGATCGGCTGAGTGCGGCGGGGTGCCCCACGATCGAGGTCACCTCCTTCGTCTCCCCGAAGGCGGTCCCGCAGCTCGCCGATGCCGCGCAGGTGATGGCGGGCATCCGTCGTCACTCTGGCATACGCTACACGGTGCTGACACCGAACTGGCGAGGCTTCGAGGCCGCGCGCGATGCGCGTGCCGATGGGATCGTCGTCTTCGGTGCGGCGAGCGAGAGCTTCTCGCAGAAGAACATCAACTGCTCGATCGCCGAGTCGCTAGCGCGCTTTCGGCCGGTGGTCACCGCGGCGCTGGAGTCAGGGATCGCGGTGCGCGGGACGGTCTCCTGCGCGCTCGGCTGTCCTTACGAGGGCGTGATCGCGCCCGAGGCGGTGGCCGATGTCACACGCGAGCTCCTTGAGATGGGATGCGAGGAGATCAGCATCGCCGACACCATCGGCGTCGGGACGCCCGATCGCACGCGGATGGTGATGGAGGCGGTGCTCGAGGTGGTCGATCCCGCACAGGTCAACGCGCACTTCCACGACACGCAGGGGCGTGCGCTCGACAACCTCGAGGTCTGTCTCGAGCTTGGGATTCGGAGCATCGATGCGAGCGCGGGCGGGATCGGAGGATGTCCCTTCGCGCCTGGGGCCACGGGGAATGTCGCGACGGAGGCGGTGCTCGCCTTCCTTGAGCCGCGCGGATTTACCACGGGGATCGATCGCGGGGCGGTCGTCGCGACAGGGCAGTGGCTGCGCGATCAGCTCGCGCGGCGCTGATCAGTACCCGAGCCCGACCCGCCGCCGGAGATGCCGGTTCGCCGTCATCTCCTCCACCATGAAGTGCGCGACATCCTCCACCGAGATCCGGTTCGCGCCTTCCGGCAGAAAGTCATCGCTCCAGCGATAGACCCCGGTCCGCTCGCCGGGCACGATGTCCCCGGTGCAGACCATCGTCCAGTCCACGTCGCCGTCTCGCATCGCGTGCCAAGCCGCCTTGTGGCGATCGCTCACCTGCTTGAAGATCGCGGGGAAGGTCGGTTGATCGTGACGGAGTCCGCCATGCACCGAGTCGAGGATCCCGCCACCCGCCACGCCGAGCACGCGGCGCACCCCATGCGCGCGCATCGCGGCGACGATGTTGCGCATCCCCTGCGACTGCGCCTCGCCCGGCTCGTGCACGCCGGCACCTCCTAAGCCGGAGAGCACCACCTCCGCCCCCGCGACGACGCGCGCGACGGCGTCGGCATCGAGTACATGCCCTTGGATGATCTCGAGCCCCGCACGCGGGGCGAGCTTCGCCGGGTCGCGCACCAGGGCGCGCACCTCATGCCCGAGCGCGAGAGCGTATTCCAATAGACGGCCGCCGACGCGACCGGTGGCACCGAAGAGCGCGATTCGCATACCGAAAGATGGGGCAGGGACTCAATGAAAATCATGCCCCCGCGCGAAATCCTCCCCCGCACCGGCGCGGATCGGGAGGAAGGTCTCCCCGCGGATGTTCCAGACCCCATCCTCCACCTGGAGCACCCCGCGCACGAGGAGGATCGGCTGCTGCGCGAGCAGGGTGAACTCCGACTCGGCCTGCTGCGGCCGCACCACGACGTTGATCGTCCCCGTCTCGTCCTCGAGGGTGAGGAACATGAACCCCTTCGCCGTCGGCGGCCGCTGCCGGCAGATCACGAGCCCCGCATGGGCGACGCGCGCGCCATCGCCGAGCGTGTGGAGCTCGCGCGCGGTACGCACGCCGTTGGGGGTGAGGGTCGCGCGGAGATGTCGCATCGGGTGCCCTGCGAGGGAGAGCCCGGTGAGGCGATAGTCGGCGGCGGTGAGCTCCGGTGGGGCGAAGGCGGGGAGATGCGCGGGGACCGCGGTCTCGGGGAAGAGGGCGAAGGGCCCCCACCCGCCGCGCTGC